>NZ_QUGH01000003.1:19322-343267 GCF_003478985.1 Ruminococcus sp. AF20-12LB | reverse complement strand
AAACTGGTAAGTCTATCTTACATCAGTTTGAAGGTTTACACAAACTTTGGGATACTCCCTATCCTCCCGGTGGATGCAGCACTTTCCGCATTGGGTACAGTGAAATGTAAATGTATCATCGAGACCGATTTCTTCATATCCTAATTGTTCTTTTAGTTCTTTTATTAAATTCATAATCATTCTCCTTAAAAAAAATATTTTTATGGCGGTTCTATTATTTTGTGTCTGAACACATTGCTTTTTCGTATTCTAGGATTTGTTTCCATGTCAACCATTCTGGTTTCCCATCATCCGGAAATTCATTCCAGAGTTTTTTCATGGCGGCAATTTGTTTGCTTTCATTGTGATAGTACAGATGTCCAGTACAACGGTTTCCGTAATTCAAGTAATACTCACAGTCGCTTTGTAAACGACTAAGCATCATGTACTGAAATTCATAAGGATTTTTCGGTTTATCTGTTAAAATTCTAAATGGTTTCCGGATAGGCATATCCGGTTCTCCATCAAATTCATTTCCGACTGCAGAGTGCAGATGAGGAATTTCAAAGTCACCAAGTTCTACATCTTTCCACAACTTCCCATATTGATCCTGGTATACCGGGCGAGCCCATTCGTCTGTACCAATATAATGAAGAAGACGAGAGGGTTCTTCTGGAATAGAAATCAGTTCATCCGGGGACATAATCACTTCATCCAAAGCAAGCTCATCCAGTTTTTTTGGCATATTGTAAAGAGAAGAAAAGCGTTCCTCTAGTTTCCGAATGTCTGCTTCAGACTCAGGAAAATCAAAGCAACAGTGAATATCAGGAGTCAGATTGTCGGTTTCTTTATCTTCGCCGGTATGAATTTCCAAAATAACACCTTCCAATCCTGCATAATCGCTGGCATCGGTTGTCCGCACACGTTGTCCGGGTTTGAAGATGACATCTCCCCATTGTAATTCAGTTGTTGTATTGTTCATGTAATTCTTCCTTTCTTGATGGGAATTGGCATTGACAAAAGAGGGAATAGAATAAATCCATACCCCTTGTCCGTAACATCACATCTATGCCAATTCTCATAAATTCATAAATTTTCACTAATTCAGTGCTGTGTTTTTCGTGATCCTTCTAAATAAAAAGAGACCACTCGCAAGTAGTCTCTTCGTAAACATAAATTTAATTAAACTTGTATTGTTCCAATAAATAAATAGGCAGTGTTTCTGTTTTTCCGTCTATCCCTCCTTTGGTTGCCCCTTTTAAATAAAGAAGCTTATCTGCTTTTCCCTGAGCCAGAGCTTTCTGGGCAGTGGAAGCAGTCCCTTTTCCGGCTTTTACTTCTATTAAATATCGGGTGGAAGAAGATAGGCTTTGTGCCACAAAATCAATTTCTCCGCCTCGGTAAGTAGCAAAAGCTGGGGTTTCAAAGGAAATTTCCGGTGGAAAATCCTGGCGTTTCTTCAGGTTGATATAGACATAATTTTCATTTAATGTGCCTGCAAGTACACGGGAATCGGTACCGGTACGTGTCAGATAATAATTTGCCAGCCCCATATCCATGAAGTAGCAGCGGCTTGCAGACTTAAAATCCAGAATGTCCATTTCTGTTATTTTTGCACAGAATCCAATGATTCCAGAAAAGTATAACCAGCTAATGGCACGGTTGCAGGTAGCCTTTGAAATATTACTGGAGTAGTCTTTGGTTACCAGCTTTTGCAATTCTTCGCTGATACTGTCTTCTGAAAATCCTTTCTTTTCACGGTTTAAAATACGGCAGATGGAAAAGAAAATATGAGTAAACACTTTGGTATCCAAAATATCTGTAAAATAGCGAATGGACTCATTGGTAAAGGTATCAATGATTTTTACGAGTTCGCCCTGTGCCTTTACGATATTCCGGTTCTCCAGATAGTTTTCTACCACTTTGGGATAGCCACCAATTTGACAGTACAGATCATAGGTTTCCTTTAAGCGATTATAGACTTCTGCTTCAGAGGAAACAAGAGATATTTTTTTGTAATCGTCATACAGATTCTGATCATAGGCCATCAAAAACTCTTCAAAAGAAAGCGTATAGATGGTGAGTTTGGTGACATCACCGCTGGAATAGCGAAACTCCGGATCATAAATTCTTCCAAGATAACTACCTGTAACGATAAAATGGGCTTTAAACTGTCGGGTGAACTCCCGGATGCGGTTATAAATTTCCGATGATTCCTGAATTTCATCAATAATGATGACAGTATCATCGGAATCAATAAAGTCCGGCTCATATAACTGGAAGGCATCATGGAGAGGATGCTCCCGCCGTTTTGTTCCAGGTGTCCAATTGGTTGCCTGTTTATAACATTCCATAAACTGTTTACCACTTAATTCAAACAGGTTAATATAAATTTTGTGTTTGTAGTTTTCGTCAGCAAATTTCTGTATCAGGTAGGTTTTTCCAACCTGACGGGCTCCACCGACTTCCAGGGTACTATGACCTCCTTCATTTTTCCAATCCAGAAGACGGTCATAGACAAAACGCATCAGATACATAAGCACAAATCCTTTCTTTAAAATCTATCTTCCATTATAGCAAAATATTTGCAGTTCATACAGTGCAAAATTGGATAAATTATTGTTTTAACATTCAAATTGAAGCTTCGCACGTATGTCCATAAGAATTCTGCCTAAATGATTTTCACCATATCCATTTACAGTTCCCCAAAAGGTGTCACCCCATGTATTTTCCTCTACTAACCTACGGTTTCCAGTAGAAAGAAGGAGGCGACAAAGTTCAGGGTTTTGCATGAATTTACACATACAAATTTCATACATACAGCGTATTTTGATTTTATCCCAATCTGGTCGTAGCATCAGGTTGCGTCCAAGCCTCTTTGCATCAGCGGGATTATGCATACAGAATTTACAAAAACGTTGCTGTTCTTTTACAGAGTATGTCTTTTGTGCCTGAAAAGCAGCTTCGCTGTTGGCATAGAGTTGCCCCATGTATGAAATAGATGCCGGATAAAAATTACTGAGAAACGCATAGCGTCCACGAAAACCTAAAATAGCGGGATCTTTTATTGAAATATTTCTTTGCATAACAGAATGTCCTTTCTAACAGTGTGTTCATAGTATTTATCATGTTTCATTTGGAATTTTATCCCCAGAGTTCTCCAGTAATTTCTAAAAGATAATCTTCATAAGGAAAATCCGGTGGGAGCAATCCCTCTAACCGTTGTTGACATTCTTTTATGACATCTTCGAAAGACTCATAGGCTTTTTTAAAAAGAGAAGGTTTTTCTAATAAATCCATAAAATAAAAATGGTCATCAATTTGTGGTTCGATTTCTTCTCCATCACAGATGCGCCAACAACGCAAATAATCGGCAGTGCCGTTGTAGCATATAGCATAATGGTCAAGAAGATAGTCAAAAAATTCGTCATTATCAGATTTCGTAGAAAACATTTCATATAATTCGGGTTTTGTCTTTTCCCATAAGGGGAGTATATACTGTTGCATCAATGTAACGGATTCTTCGGATATAAGAAGTCCATAGCAGTGAAGTATAGAAGTAATTATGCTCATAGAGTCCTCCTGTTTGATGTAAGTTATTTTTTTAATATTCTGAGGCTTTGCTTTTCCCAGTTTATCCATAGACCTTTTTGTGACAAAACACGTTCTTGTATTTTATAATACAAAGGTATCTTTTTAGCTGAATTTGTTGTATCCCATTGATTTACAAGATTTAATAAATCTGTATCTGGGTAAGGAATACAAAAGTCATATTCATCGTATTCATCGGTTTTTTTATACTTTGTGTAAGTCATTTTCCCTATGCCATCGGCAGGAAATTTTCCAAGATACACAGCACCATACTTTTGGCAATATGCTTCGAGCAATGCTTTTCTGTAATTTTGATAAATTTTTTTATCAGGAACAGAAAAAAGTCTTTGCTGAAGGGAAAGGCTTCGCTGGAAGTTATATAAAACTGTAAGCAAAGGATCTTCCTGCAGCGAAAAACGTGGAGTTCGCAGTGGTGGTTGTGCTAGAATAGAAGATATTTTATCCTGTACTTCTTTAAATACTGCAGAATAAACAGCTTTTTGATAATGCGGCATAGCATATTCAAGTTCTTCTAAACTGCAGAATGAATCCGTAGATAAAAGGGTATTTACACCAAGTGAAAAGCAGTAATCATATTTAATTGAATCTAGTAAATATGCAGCCATTTCTTTAGGTTCATTGATGCTTTTAGATTCTAATACTTCTGAGGTGTAGGGAGTTACACAAAGAACGGTGTATCCGGCTTTAGGTGAAAACACAACGTCTGTAGAAGCAAAAATTGATAACAATGGTTCTAAAACTTCAAGAAGAGCTTCCATTTGCATATTTCTTTTTTCTATACCCGATGGTGTATGAAAATATGGGGTTACTTCATTCAAATTAAGAATCTGAAAAGTCGCAAAAAAGGTTCTTGATTTTGAGTACGCAGATAGGCGTAAAAAGAAGAAAGGGATAGTTCGATTTCACTTTCCACATCAAAATAAAACTTCTCTTGTTCTTTTGCACTTGCATAAAAATCGTCTGGTTCAGCACACCCGTGTTCTTTTAAATATTCTAAGATAGCCCGCTTCATGGCATCTTTTGCCATGTCTGCTTGCAAATAGGGAGGTCCTATGGGGGTAATAAGAGTTTTAAGGTCATCATAATATGTAAGCAAATACATAATAGCAGCTCCTTTCTAAATCCACTTATCAACAAAAGAAAATGGGAAAGCATTTTCGGCCTTCCCATTTTGTGAATCTTTGATTGATTAAAGTATTATCTCCAAACATCTCTGGTAGGGTAATAGATGACAGTAATATTCTGATAGCGTGCCATCGCATTCATTGGAATATCTGGTTCCCCATCAAAGGCATTATCGCAGGCACTGCATAAATGTGCAGGGCGGTCTGAGTAGGGTTCTACATCCTTCCATAGTTTTCCAGATTCATCCTGATATACGGGTCTGTCCCAGCTATCCCGACCTTTATATTTTAGATATATTTTATCTTTCATCGGAGTTCTCCTTTATGCAATCATCTCAAGAAACTCATCTTCAGACAATATTTTAATACCGAGAGCCTGAGCTTTTGTTAATTTACTTCCGGCTTTTTCCCCACAAATCAGATAATCTGTCTTTTTTGTGACAGAACTGCCGGCTTTTGCTCCAAGCTCAATGATCTTGGAGTTGATTTTATCCCTTGTAAAATGAGCAAGTTTTCCTGTTGCAACGATAGTACATCCTGTAAATACATTTTCTTTCATCATAGTGTTCATTTCCTTTCTTTCTTCAAATATAAGTTCTTTTTGGAGTTCGTGCCAGAGAATTAGATTGTTTTCATCAGAGAACCAGTCATGGATATTCTGATTCAGAGTATCACCAAAGTCATCTAACTGGGTGAAATCATAGTCACCAGAGGCAGCGTCAAAAAATTCCTGCAGACTGCCGTGGAATACTGTATCCAAAATCCTGCTTTTGGTTCGTCCGACCATAGGAATATCCATGGAAACCAGGAATCGGACAAAGGTAGTATTACGGCTGGAAGTAATGGAATTCCATAATCTTTCAAAGGATTTTTTACCGAAACCTTCCAACTGTAAGATTTCTTCCTGATGTTCATTTAGATGGTAAATATCCGGAAATGTCTGGAGATAACCCAAAGTTAGGAATTTTTCCAAGGTAGTTTCGGAGAGTCCCTCGATGTTCATTGCTTTTTTTCCAACGAAATGTGTAAAGCGTTTTCGGATCTGGCTATCACAGTTGGGATTGTCACAATGCACTGTTTCAATGAGACGCCCATCATTTCCTTTTCTTTGATAGATACGAGTCTGAGAACCACAGCATGGACATACTGGGGGAACTGCATCTACGTAATGACCACGTTCCAGATTTTCCTCAATATGAGGAATGATCATATTACGTTTCGATACAGAAATTCTACAACCTGGCACCAATTCTAATTCTTTGATAAAGGTCAGATTGTGAAGGGTTGCTCTGGAAACAGAGCATCCGTCAATTTCCACAGAGTCAAAAACTCCCACAGGTGCAATTTCTCCGAAACGGGTGGGTGTCCATTCTATATTGCGAAGAGTGGTTTCGTAAGTTTCGTCTTCAAACTTAAAAGCCAGTCCATCTTTATAATGATGTCCGGTACGCCCACAGCTTTTGGAATAGTCCAGACTGTCGAAAATCATTACAATTCCGTCAATAGGCAGATGTTTTTTGCCTGCCAGAACAGTCAGATTTTCAATATACTGGTTTACAAGATCCAAGGTTAAAGGCTGGGTTGCAATAATATAAGGACAAGGCTGGAAGCCATAGTCAAACAGGCTGGAAACCTTTATAGATCTGCTGTCTGGAAAGAGAAATGGAGAGTCCAGACCTTCCAGAACATTAAAAGGCATAAAGTGCAGACAGCGTCCTGCACAATTTGCCGGATCAAGACTTCGCACAGAGCCAGAAGCCAGATTTCGCCCATTTTTGTAAGGTTCTCCTTTTACATCTCGGAGGGTTTCTTTTAAACGCTCAAAGTCATTGGTTGGGATGAAGGATTCTCCAACAATCACCAGCCGGCCTTTATATGGAATTGAGAGAGGGACATCAACGTATGCAGGGATGTTATGGGTGATAAGTTCCCCAATTTCTCCGTCGCCACGCGTGGAAGCCTCTACAAGTGTTCCATTTTCGTAGACTAATTTAGTCGTTAATCCGTCCAACTTCAGCATAAACAGAACTGGCTGCTTACCGGCAAAACTTATCAAGTCCTGTACCTGCTTTGTCTTATCTAAAGAGAGCAAAGGGACCGGATGCTTTACTTTGGGAAGTTCACTGATGGGAGTATAGCCTACGGTTTGTGTCGGTGAATTGGATAAGACAAAGCCTGTCTGCTTTTCTAATTCCACTAATTCATCGAAGATTCGGTCATATTCCGCATCACTGATATTCGGACTGTTCTCATTATAATAAGCGTTACGCTGTAAATTCAGATGGTCCACCAGTTGTTTGATTTTTTCCACGTTTGATAATTCATTAGAGTGGTTCATTTTATTCTTGTCTCCTTTTCTATGGTATAGTTGTAATTCTTATTTGTTCCGGTTTTTCTTCCTCCTTTCTTTGCGTTCAGGCATAAAAAAAGAGAATGACACGGATGTTCATTCTCTAATGCGTGCAGTTTCCTGCAAAATAAAAAAGCCAGAAGTCCCTGCTGGTAGCGTGGTATACTTCTGACACTTTTACAAACCTAAACTGCGTGCGTATATCCTTTCCGGATGACACAAATAATAATTACATAGTAAGTGTAACACTATATGTGGTATGTGTCAATATAAAAGCACTATATATTGTTTATCCTGAGAAGAAAATTACTGTATATAGAGGAAGCATGGATATGGAAAATATTATCTCTTGATTTCAGAACGTATGTTCTATATAATGAGATATAAAGGAGGGGAACGTGAGTTTGGAAAAAGTGATTTTTCATATAGATGTAAATTCTGCCTTCTTGTCCTGGGAAGCGGTATATCGGCTGCATCATAGAGCATGGGCAGGACATCCATCCGTCTGAATCTGCAATTGTACTTACAAAGGAGTGTAGGGAAGTGGCTGCAAGGCAGATGCAGTGGGGATTTCCGGGGTTCTAGGGAAAGGGACTGCTTATCAATGCAAGGGCGGAGGCGATACTGGACAAGAAGACCTTTCGGGACAGTGTGCTGCATCGAAGATGTGTGATTCCTGCCCATCACTTTTACGAATGGAGTAAAAACAAAGAAAAATATACTTTTCAAAGTCCAAAGCAGGATGCCACATTATTTATGGCAGGGTGTTATCAAATCTATAATGGTCAAAATCGTTTTGTAATTCTGACTACGCAGGCAAATGCTTCCGTAGCACCAGTGCATGAACGGATGCCATTGCTTTTGGAACGACAAGAACTGGAAGATTGGATTATGGAGGATGCAGCGGTAGAATTTATTCTTGCTAAGAAGCCCATACTGTTGAATCGGACAGCAGAATATGAACAACTGAAATTATTTTCATAAGAAGGGAAACCCATAAAAGTTTCCCTTCTTGACATAAAAATTTTTGAATTTAGAATCCATTGTTTATTTGTTCTGTTGCTGCAGGCATAGGAGGACTGGATTTTACATAGATTAATAGTTTCCCATGCAGATCCAAATCCTGTTTACTCCATTGCCCATTCTCATAAACCTTTTGGGTAATTGTATTGTAGATAATTGGCGTATCCTCTATACGTTCCATATCAACTACAAGGCAATCCTGAAGGGCAATATATGGATATAGAGCATCCTCAATATATGTCCTTAATTTTAATGCCTGCCTGTGCAGTAGTTCCACATCATACAGTTTTGATAAGGTATAGCCCATTTCTTTGAGTATCCCGGATGTTGTAATGGTTTGTTGGATAACAGAAATCTGCTCTTCCAGAGACACATCTGGATTTATCATAAGCTTTGATAATGTAATTTCTTTTACAAAAGCTGTCGCTGTATCACCAATTTGCTTTTTTAGGGTTTCATAAGGAACCCGATACTGTGTCTGTAAAATTTCAAGTGGAACGTATTCCCGGTTTTTCTTTAAAGTTGAAAGTAATTCACAAAGCTTGCTTCCCAATTCATATATGTTATTCAAGCACACATCACTTCCGATACGGTCTCTGGTATATGAACCAAATGGTAAATGGTATTTTCTGTTTCGAAAACGATACTGTCATTTGATACTTCCAAAATCGTTAGGATAGGAGATGTCAGAATAGAGAAACCATTGACCCCAGAAATAATAGCACGTTCCCCAACCCGTAGCGGAGAATGAAACCATCCTGAGAGTGTCGTTATTTGTTTATCTTTCACATGGTGCTTTCGATTTGTCATAGTGTTCACACTCCTTTTGTAGCGTCATAGAAAATCTGTTTTTCATGGCTCGTTTTTATGTAACCGAGTAACTCAAACGAAAATATCCTTTCGATACAGGTATATATTCGTCTGGGTGTTCATATAAGGTGGCACGGATACGTTCCTGATAATGCGGATTCTTTTTCGCTTTTGGGTGTTCTTTTAATAAAGCGTACAGGTCTTTTAAAGCCCCTCTTCCTCCAATACTCTCCATTGTCATCCGGATTAGATGATGCCAAGTCAGTGCAAGAATATCTGTATTTTGTACAGAAAACACACCTTCTTGCCGGATGCTGAAGGGGATAATGAAAGAATCCGTTTTTTTCAGCAACAGAGCATATTCTGTCACAATGGGAATGAAAGGCTTTTTGTACGTCCGATTGTCGGAAACACAATTAAACTGGCCCTTTACCAGAAAAGATTCAAAATCACCCATCCGCATTAAATCATGCTGCATACTATAGAACTTACCATGGAGCCGCATATCGCCTACCAGTATGGCAAGCCTGCCACCTTTCCGAAGTGCCAGGAAAAATTTCCGGATACAGTGATTTAGTTTTTCTAAAAAATCCGAATAGTTTTCACAGCGGGATAGGTCGTCCGGGTGAGGGTTTCCCCAGATATTTCCGGAATACTGGATCATATTATGGTAAGGTGGATGGAAAAAGATGAGATCAGCGGAATCCTCCACTTCATCTTTTAGGGCATTCCAGTTACCTTTTCCATAAGCAGGTGCCGGATTTAGATCATAGAGCAGGGAACGTACCTGATAACGGTCAGCCGCCGCCTTTGAAGTCCCAGAGCCACTCATAGGATCTAAGAGGGTAAAGGTGCTGGTATCTTTTCCGTAATATCGCTTATCGTCCAGGCAATAGCGTAGAAGTGCTGCAATCACTTCGGGAGAGCAGTTACCACGCCACTGGCTGTTACCGCCTTCGCCCCGTTCTGGGTATGCCATGAAAGAAGTCAGTTCCTTTCCCACACGTTTTCGCAATCCTTCCGTTCCAAGCATGTCAGCGACAGTACGCCATTGGGGACCAAATTCAGCTTCTAATAATTGTGCTGCCCGATGCAGCATTAAGTCATTCATTTTATATCACCGTCCTTTCATAATTTTGTTGAATGTAGCGGGAAATCGCCGCCGCAGTCATTTTGGCACAGCCTAAATCCATTTCGCTGAAAGGCTGTTGATTTTTTGTACACAGTAAAAGTCCCAACGTTTCACCCAATTCGTTTTTTTTAGAAATAGGGAAAAAGGCTGATATGGGATATTTTCCTGTCATAGTAGGGTATATGCGTTCCTTTTCAGAGAATAATTTCATCTTTCCCTGTTGCAGAAGCCTTTGAATACTTTCTGTTACAGGCATATTAAGTGCTGTATGATAATTCTTGGAAGCAATGATTTTGGAATGATTACATAACAGGATCCGGCAAGGGACATTACTATGTAAAATATCCAGAAAACTGTCTAACCGGATATCCATAGGGATATGGGAGTCGCATTTACGAAGACAGATGTTGCGTGTGTCAGCTTCCAGCATCAATACATCGCCTGTATGAAGTTGTAGGGCTTTTCTTACTTTGGCAGGAATAATGATCCGCCCTTGTTGGTCAATATTTAGTGTTGTGGCATAATCCATAGAAATCTCCTTTCCTTTATAAAAAGAAGCAGTCTTTTCGGCTGCTTCTTTGTTGAAATTCTTTAAGCGACATACATACCATTCAGATATTGCTCTTGTGGTTGTTCCTGCATATAGGAAGACATTTCATGTGGCTGTATGTTTTGTGCCATTCGTGCTTCCTGTTGCTTTTTAAATTGTTGTTTGCCGTTTTGAATCAGGAAGGATGCAACGTAGTTTTCCCAATTTACGATATAAGAATCAGCACGTTTTAACAGCATATAAAAATCCATATCTGTCAATTGGATAAAAGCACTTTTTTCAGAGATAAAACTTTGAGCCTGCATATAAGTGCCGCCGTTATGATTCTTTTTCTTGATACCTTTTCCGTTATTAATTTGAATTCTCCACGGGCTGGTCAGTATTTCCTGCTGGTTGTTATATACGTGGCGGGAAATAAAAAACTGTTGTGCAGTAGAATAGCCATTGCCATCCGGCACACCAAATATTTTACTTTGTGACCATTCAAATTCAGGAAAGCCAGCGGCAACTCTGGACAGCAGAAATTGAATTTGTTCGGGTGCCAGATGAAAACGGGTGATAATATTTTTATCACCGGTACCACTAGAGTAATCCTGTATGGAGATTCCAATAAGGGAGTGAACTTTATGACCATTTTCTTCAAATTCTCCTTTTGCATGAAGCTGTGCATAGCTGTTATAACTTGTGTAGCGGAGGCGGTCATACAGTGCAATTAATTTTTTACTGGTCTGTACTTTGCATATCTGATCTGTAATTGAGTTTTGATAATTTTCACTCATGTATGTTTTCCTTCTTTCTATTTCAAATATTGTTTTACAAGCTGTGTCATATTTTTGGGCAAATCTTCTAATTTGGTAATATCTAAAAAACCATCCTGATAGATTCTGCGGATGTTTTCTTTGTCATCACCAATTGCTGCAGCAAAGATCACAATGCCACGTTTACGATATTCATTCTTGATACCACGAAGATCTGCTTCTGCTTCCGTACCACTGTACCCACAATCTGCGGGCTGTCCGTCAGAGATTATGATGAGGAGTTTTTGTGATTCCGGACGCTTTGCCAGGTGTTCCGCAACATAACGAAGTGCAGCTCCATCCCGGTTGCCATTACGGGCAGACATATCTATCAGCCGGTAACGGTCAGAGGCATCCAGAGAATCAAATTCAGCATAGGAATACAAAGCAACACCCTTAGAATCTGTAGAATGCCCATAAATGGTAATAGGAATTCCCAGGCTCATACAGAAATCATACAGCACGATTGCAGTTTTCCGGGCATGGGTAATACGATCTCCCCAGCCCATAGAACCACTTTCATCAACCAAAAGTCCCACGGAAAGTTTTTGTTCTTCATCCGGAAGCCTGGTTCTGGTAAAGATACCGCCGTCCTTTCGGTGTAAAGCCCGCATATCCAGCCTTTTACCAAATAACAGGTTTTTTTGTTTCCCGCCTTCTGCCTCTTCTTTTAATAAAGGAAGAATGGAACTTTGCAGCCTTTTGGAGGTCCGCAAAAGAGGGGAAGCAACTGTTTGATAAGATTTGATAAAAAAGTCGGAAACGGGATTGATGCGGTGGATTGTTACATGGATGCCTGCATGGGCATTTCCGTAATGTATTTCATCCGCCGATTTTTGCAAGTCTTCTGTTAATTCCTGTTCATAATCATTTTGGGCTTTTTCCGTAGCAACATCATTTAGGATGCGTGCAAGATCATTCGCTGCATTTTCATAACCGGAACCGGCATACTGTGATGCGTATGTGATTCCTGGATTATTTCCATCTAATACTGCTGTAGTTTTAGCAAGTTCAATTCTTCCTCCTTCTTCCTGCAGTACTTTTTCTGCCTGGTTGATTGCATCTTGTCTGTAATTTGGATCAAGACCAGATAAGTCACAGGTTATAGGAGTTTTTGATTTTACTGTAGGACCTGGAATGTTTTTAGGGATTCCTCCGTTTTTACCAGTTGGAAGAGGAGATCCGCTACCTGATTCTTTCCGCAGCAGATCCTCCAGAGCATCGCCAACTTGGGTACTATCCTGCTTTTTTAAAGACTCTCTGGTTAACTCTACCATAGGCTGAATATAGTTCCAGCAAAGTACTAAAAGATAGTTGGAAGCACGTAAGCGTTCTTTCCCCTGTGTGGCAATTAAAGCATCGTCAATATAATCCATGCAGTCTGAAAGGGTGTCTGTGTATTCTCCAGAATAATTCGTGCGGTTATTTATATTACCAGTCCGGCAATAAGACAAAATTAAATTGCTCATAATGGAAAACGGCTGATAGCCACAGTCAATTTGTTCCTGTATAGAAGGAATCAATTCAGACATCCGCAGATTATTGATCTGTATTCCCTGCTTAAAAGTTCCGGGATATTCTTCACACATCCGGGCTTCAATGTAGATGTCCTCCAGTATATTATTAAACTGTGCAGCACAGCGGGATAGCGTCAGACACGTTGCGTTATCTTTTTCTTCCATGGCATCTAAGATGTCCTGCAGATTTGCCTTGTATCCAGAAGGCAGATTGTCTGGTGCTTCTGGATAGAAGGAACCATTTTCCATATTGGTCAGATAAAGCTGTAGTGATGCAAAATCAGAGTAACGCAGATGTCCGATTTCATGTCCAGTTAGACCAGTCAGGCTTTGTGACCGCAGAAATCGGGAAGGAAAGCTTTGGGTTATCGAGTTTGCGGCGTTACAGTGAATTCTATAATTATCTGTATAAGCGATGTCTGCATTTTCAGAACTGTCCCATTCCATAAGCACCTGAAGTCCATAGCGAGAACGGCCAGTAGCCGTTTTCGCCAGAGATGTTTGGTATTTTTGGAAAGCCGATGAAAGAAAGAGTTCTTCATCAGTGATTTTTGACTCCGTATCCCGAATCATTCTTTTTAAAGCTTTTTGAGTGTTATTCAATTTTTTCACCTTTCTTTCTTTTTCATATTTTGGGTTAGGAGATCTTCCATTGTACAGCCGTAATACTGGGCTAACCGAAAGACGGCGTAAGCAGATGGAAGCGTATGCCCATTTTCATAGTTCATAATTGTTTTTTCCGGTAGATGCAGAAGTCTTGCTACGGCTTTCTGAGAGAGTTTCGTCTGCTTGGATTTTCTTAAATAAACGAGATTTTCTGCCAGAGTTTTGCGTAGTTCGGCTTCGGTATAAAAGGTGTTCTTCAATAGTGTGTTATGATGCAAGAACTGTATCCAAGCAAGAACCTTCAATTTCGATACGGCTTTCAGAATCGGCAGTGACGGAAGATAAAATGGTATAATGAGCAGCTTCCTGTATATCGCCACATACCATAAAAGACTGAACCCAGGCAATTAATTCCCGGACTCCACAGCAGCCATCTGTTATCAGGTTATCCTGACAATACTGTGCGATGGAACGTACAATCTGTGTCATGGTACGTACTGATTTTTTATCGGAACATCCGGTAATAGCAAGAACACGCTCTACCATGGTCTCTTCATCCGGTTCATCCATATCTATGACCATATTCATCCTTGAAATGACAGACTGGTTCATGGGACGACAGCCGGCATAGTCATGATTAGTTGTGACTACAATGGTAGTATCCGGATGCCGATGGATGACTTCCCCGTTTGGCAGAAATACACTGTTACAACGGTCCAACAGGGAATTAAGCCCTACCAGTACACCAGGATTGGCAATCACCGTAGGCTCCTGTATTTCTACCAGATAGCCGTTTCGGATGGCTTCAACCAGTGGTGTATCCACATAGCGGAACTGTTGGCTGTTGGAGGTAGCAGCTTGTTTCTGTTTCATTTCCTCAGATATATGATGGATCAATTCTTCATAAACTGTATTTTCTGATACTTTTTCATCATAAGTACCCGTTAATTTTTCATAGGCAGTAGGCGGATCTAGGGTAATGTCTTGAAAAGAGGGCAGTTCCCCTACCAAAGAAAGCTGTTTTTCATCTACATCAGGTAAAATCTGTCCAAGAAGGTCAAAAATTTCTGTATTTGCCGAGCAGGTGATGCATCGGTAAGGCAGGTGAAGTCCTGCAGCAATGGCTTTGGCACCTTCGGTCTTTCCCGTTCCAGCAGGCCCACGGAGCATAAAATTCCGCATAGGCTGCTTGCTGTCAGTTGTTAATTTGGCATGTTCGCATATTCTTTGGATTTCTTTTGGGATTACATACCAATCTTCGAGAATAGGAACGGTTGATTCTTCTTGGGAAGTTAATGTCCGAGAATTGGACAGGATGTATTTATCGACAAAATCTTCTTTGGGAATTGAAACGGCGGAAGCAGTATAGTGATGTCCACCTTTTAATACCTGAAAGGTACCCTGGATAATTTCCGTTGGTGCATAAACACCTTTTTGGATATTCAGTGGTGTAAGTCTTTGGAGCACGCCATTTGCAGGAGTGTCAACTTTGATGTTCCCGATAGGAAGGGAATCACCATAACGGATCCTGCGGTACACGTTATCACAAAGAACCGCAGCCGTTTCTGCAGCTTTGGGCAGGTCAGGGAAACCGTCATCACGGTGTTGCTTTAATTCCTGATATTTTTCATTGAATTCGTCATCAGAAAGAAACGTAGGCATTAAAGCAAAATAAAGAGCACTTCCGGAATCTTCATCTTTTTTAAACTGATATGGCTCTGGTTTACTGGCCAGATCCAAAGGTTTTTCATACTTTCCGGCTATAAATTTCCCAGTCATACGGTTGTAGACCACTACATGCAGCAACCCGGTACGGCTTGGATATTCTGCGATTGTAAAATTGTTTGCTTGGCTTCCAATGGCTCCGAGTTCTTCCTCTGCTTTTCCAGCAGGTGGATTTTCCAAATCCATATAAGAAAAAACTGCCTGCAAAGTAGCAGAATGGAGAGTAGCCCGTTTTTTAGGCTGATTACAGTATTTGGAAGCGATGTCTTTCATCACTGCACTTTTCCCGGAATAGCTGTCAAATGGAGATGGTAGCGTTCTTTCAAAAGTCCAGTTAGGGACAAAGTTTGTATTTGGCATAGTATTTCCTCCTTTATTCTTTTATCCAGGATAATTCTAGTGCCTGGTCCTTTTCTTTTGCGGTCAATTCATCTTTTTGGAAGATGGAAATGAGAATATCCCAATAGTTTCGTGGCGGGAAATAATCAAAACAATCCTTGATTTCCGCTGTATCACCATTTTGGATGTAAATTTGCCCGTTTTCATTAATATAGAGTTTATGGTGTCCTTTCGCATGGAGCTGTCCGATAAGGTTCTCCAGTTTTTTCTTGCCAATTAAGGAATACCAGGATTCCGGATCAGCAAAAGGAACATCGTCCTCATCGGTAACTGTGACAGTCTTTTTGAGGCTGGCAATGGTCAGCATTTGAAGTTCCAGATATCCGTATTGGTTCATACGTGCTTCCGCAAAGTTGTAGTCCTCCGTATGAAAGGTTCTCAGACGTATGGGATTTCCGCAAAGAAGCTGCTTCATGGATGGCGGCTTCTGGAATTCCCATGTTGCATTTGGAAATGCAGCCTGTAGTTTGTCGGTAATTTGATAGCTGATTTGTCTCCAAAGCAATTCTTCTGTTTCGGAAACTGGCTCAGATGATTTCAAAGAAGACCAAGGGCTTGTTTTGCCCTGGTTCTTGAGTAGGTTTAGAGTCAGTTTATGGATTTTGGGAAGAAGTGTGGAAAGAAATAGCAGCAGGATGCCAAGGATTCCGATACTTGCGACTGCATTACGATTTCCATTTCCTGGTATGAATATAGTTGCAATTAACAAAATTATTGTGAGCATACTTAGAACTTTAAGAAATTTCTTTTGTGTATTCACTTCATTTCCTCCATGTTTGTTTTAATAGAAAAAGGAATTGCAGCAGACCAGTAGATACTGGAAAGTCGCAATTCCTTCATTTTAGGGATCTTTGATAATTTACGGGAATGGAAGCTGCTGTGGTGGTGTATTTTCTGGAATATTGGTAAATCCATCACTTGACACATTGCCAGCCGTAAATCCCTGTGGTGCATAAGCCGATCCCCCTGCCGGAGCATAAGACATCTGTTGTGCGGCCTGTGGCATCATATTGTTATTGACTGGCATTGCGCCAGTAGGCACGGTACCGGAAGGATTCATTCCCGGGTTTCCATTATAAGTAGCACCGTTTGCTGGTACTGGTGGAACATTTGGATTTCCGACCATTGGATTCCCCGGTACAGGTGTTGCTGCATTGGTATCATTACGATTCGCAGGTAAGAACTGCCAGTCCTTTACCATAATTTGCGGCGTGATAGCTGCTTGACCTGCATTATTGCCTTTCTGGTGAATATACGGATGGAGTTCTAAATCTCCGTAGACCATGAGACACGTTGATTTTTTGACACCGGCTTTTATCAGTCGATCTGCAAGAAACTTGTTGCAGTAACACTGATAGAAGATGGGTTCTTCCTTTCCGCTTTGACCTCTCTGGTTGGTAGCAAGCCCCAGACTGATGTATTCAGTTCCGGAATTCTTTGCTTGTTGCATAACCGGATCGGCAGTTACCCTTCCTGTTACAATGATAATAGATGACATAAAAATTCTCCTTTCTGCCCTTTGGGCGATAAAATAGTGATAAATAAAAAAAGTGCCATTATAGCACCGTATAAAACGGCATTATAATGACACGATTTTCCAACTTAAACTGCATGTGTACTGGAGATAGTATCCAGACACCCTATAAAGGGATAACACAAAACTTAAATACAATATCATAGTAACACAAGATATAGCGAAGGTCAATGATAAAATACCATATATAGTATTTTGCGATTCGAAATAATAATTTTTGTGTCAAAATGCTTGGAAGTGTAGTATTTTATGAGGATAATCCCAAATAGATATAAAATTTTCATAAAACACTACTACCTTTTCAGAGTAGATAAAATGTGGTAGAATGAGGAAAAATTATTAGGAGGATGCATTATGGCAAGACGAAAAAAACTGGAAAACACATCTTTGGAAGAGCAACTGGAGTATGTGGAACAGGAGATTCGTACAAAAGAGTCCGATTTAAAGGAACTGCGTCATAAAGCAAAAGAGATTCAAAAAGAGATAGAAGAGAAGCAGAAAGATGAGCTGTTTAAGGCTTTGGTAGCATCTGGGAAAACCATTGATGAGGTTATGAGATTTATAAAGGCAACAGGAGAAGATAAAATCGAATAAAAAAAATGAAAGATGCCGTTGTGGGGGAGTGAATCTGCAACGGTGTTTTTTATGGTCAGCTGAAATACAAATGATTTTCATAGACCACAATCACCGTTACCTTGGAAAGGAATATGTAGTGGTTCGAAGTTGTGTCTTTGCATTTGTAATTCGTAGATTTAATATATACTGCGTGGAAGTTAAGCCATTGTAGTGTCTAAAACTACGGATAACTCAGATGGTGCTTGGACGTATGTGATAGTTAATGAAGTGTTTGTGCCTGAAAAAATTGTTGAGGGTATACCTAGTTGTTTGAAAGTATGAAAAAAGTGAATAGGGTAAAAAATACCGTTACAGATTAATCTTTGTAATGGTATTTTTTGCGTGAATTTATTCTAACGGTGTAATTTATAACCTATTCCCCATACAGTATCGATATAAGGGGCTTGGTTTCCTATATGCTCTAGTTTTTTTCTTAGTTTGCTTATATGGACATTGAGAGTATTATCATCTGAAATATAATCTTTTCCCCAAATAAGTTGATATAAAGATTCCTTTGTAAAAGTCTGTTTTGGATGTTTGATTAGTAGCTGTAAGAGGTTATATTCGGTAGTAGTCAGAGTAAGCTCTGTGTTATTTACAAGTACTTTGTGATCATCCACATTTATGCGAATATCTTTAAAGGAATATTCCGTTTGGGGACTTTCGCTGCAACGGCGCAAAACACTTTCTATTCGTGCGAGAACTTCTTCATGATAAAAAGGTTTAGTTATATAATCATCTGCACCGGATCGGAGAAGGTTTATACGAATCTCAGGCTGATTTTTGGCAGATATAACAATAACTGGAATAGAATTGTTGTGTTTTTTTAGGTGAAATAGTATTTTTTCACCAGGCAAATCGGGAAGCATCAAATCTAATAACATTAAATCATATTTTTTAGAGGAAAGAGCTTCAATTGCTTCTATCCCATTGTGATATGCTGAAACATTGTAATGGTTTCTTTTTAATAATTCTATAAAAATAAAGCAAATTTCTTTATCATCTTCTACTAATAATATATCAATCATAATAAACTCCTTTGGTAATAGGTATGGTAAAAATACTAACATGATTTGTAATTTCATACAAGTTACTGTTTTAAATAATTTGAAGGTTTCATAGGCGAGTGGGAAAATATAAAGATAAATTTATAATTTTATGGAAATTTAAGAACTGATTTAAGAGAAATGTTAGAATTAGACATTATCATTATCATTATAGGATTTAAGAAACGAGGGAAGTGATTAGAATGAAAGAACCCGAAAAAATATTGGAAGCAAAAGATATTTGTAAAGCATACGGAAAAAATATGGTACTTAATCAGGTAAATCTTACGATAAAAGCGGGCGAGATATATGGACTGGTTGGAGAAAATGGTGCAGGAAAAAGTAGCCTGATGAAAGTTATTACAGGACTAACAAAGCCGACTTCAGGTGAGATAAGTTTATTTGGTAAAAAAAATCTTGAAGATGAAAGAAATAAGATAGGATGTTTAATTGAAAATCCAGCTTTGTATATGGACATGACAGCACGCCAAAATTTGGAAATCCAGCGTACTCAACGAGGAATTCCAGGAAAAAGTAGTATTGATGAAGTTCTGGAAATAATGGATTTAAAGGACGCTGGAAATAAAAGAGTGAAGGCTTTTTCTTTAGGGATGAAACAGCGATTAGGAATTGCAATTGCATTGCTTGGTCGCCCACAGTTGCTAATTTTAGATGAACCAATAAATGGCTTAGATCCAACCAAAATTAAATATGTGCGAGAAGTCTTAAAGAATATGAATGAAGAAGATGGTACAACGATACTTATATCCAGTCATATTTTGCCAGAGTTACATCGACTTGCAACTGTATATGGATTTATACATCATGGAAAAATGTTACAACAGATTACAGATAAAGAATTAGATGAGAAATGTCGTCGTCATGTTCATATCGAAGTAGACAATGTGGAAAAGGCTAGTTGTATTTTAGATGAGAGGTATCCAGAAAGTCAAATAAAAGTTTATTTAAGAAATGTGATTAAGGTATTTGGTTATAATAAAAATATTTCTGATATAACAAAAGAATTAGTATATGGAGGAGTTGGTGTAGAAAAAATAGGATATGAAGGAGAAGACTTAGAAGAGTATTACACAAATCTATTATCGGAGGTGAAATCGAATGAGACAGCTTAAAGCAGAGTACTATAAAATGAAATATTCGCGAGCCTCGAAGTGGGTTTTAGTATTTATGGCATTTATTTTTTTTATACCGTTCGTTGTGGGAAATGATACATTGTTTATGACTTTTGGTGATTATAGAAATATAGATAGCATTGGTTGGATTTGCTACATAGACGACATGAATAATGTAAAAGCTGCAGAAATCGCAAGATTTGCATTATCAATTAATTTTTTTTCTTGGATTGGATTAATTGTCTATATTACGACAATGGTATCTGCAGAATTTCATCAAGGAACAATAAGAGCTTCTGTCGTATATGGGATAAATCGAACCAAATTATTTTTAAGTAAATTACTGGTGATAAATGTTCACTTTTTTATTCTCTATTATATTGTGGAAACTGCATTAGGCTTAGGATTAGCATGGAAGTATGGTTTTCATTATAAAGGTGAGGAATTTTTGATTTTTATCGGAATGGTTACCTTAAATATGATAGCTATGATTGGAATGGAAGCTGTGGCGGTTTTGATTACGGTTTTAGTAAAGAATACAGGAATTGTGGCAGCTTTATCATGTGTATATTTCTTTGCAGGTGCGATTACTTATCCTATGGTATATGAGGATTTTCAAAATCAATCAGTGCTTCTTAAAGCATTTTGTGTTATGAACCCGACCACTTATATGTATAATATTTGTGGATATCGGATGACAAATGGGATTGTTGTTGGAACTATTATGTATGGTATGGGTGCGTGCCTGGTGGGGATAGTTTTAATGCATTTTGCATTGAAACGTCAAGAACTTTAATTTGTGTTTCAAGTAGCTCTTACTACTTTGAAATAAATAAATATTTTACAGGAGGATATTGCAATGAAGTGGATTAACAAAGCATCAGAGGACAAAAGTACAAGAATCTGCTGGGTTTACAATGATAAAGGTTGTGGATCTAAAAAGGCTACATGTGTAATTCGTTACTAAAGATATTTGTAGTCAGTAAAGGAAAATGTGCTCAGCAATATGCTGGGCACATTTTCATTATTGCAAAGAACACTGTGAAAACAAGAGATTAAGAAAAGAGGATATAATAATGAAATTATCAAGATACAATATAGAGAAAAAAGAAGATAAAAGTTGTTTGATTTACAATACGGTCACATCTGCAATACTGGAATTAGATACTGATTATGAAAAATCATATTATGAAATGAAAGAAGGGAAAAAATGTTCAAAGCCTGATTTAGAGTCAGCATTATTAGAGGGTGGTATGCTAGTTGAAGATGATAAAGATGAATTTGCAGAATTGCTTATAAGAAATAAAATAGAAAGGTTTGCGGATTCAAATCTTACATTAACTATTGCCCCAACTATGGCATGTAATTTTTGTTGTCCCTATTGCTATGAAAAAGGGAGAGAATATATTACTATGTCTGAGACTGTTCAGGATCAATTAACATCGCAGCTCAAAGAAAAATATCAGCATATACATGAATTAACGGTATCTTGGTATGGAGGGGAGCCATTATTGGCAATTGAAACTATTGAAAAATTAACCAAAAAGATAAAGTCTGTTTTGCCACTTGGTTGCAAATATAATGCGGATATGGTCACAAATGGTTATAAATTGACTAGAAGAGTAGCTGAAAAATTAAAAGACATGGACATCCACTATATTCAAGTTACTTTAGATGGTTCAAAACAAGCCCATGATAGTAGAAGGATTCTCCATAATCATCAGCCTACCTTCGAACATATATTGGACAATATAAGAGAATGTGCGGATATTTTGAATATTTCGATAAGAATTAATGTTGACAAGACAAATATAAACGAAGCAACAGAAATATTTGATTGGCTAGAAAGATATGGTTTAAAAGGTAGAGTTGGTTATTATTTAGCACCAGTAGATGATATTAATGGAGTATGTAATAATCATATATGTATGGAACGACCACAGTACGCAAAAGAAGAGATTGCGTTTTATAAAGAAGGGATTAAGAGAGGCTTTATGTACCAAGGTGTTAAGCCGAGCAATTATGGTGTATGTGGAGCAATTAGCTTAAATTCATTTGTGATAGGTCCAGATGGAGCGTTGTATAAATGTTGGAATGATATTGGATATAGTGAACGAAGTATCGGTAATTTGGAAAAAGGAATCAAACTTACAAATAAATTTGTAGAATGGCTTTCCTATGATGTCGTAAAGGATCAAGAATGTAAAGATTGTTCATTTTTTCCAGTATGTTATGGTGGGTGTGCTGCTTATAAAAATAAGATTTGTTCTTCAGTAAAATGGAATGCAGAAGAGATGTTGGAGCTGATGAAAGAAATGGCTCAATGAAATAGCAGGGAGAATTGGAATGATAAAATTTTGCAGTAAATATGTTTTTCAATATAAAATAGAATATGGGATATATTTTTTGTTGGGTATTATACTGTGCGGGTTAAATACATTTATACCGGCTGCTATGGGACAATTTATTAATATGTTTAATGTGGAAACAACATATTCAGCAATGTTAAAATTCATATTTTTATTACTGTTATTGTATGTTGGTAAGGAAATTGTCTGCTATGTCAATAAAATACTTTATATAAGGATACAGACTAATGCAGCATTTTCATTAAATTTCGAAATTGTAAATCATTTAAAAAAAGTTTCGCCACTCGTAATTGGCAGAACTGATTTATCGTACTTATCTCAAAGGATAAACAATGATGCGAATGATGTACTTATTTTTTTCATCAGCTCCTTGACTGAATTGATATTTTCAGTTTTTTCAGCGGGTATAATCTTATTTATGATTTGGAAAATGGATTCGATTGCTTTTATAGTTACAATGTTTTTATTAGCACTTTATTTTTTTATATATATTGGCTTCAAAAAGCGTATTTATAATTGCAGTTATGGAATGAAAGAGGAGAAATCCAATTTCTTCTCCAGACTGCAGGAACAATTAGAAAAAATAGAGTTTATAAAAATACATAGTATGGATTCATTTTTTTTAAATAGGTTAGTAGCATCATATCAAAAATTATATCGATCTATATTTAAACAACAAGCGACTATCCAGGCATTTGCAAATCTTGAAGGGATTGTAGGGGCAATATCTGTATGCATTTTACTTTGGATTGGAGGAAAAAAGATACTTACTGGAGATATGCAAATAGGATATTTCTATATGATTTCAGTATATTTTAATATGATTTTGGAATATGGAAAAGAAATAGTGGCATACGGTCAAGAATACCAAGAGGCTTATGTATCCTTTGAACGTATAAAATCTATTTTAGAAATTAAGGAGCAGTCTAAGGGGTGTATAAGACTTAATGAAATCAAACAAATTAGAATTCAGGATTTGAATTTTGCATATGACCAGAAAGAAACCATAAAAAGTTTTTCTACAAACTTAAAAAAGGGGAAAGTTTATGGATTGAAAGGAGAAAACGGATGTGGGAAAAGTACACTTATTAAAATTTTAATGGGTATGTATGTAGATGAATATCAAGGGAATATAATATGGAACGATACAGAAATGAGAAATTTAGATATGGATTATATAAGAGAACATGTAATCAGTGTAACAGAACAGGAGCCGACTTTAATAGCAGATACAATATATAATAATATTGCTTTATATCGAAAGCTTGATGTAAAATGTATACAGAGAGCCGTTGATTGCTTTGGTGATAGTATTTTGAAAAGAGATAATTGGGATTTGCAAATTAATGAAAAGTCAAGTAATATTTCCGGTGGAGAAAAGCAAAAAATTGCAATTATTCGCCAAGTAGTGCAAGACGGTCAGGTAATGATTTTTGATGAGCCTACCTCAGCTATGGATGAGAGTGGAAAAAAACAATTTTTACAGTTGATCGATCAAATTAAAAATCATAAAATAATTATTATTGTTTCACATGATAATGCAATCTTGAATACATGTGATGAGATTCTAATATTATAAGGAGATATGAAGTTTGCTAGTTGTCTTTTTAATAACAGGAGTGTTTATATTATTAGGCATATTATACATTTTTCATCTGAAGAGGGAAATTAGAAGAATTATAGAATGGATAGAACATAATGAGCATATCTACTCGGTCAATGTATTGGATAAAGATATTGAGAACCTTGCACTTAGTATCAACAAGCGAATTAAAGAAGATGAACGAAAAGAACATCAGCTAAAAAAACAGGATAAAAATTTTAAAAAGATGGTAGCAAATTTATCACACGATTTACGTACTCCATTAACTGTTATTATTGGTTACTTGCAGTTAATTAGATTAGAAAAAAATGTGAATGAACCTGTTAATAGCTATATAGAACATATTGAAAAAAAGGCGGATTATTTAAAAAAATTAGTAGACGATTTATATTTATTGTTTTGGAGTGAAGCAATAGAGAGCGAAGTTGATATGAAATCAGTCAATATTACAGAGGTAGTCACTTCTTTGTTAAAGGAATATATTCAAAATTCAAAACGTGCCTCAGAACAATTAGATATTAGACTGCCACATGGAAACATTTGGATACTTGCTCAAGAGAAAATATTAATTAGAATTTTATGTAATTTAATAGATAATGCTTTAAAGTATAGTACTGGTGATATAATGTTTTACATGTGGGGAGAATCCGAGTATTGTCATATACAAATAAGCAATCCTTCTGATTATATTAGTGATGAAGAATTAAAATCTATATTTGATTTGTTTTACACAAAAGATGAAGCAAGGATAAAAAGCAGTGGTATCGGATTGTATGCTACTAGAAAGCTAGTAATACAAATAAGTGGTGATATTCAAGTGAATTATGAAGCGGGAATTTTCACTGTCAGTATAAAGTTGCCCTTAATATGAAAAAATTGGTCACAGTAGAAAAATAAAAGATATTGTTACTGCATTTTGAAACCCTGAAAGTGAAAGCACTGTCCATTTTTTGAAGAGTCTTCTGGAATACAATAGATTATTATTCCCTGCGATTGCTGTTATGCTGTCATCCTTGAGACAGAATACGTGGTAGTTCGGAGTGGTTTTTGTCATTTCACTGGGACGGCAGAAGGAAAACTTATAAAGCATAATAGAAGTGGGTATGTGAAAGTGGCATATCCACTTCTATTGTATTTAGAGAAGAAATCTAAGAGTTCTTCGGGGAAACATCTTCATTTAGGGATAATTCCTCATACGCAAGTAAATCCGGAGTAACCTTTTCTTCACCCGAAAGGTTTGCTACATTCCGGAAATATAGGCGATAATAATGTCCAGATAAAAGGCGGATATTTTTATCGAATGTAAAGTGATATTCTTTCTGGTCAGTGGAACGGAAAATAATTTTCTGTTTCTTGGTAAGTGGGCTGACTTCACGTTTTGTACAGGTTCCAGTTAATTCGGTATAGTCATGCATCTTGATGGTATGTAGCAGACTCACAATTCGTATGGCAGTTCCAACACCGATGCAAAGACTCATAAGGAGAAATATCTGGTCGTCTGTTATAAATCCGTAAATACATCCAAATAGGACACAGAAAAAGCCGATTGCCCCATGGACAATCAGCTTATTAAGAAATGGTTTTGGCATAATTTGCTCCTTCCTATAATTTTTCAAATGCAATCTGTTTATTGAGGTACAAATTACTGATGGCTTCCAGTACAGGATAACCGGCATGGGTGAATTGGATATCCTGTGCCAGGGTACGGAATGTTGCATCCGAGGTTTCATAGAGCTGCGTCAAAAGTTGCTCTGTATTTTGTGGATGGATGCCCTGTTCTACACAGGTTACAAGCTCTGCCGTAGAAATCTGTACTTTTTTTGCTATTTGGAGTACCGTGTCCTCTATAGCAGTCCGTGCCGGCTTTTTTAGATAATGGATCAGTTCCTTTGTGTGCAGTTTTTTCTTCATGCAGAGATAGATGCAGGTAAAAAGCCGTACTGAAAAACTGTCCTGCAATGGGCTGATATAAAGTTCTCCTAAGAGGCGGTACAGGGCATCCACACCAGTTAAACCATCCCCTTTTACAACCAGTCCTCGAAGCAGCAGCCGATTCAGGTAAGGTTCAATGGGGATATTTTCCGAACGGTGATGTTTTTTCAAGCGTTCGGAAAAAGCAGACTGCAATTCATGGATCTGTCGGATTTGAAATGCGAGGCTGCTCCACAGAAAGAATTCTTCTTCTGTCAGTCCGTATTCCTGCCGGTTATTGATAACAGTCGGTGTTTTATGTTCCTTTATGGAATCCTGGAATCGTAGGATTCCGACTGCAGTATAAAGTGTCAGCATAATCGTTCTCCCTTCAAGATAAAAGAGTATATAATTTGGTATCCTGCTGTAAGTATTTCCGGGCTTTGCTTTGCCATGCCCGGACATGATTCATTGGGACACCATAATGTTTGGAAATTTCTTGGTTGGTATATCCTTTTTGCTGCAGGAGCAGGGCATGTATTCCTTTTCTTAGTGTATTGCAGCTTCTCGCTTCTAAGGACTGCAGGTGCTTATAAATGGGTTCCTGGTTCATACATTGTTCCTGCCACAGTTCTGTTTTTTGGTCTACAAGCAGGGGTTCCATGTCAAATTCGGAAGATGCATACATGGAACAGGTGTATTTTCGTTCTTTTTGCAGTTTTCTCCAATAACTGTAAATGGCATTTCGTATGGCAACTCTGGCGTAAACTGCAAAGGGACGGGTGTTGTCATAGTTCATGGCGGCTTTGCATAAAGCTAAGTTTCCGGCTTGCAGAAGGTCTTGCTGCTCATCGTATGAGACATAAGCACAACGAGTAGTCAATTTTTTTACCATTTCAGGTACCAAATATAAGTACTCCTCTGTCAATCGGCGTTCATCATCTGTCATCGGGATGATCATACATATCCCCCCTTTCAACCAATGGCCCTGAGAGGGATATGGTTATTCTCCAGAATCTTCATGGATTCCAGAATTAGTTGATCACACATATAAGTGCTAAATTCTCCGATGTGTGCTTCCTTGGCAGTCAGACAGAATTTATCAGCAATCCAGCGGTAAGCCTCCGATTTCGTAAAGATGTGGTTTAGCCATATCTGGTCAAACACCCGGTGTGCTTGGATCCTTTTTTGCCGAAGCTCTTTGTTTGCCAGTTTTCCTTTGGCATTGGTAGTGCCAGGATGAACTCCTACATAAGAATTACACTGTGGGAAGTGACTGCACACATAGAGTTTTCCATCTTTCGCTTTATTTCCATATACATAGGACGCATCCCTTAAAATTGCGATGCTGCCGCAGTATGGGCAGCGGATTTGTTTCTGTTTCATAAAGATTCACCTCGCTTACGTGTTTTATACGTATATTGTAAGAAAGCAGGTGATGAATTCCCATAGGATGGGCATAGAAACTACTCCCAGATTCGGACTAAATGGCACAAAATGGCAGAAAATCTAAGAATAGAACAGTGCCTTGATAAGCGGAAAGAAACCGCTGTCTGCAAAACGTGAGTAATTTACTGGTGTAAAGATGAACCCTGCACAGAAAATCCGGATGACATAAACAGAAATCAGAGCTATACATAGCCGATACAGATTTCTGGTGCGTCTGCTCCAGGGCTTTCTCGGACGAAACTTCAGGTACAGGATTAAAAGTGCAGGAATAAAAATTAAGTTCGTAAATATTGTATCGATTCCTTGAATCATAGCAGTGAAATTCAACATAAAATCGCCTCCTTTCTTATCCTGTACGCAGAAAGTACCAAAAGTGCAACCTTTTACCAGTAATAATGGGATGCTTCCTGATGCCGCAGTAAAGCAAAACAAGGACATGGCTTATCGGTCAATGCTTCTTTTGCAAAGTAGAGTCCATATAAGGACTGAAACTGTTCCAGTGTTATGGCGGACAGGCATTCCGTTGGTTCCGGTATGCGGGAGAAGAGCATACGGGCATCTGCCATGGGCAGGATACAAGGACTGCCGTTTTCATCTGGATGATATAAGAAGTGTGGGCCATTACAATAACCTGGGGTTTTACAGGAAACGCAGCGAACATAAATACAGGAATGCCAATTTCCATCACAAATATCTAAAAAATGCCGGATGTGCTTGGCATCGGCATTACAATGAGATTGTTCCATATTCATCACCTTTATAGCAGGCAGCCGTAAGAAGCTGCCTGTGAGCATATTTATTGATAGTTACTTATCTTTTTTTCGCTTACGGATATATAAAATACCAAATCCGGCAGCAAAGAGGAGTGCGGCACCTGCCAGTAAAAGATAAGGAAGAATGGTTGTTTCATCTCCAGTCTTGACTGGTTTGGAAGGTTCCGGTGTGTCTTTTGGAACTTCCGTAAGTTTTATCGTCTGTCCTTTATCGTCCAGATCCTCATGGGAAGCAATTTCAAGTGCTGTTTCTCCTTCAAGGGAAAAAAGTTTTTCAAAAACGACTACATCGTGACCAGCCAATGTGCTTCCATCAAAAGTGAAGATGACTTCGACAGAACCATTGGAATCCTTTGGTGTAAATTCTGTTTCTGACGTGACAGGTTTTCCATCAATCAGAACTTCCTTTTGGGTTGTTTTGTCCATCAGTGTGCCGACCAGTTTGTATGGAGTATCCGGAATCAGATTTTGGTAGGATACGGTGTCAATGATGGTTACTTCTTTCGTAGCAACGGCTTCCTGATCCCCATCCGCTTTGTCCTTCGCAGTAGTTCCAATTCCTGGGAAGTAGATAGACTGTTCATGGTCTTCTATATCGGCGTGAACAGCAATCTCTTTTTCCTGATACGTTAAAGACTCAAAGACAACAATTGTTTTGCCGGACAGGATGCTGCCATCAAATGTAAAGGTAAGTTCAATACTGCCAGAGGCATCTTCAGGAGTAAAGGTCGTAGTGGCAGTAATCGGTTTACCATCTGCCTGAAGAGGCTCTTTTGTCTCTTTGTCCATCAAGGTACCGGTAAGTGCATACTCTTTTCCTGGAATTAGGTTACTATATTTAACCGTGTCAACGATGGTAATCTCTTTATCGGTTTTGGTAAAATGATCTCCGTCTGCTTTATCTTTTGCAGTAGTAGCGATTTCTGGGAAGTAGATGGTCTGCCCATTATCTTCAAGATCTGCGTGTGTTGCAAATTCTTTGCCGTCATAAGTAGCAGATTCAAAAACAACTACGGTTTTTCCGGCAAGGGAGGTTCCATCAAAAGAAAAAATCACATCTACCGTTCCAGAGGATTCTTTAGGAGTAAATGTGGTTTCGGCAGTAACCTCTTTCTTATCTATTTCGACAGGTTTTCCGGTTTCTTTATCCATAAGGGTTCCAGTCATAACATATTCTTCGCCGGGCAGAAGATTTTTGTAAGCTACCGTATCTACAAGGGTAACTTCTTTATCTGCTTGGGAAAGATTCATATCTGTTTCCTTATCTTTTGCAGTGGTCCCGATTTCTGGGAAATAGATAGTCTGATCCTGATCTGTAATGTCCGCATGAACAGCCAGTTTTAAATCCTCCTGGTACAGTTCCTCAAATACTACGATTGTTTTGCCCTTCAGAGAAGAGGCATTGAACGTAAAGGTCACTTTTGCAGAACCAGAAGATTTTTTTGGTTTGAAGGTGGTTTCTGCTGTGACAGGTTTTCCATCTATTTCAATTGGCTTTCCGGATTCCTGATCCATCAGTGTACCGATGAGCTTATAAGACTGTCCCTTCCTTAAGCCTTCGTATTCTACGGTATCAACCAGAGTGATTTTTTCTTCTGGTTTGGCAAAGTGGGAGTTGCTGTCTTTGTCAAGGGCAGTAGTTCCAATGGTAATCTGATCATCCGTTAAAGTTCCCATATCCACGACTACGTGATTTTTGTATACAGAGACCTCAATTTTTAAGAGGTTCATACCTTCATTGGAATCGCAGCGTTGTTCTTCCAAAATATAGGTATCATAAATCAGGGCTCCTTTGGCATCATCAGGTTTAGAAGCGCCAAACCAGATTCCGTCTTCAGAAGTTTCCCCACGATTGGTATTTGTAGTGTGCTTATTCCATTCTGAGGAAGTACTGGCATAGCCATTTTTGTCTGTTACAATGGTATGACTTTCTCCTGTAGTTTTGGAGGTAATGGAAAATGGGACATTTGCCAGCCGGTTTAAATCTCCGTCAGAGACCTTTACGAATTCTAAATCGCCACGGATTACCTGATTGGAAATCGCTGTTTCTTTTGCAGTTAAATCCAAAATTTTCCCATTTTCTGTGATATGAAACTCCTGAGAGAGTTTGCCCTCGTTCAAATAACCTTCCGGTGCTTTTGTCTCATCAACCCGGTAATGACCATAAGGGAGCGTATCTTTTTTGGTGGAAGCAAGCCCCTTTTCATCTGTCTTCAAAGTGAGAACTACTTGATCTTTTTCGTAAAGGGTTCCATCCACAAGAACAGGATTTGGACCAAGATTGGTGATTGTAAATTCTGCATCCTTTAAAGAAGCATTTCCCTGTGGTTTGGCTTCTCCTGTTTCCAGATCCCGTTTTTGGATTTTGACACCGCCACGGATAATCTGGTTAGAAACAGAAGTCTCTTCTGTTGTTAAATCTACGATTTCTCCATTTTGGGTGATGTCAAATTCAAGAGCCTTTGCACCATCGGTTAGGTATCCGGAAGGCGCTTTGGTTTCTTCTATCCGGTAATGTCCAAGGGGCAGGGCATCAGCGGCACTTGCAGCAATACCATGTGTATCCGATTTGATTGTAAGCACTGCCTGACCATTTTCATAGAGCTTTCCACCTACCCATACTGGCTGTTTGTTCAGAGTGGTAATGGTAAATTCGGCATCTGCAAGAGATGCGGTTCCTTGTGCTTGTGTTCCCTGAGTTTCCAGATCCCGCTTCTGAATTTTGACGCCGCCTCGGAAGACCTGTTCTTCGACAGAAGAAGCGTTATAAATAGAGATAGTTTCTTCCGTACCGGTACTGGTGATTTGCTGCACGAAAACAGATTCGTTTGGAAGATAGCCGGCAGGGGCTTTGGTTTCCTGTACGGTTACTGTACCCAGTGGGAAGCAGACGGTCTTTCCATCACTGGCATAGAAAAATTCATCCCCGGATACCAAATAATCTTTTGTAAAATGGATTTCTCCAGAGGCATCTGTTTTCAATATCCAGGTGCGAACCGGTTTCTTACCATTTGCTCCGGGATCGGTAGCTGACTGCTCTGTATAGAATTTTATTGTAAATTCGGCATTGGCGAGAGAGCCGGTTCCCTGTGCAGAATTTTGCTGTGTGTCAGCATCCAGCTTTTTAAGGAGCAGTTTTACGGGATTATTTTGAGGAATATCCTTTACTTTTACGGTAGATGTTCCTTCTGCTTTTACCGTAACATTATGGGCGGAAGTATCTATAGCAAATCCTTCTGGGGCACTGATTTCTTTAACGGTGTAACTTCCTTCTGCCAGTTCTTTGGATTTTGCATATCCTTTTTTATCGGTAACAAGAGTTTCTACCAGTTCTTCCCCTTTGTAGATTCCGTATTTGGCTCCTTCTAAAGAGTAATTGCCATTTTTATCGGAAATATCGGTATTGGCAGAGGATTTCTGCAGTTCGATAAAGCCGTTTGGAACCTGATACCAGCTTCCTGCAAAAGTTTGGGAAGCATCGCCAGGAACGATAAAAGCACGGAAGGATTCTGGTGGGGCAGGAAGCCCTTCAATGGCGTTGGCAACTTCCAATGCTTTGTCAATATAATTTTGAGGTGCGCCATGGAAGGCACCGGTGTCCCCGTTATTTCCAGCGTGGATATAGGAAACGACCAGATGACCAATGACATAAGAGTTGTCATCGGACCATCCTTGGAAATATTGATCTTTTATGAGCTTTTCGTAGCCGTATCCACCATTGACATAGTAGAGTGCTTTTCTAAGTGGGGAATCCTTTCCTAAAAGATTATAAGGATATTGTCCGGAAGCAGGTGTTTTCTTTAATGGTTCAACGCAATAAGCCGTATTATTACCATCAAAACTCATGCGGGAAGTATAATAGTCCCCGTATGGAATTTTGGCTCCTGCCGTATAATCAATGGTTCCATCTGCAGCATAAGCGGTATGGGCATTGAAAAAGAGTGTGCTAAGAAACATCGTGACACAAAGAAAAAGGGCGGTTAGCCGGATATGAGGTTGTTTTGCTGGTTTTAACATAAATCTCCTCCTTTGTTAAAAAGAAAAGCAGCCACATTCGGGCTGCAGGTAACATTAACCGACTTTTTTATCCTGGCGTTTCAAGATTTCCAGGAGTTCCTGTCGGTCTGTGGTAATTAATTCTTTTTCCAGGTTGGAAGCTTTAAATTCCACAGTGATATTATTGTTGTTTGTTGAAATCAGTCCGTTTCCACGTTGGAAATGGGTGATATTCATAACTTCGGTTTCGGAAAGACGAAGAATGGTTTTTACACGTTGTGCCTCTTCATCTTCCATGTTAAGAATAATTTTGGTTTTACAGTTATTGATAATGCCTTTTCCATATTTTCCGTCATCCAGAGCAAAAAAGTCATTAAGATCCTGGGTTGCAAAAATACCGGCACCAGAGTATGCCCGGATAATCTTGGCAATCTCCAAAACAAATTCAGCGGCCAGGCGGTTACTGGAAGCACCGATGAGCTGCCATACTTCATCTACGAAAATAGCTTTTTCTTCGGTACGGTTTTCTTTGGCTTTATCCCATACATAGTCCAGAGCAACAAACATCCCCACCGTTAAGAGATCGCTGGAGCCGGTCAGCTCTGAGATGTCCAAAACAGTATATTTATTGGTCAGGTCTACATTGGTCTGCTGGTTAAAAGAGGAAGCAGAGCCATGGACAAGACGGTTCAGGATGTGAGCCAGCCGTTTGGTATCTTCGGTTTCCATCAAAACATCATATACATCTCCAAGAATTGGCATCGCTTTATAATGCTCCGGGTGTTTGGGATCAATGAGGGATTCATTCTTATGGGTGATTCCCTTTCTTGCATAGGTTTTAATCAGTGCTTCGTCCAAAAGCTGTTTTTCCTCATGGCTCATATCTGGAATGAGCAGAGAAAAGAAAACGTGCAGACGCTGAATCTTACTGGCTAAGGCAGATGCGTCTAAAGTTGGACCGTCCAGCAGCTCATTGACAGAGTTATCTACTTTTCGGATCTCCATGACATTGATGCAGTTTTGGCTGGCAGGAGAAATCTGGATAAAGGTTCCTCCTACATTTCTGGCAGCCCGATAAAACTCATGACCTTTTAACGGTGCGATGATAAATACCTGGATTCCTTTACGCCGCATACGAAGTGCCATAGTCTGCATGGTAAAGGTTTTTCCGGATCCAGAAGTGCCAAGAATCGCAATATTGGAGTTTTTATATTGTTTGGAGTCAAAAATATCAGCAATCACTAAAGAGTTGTTATGCTTATTTACTCCAAATAGGATGCCGTTGTCATCGCAAATGCTGTAGCTGACGAAAGGATAGCAACTGGCAGCTCCGGTGGTTAAGACATTTCGTTTTGAGAGTTCATAGAGCTTCTTATCCAGGTTTACAAGAGGAAGGGAAGATAAAAATCCCTGTTCTTGCAGGAAGTAACAAGACCGCAGATCCATATCCTGTGAGATGAGAAGTTTTTTCATCTCCTGAATCCGCCATTGCAGTTCTTCCAGATCACCTGCCGTAATTGTAATCAAAAGATTCATGTAATAGAAATCTTCATTATTAGCAAGTCCCTGTTTGAGGAAATAGCCGGAACGGATGGCAGAATCCAGATCATCAAAATCCGCATTGGTATCAGAGGCATCTTTGATCTTTGAACGGTTGATCCGGATTTGCTGTCCAAGACGTTGCTGGATCTTATCTTTGGGCTGTTTATGCAGAAAAAAGTCAATGTCAATTCCTTCGCCAGCATTGATAAGCAGGGACAGCCAACCTGGCATTACTTTTGCTTTGTAACCATCGCACGGCACCAGCAGGTAAGAATGGTAGATGCCATTTACCAGCACATAGTTGCTGTGCTTAAAGTCCAAAGACTCTGGTGCAATGAATTCATTGATATGGATGTTATCCACTTCCTGCTCACGGCCAGATTCCATATAGCGGGTAAGTACCTGGTTAATCCGTTTTGGCAAAGGTGTTTCGGTACATTTGGTACGGTTCAGTAAAGTGTAGAGTACATCGGTTGTAAACTCATCTTCATTGTCATGAACCAGCACATCGTTGCCGCATTGATATAGAAAGGTTTTTGCGGTCTGTGCAGCAGTTTCCAAAGCTGCCAGGATTTCCTTTTCCTCCACCTTCCGATTCACATTGAAAGGTTCGTATTCAAAGATTAGGAAAAAACGTCTGGAAACCGCTTCTCTGGAACTTAACTGCCGGACAAATTGGATATAGTCTTTTTGTAACTGCCGGCAGTTAGGATCTGATTCCCGTTCCATTTCCAAACGGGACTGTTCCAGATGTTTGTTGATATCCGCTTTTTTGGAGATCATCTTAATCTGCAGTTTCACAGGACTGATTTTTAGGTAGGAGATGAAACTGAAGATGATCCCCTGTTGTTCCCTGGCACTGCGTAAGAGGAAATTGATCGGTTCAATCTCCAGGATTTTTACATAACGATGGTCTGTCGTGTAGATAACACCATTGGCAATCTTATCAATAGGAAGATAATCTTCCAAGGTGATTTCTTTTCGCTTTTTCTTTTTGCTTTTCCCGGAAGCAGGAGGCTGGTTGGAAGCTTTATTCGCAGTTCTTTCTTTTTTTCGTTCCTCCGAAAGTTGCTGCTTTATCTGTTGTTTTTCAAGTTTTGCCTGCCTTTTCGCACTTTTACGTGCAGCGGTTTGTTCTTTTTTTAATTGTCGGGACTCATATTTAAGAATCCGGATGTCTTCACGAGCCTGTTTGCGTATTCCACGTTTTGTAGAAGTGTCAAACTGCCGGCGTTCTTTTTTTTTAATAGCAGAGGTTTCTTTTGTTTCCTCTTCGGAAGACATCTGTGAGCAGTTCTCTTCAGAAGAAGATTCTGCAGGTTGCTTTGGATGACGTTTTCGTTTTCTGGTTTTGGGTTCTTTGTTACGGGGTTTTTTAATCCGGTACTTTTTTTTCGGCTCCGGATGTACATCCATACGGTAAATAACCCGGCGGTTTTTCAGAAAACGCAGAGCGTTCATTAAAAACGCAGTAATGCTTTCTCCACCGATTCCAATTAGAGAAATCATAGCTGCAGGCAGAGCAGTCATACAGAGAATAATAATCCTGACAGTGAGTGTCAGAGGCAGATTGATAACAGGAATGGTGATCAGGATTGCTAGGACACCGCCTTCGATGGCATTACGGATTTTAAACATTCCGCCCATAAAGGTCCCTTTTTCTATAAAATTGCGAGGGATGAAGACAGGATGTTGTTCTTCAGTATTGTTCATGGCTGCACCTCCTTTGGTTCTTCCATGGAAGGAGTTTCAGGAACTTCTGTGACAGGGGCAGCTTTTTCCGAATTCACGGAGGTATCGTCATAACCTCCTTCTTGCAACTGTTCAATTTCCTCTGTTGTGATGGAAGGAAGTTTGTCATCTGTCGGACGTTCATAGATGATTTCTTTTCCAGAATCAGGGGTACGTTCCTCACCGAAAAAGAATCTTCCAGTAGAGAAAGTGTAGTACACAGGAAGAACGGACTTATCCGGAAGCTGGAACAAAAAATTAATATCAGAAGCATTGGGATAGGTAGTATCATCAGCAAGGAAACGGATGGAAGTTAGAGACATCTGTTTTACGTTTTTAAGATAGGAGGTCAGTTCTTCCTGAAAAAGTTTCACCTGTTCCTTGGAGAAAAAGTATTCCAAAGCTTCAAAATCCTGAAAGCTTATGGATTCGTTATTTTCTGCTTGTTCTGTCTCGGTATTTTCATTATTATCGTGTTGAGTATTTTCTGTCTCGGATTTTTTGTTTCCTTTTTGGGATTTCCAGATGGAGGGAAAGACAAATCCGATGATAATTAAAAAGGCCATCATAAAGATAGCCAGAATTGCTTTTTTTCTGTTCATAAGTGTCTCCTTTATTTTTTAGCGAAGATCCAATAGGCATTTGCGGTTGCATGCACTTCCGTCATCATATCGAATTCACGGTTGATGTAGTTTTTGGAGGAACTGTCATTGGGATCATTGACTAATACTTTACCTCCAGCCGTTACACCACGAAGGACAATAAAATGTCCGCCACTGGTAAAAAGCCCAGCTCTTTGGGAACTGATGACCGGATGACCTTCAGATAAAGCCTGAAGTACCTGGTTGGGATCACTGGTCTGTGTGACAGTTCCACACCCAAAATGATCGGACGCTGCCTGGAAATAAGACCAGTAAGTGCCGACTCCTGGTTTGTAATAGGAATTTCCGCACCAGGATATTGCATCAATAGGTGTAATGGTAGTGCCTGTAAGATAACTGGCAATCATAGCAAAGCTTGTCGGACCGCATCCGCTGCTGGCGATGGAACCCCCGCCGTATGGAATGTTTCCATAGTCTGTCTGGAGATAGTGTGGAATCTGCATGCCGTTTGCGGGATAGCTGCCGCCACTGGCAGTAATTTGGTAATAGCGAAGGACATGATCCACATATTCTTTATCCCCATACCGGTCATAAGGCCAGCTTGGTCTTGCACACATCATATCAGAGTAGGCAATCGCATTTTCTTTGGTATAGCCACCGTCACGCTCCATTGCCCAGTCAATGTATGCAGAACCGTAGTTGTAACCCTGAAGAGCCAGTTTAATCCGGTCTAAGTCCGTAGATCCGGTACAGCCGGCTTTGTCGAGGGCATATTTTAATTCCTGAATACCACATTCAATGGAGTATTCAGGATCTGTAATCCCATTTGGCACATGGGGATAGCGGGTATTAAATCCACCTTCCGCTGCTTGCATAACATCCAGCCCTCGTCCGCCAGATTCCTGCATCATGACTGCCAGAATTAAATCCACATAATCACTCATACCATATTTCGCAGCGGCTCTTTCTACAGCAGGGCGGTAGGACAATACCTCATCACTAAGATTGATAGCAGCTACTATGCCGGAAGAAGCAGTTCCAAAGAAAGCAGTCAGATTTTCTGCATAGTTTTTGGCAAGTTCTTTCTGCTTGTCTGTAAGATGGAATACATGGTCTGCAAAATAGGAATCCCCAGCATAAACAACGGTATAGGTGTGTTTCGTAAAAGTAACCGTCTGTGTTTGTGCCTGTCCCTGTTCTGTGCCGGCTTCTCCTTCTGCACCGCCATCAACGGTAACTTCCATGGTAACTGTTTCGGTTGCTACATCATAAGAAAAAAGTCCTTCTTTGTTTTCACGGATGAGTTTCTTTAATTGGTTTAGGTTGATGTTTTTATAGTCATCCTGGCTGGCACAAAATTGTGAAATCAGCAGATTGGCATTGACGGAGATGCTGTATGTATAGGGATCATTGATGGATGCAGTATCACCTTGTGGAAGACGGGAAATTGCTGCATGGATCTCTGCCAGAATGTCTTCATGGCTTTCTTCTAACACTTCAACGATGGCTTCACGGGAAGCACGGATGTTTTCACTGATCATAGAGTTGCTGTTTAGTACATCACTTTGCTCGGTCAGGCTTCCAAAGATCAGACCAGGGAGCATCACAATAAATAAAACCGGGAGCAGCAGTATGGCGAGAATAACAAGAAGAATTTTAGCGAACTGATTCCGGTTGGCTATGACTGCGCCAATCGCTGCTGAAAAAGGCCCGCCAAGGGCTGCACCATATCCTGCTTTGGAGAAAGTGGCTGCTGTTTTTAAGGACTTTAGATGAGAAATGGTACTGGAGCCTACATCCATTGCTTCGTCAAGTCCAGAGCGTTCTGTATCCATCACTAAATCCGATCCTTTCTTGGAGGAGTAGGAGGAAGCTTTTGGACAATGGATTCGTTGTAGGCTATCTTTCCATCGCCAGCATCATAAGGAATTTTGGATACCGTATTTTCAGCATACTGTTTGTACCAGGTAGCTCCGTCTACAGATTGAACAGTTTCATAGGTTCCCTGGGTAGGAGCCGTATATTGATCGGCATGGTACATAGCAAATTCCCGGCTGTCCCCATTGGAACCGGACTCAACTCCTGTTATCCTGCCGCCGCCAATCTCAACATTGGTATAGGAATGATCCGTTTTATCTTCATTTTGAATTCCCATGTAGGATTGAAATGCAGAAACAGCCCCATCACCTTTGATCGAGCCAACCTGACCATAGTTTCCTTGAGCAATATTGCTGATAACGTTATTGGCAAAATCTCCGCCCTTTTCAAGGGAAGATTGATAGAGTGCATTTCCGATACTTGGCCCTTCGGTATATCCGGTGGCTGCATTTACCGCAGAACGCTCTGTCTGCCTTCCAACGGCTCCGGCTAATCCTCCGGAAAGGAAAGAACTTTGTACTGCAGCACTTCCGGGAGAGGAAGAATGGGAACTACTATGGCTTCCACCTCCATGCCCTCGAAAGGAACTTGCAAGACCTCTTCCGGCGATTAAAAGTTCAGCCATCATATTTCCACCAGTATTTCCAACATTGACTCCCAGACTTGCCATAAAGCTGTCAATCTTTTGAGAAACCTTCAAAAAAGCAATGGCACACAGAAACCAGATAAAGACATTACCGGTTACCGTTTCTTTTCCCTGTGCATCTACAGCTTGCTGTACCTCTGCTTCTGTAAGTTCAGCGGCAAAGACCGGCATGGAAGTTACAAGAATCAGACAAGAAATCAATAGCAGGCTGCAGAGCAGTGTTTTCTTATGTTTCATAATCTCCTCCTTCCTAGAGTGATAAAGGGTTTGCAAGGAATGTTCCGACCATGGAAGTAAACAGCCGTAAACACCAGGCGTTCATTAAAAGCAAAAAGAACTGTCCGCCGAGCATACGGCACCAGCTCTTAAAAACATTTCCGGTAGCCTGGGAAGCACCCGTGGAAAACGCAACAGGTGCGGTGTAGACCAGAACTCCAAGCAGTATGTAACGTTCCGCAGCTTCAAAAAGCAGCTTGATGTAATTCCAGGCAAGGATCAGTACCAGTATGAGGGCAACAATGGCAACAGCACCGTTGGCACATACCCCCAGGATTACTGTGATCACAGAATTGAATTTGGCAAATTCCAGTGGTGGAAGATCTTCAGTCAGAATCCAGCTATACGGGGTTCCTGCAATATTCAATAGAAGATCCACAATGTCTTTGGCATAGAATGTCAGGAAAAGGAACATAAATGTCCGCAGTGATAATTTGATTGGATCTTCAGCGTCAATCCCTGTCCCCATAAAATAATTCTTAAAAAGCTGCCAAACCCAGTTTAAAAGGATGAGTCCGATAGCCAGTGCCAGAAAAATCTGGTACATTGTTTCCGCTGCTGGAAAATACCGGAGAAAAGTATCCATGGAACATCCCAGTGCACCCAGAACAGAAGTAGTAATCAAATCCAGAATGTTCATGACCTGTTCGGCAATCCATTCTACAATTCCGTCAAGTATTCCCATGACAGAGCCACCTCCTTATCTGCATTATCCATTCCACTGCCCGCCGGCAAAGAACGGAGTGATGTAAGCCATGATAAATCCCAGACCATTGAGAATAGCCCATGTAATGATGATTCGTTTGAGCCATGCCCTGGATTCATCCACGGTTTTTCCGGATTTGGAAAAATTCATCAAAAGCAAAGCAACCGATGCAGTTACAACAGCCGCAATGGTGGAAATCAGGATAATCTGGTTATATACGTCTTTCATGATTTCTGAAGCTTTGTCCCAGATGGTAGCAGCCATAACGGGTTGTACATTACAGGCAATCAGAGTAAAGACAAGGAAGGCAGTATAGAGATATTTGCCATAGTTCCAATGATGTTTCATGCCCGGTGGTGCTTCTTTGTGAGTATGGTTTTTCAAGTAAATGAACCTCCTTCATAAAAAGAGGGCAAAGTGAGATCTTTCACTTTGCCCTGGCTTATAGTTTTCCTGCCTCATAGAAGCTTCCGTCCGGTCAATACGGAGGAACGCTTATTCTATATTTAGTTGTAATACTCCTTTCCATGCACGAAAAAACGCAGCTTGCACCAGAGAAGAGGCATTCCCTGGAAAGCTGCGTTTTCGCTACATACAATTTTGACAGTATCATTTTAACATGGGTAGATTTCCCTGTAAATCGCAGAAGTGTGCCAAGTTGGGACAAAACATAAGAAATAAATATGCCATATAGGAAGAAAAAAGTTCGATTTAGACAAAAAATATGGGCAAAATATAGAAAATATTGTAATGTGGGAAAAACAAAAAATAATCAATTTTCTCAATAAGAGTCTAATTAGAATATATAGTGTTGATTATTATGTGTGGTAGAGTTATGAATTCACTAATCTTGGAACTGGTAGAACAAAATTATCAATCGGGAGGCAGGTTCTATTTTACAGAATAGTGGATCTTAAAGGTTGACTTTATGGTTTAGGAAAAGTATTAAAATGTGCTAATAATTATATTGGAATGGTGAAAATAAATATGATAAGTGTTAAAAAACTAATAGAGTATATTTCCATGGAATCTATTATAAAAAAACGTATAGTAATTCGACTTGATGAAAATAAAAGTTTGACAGAGATACCAGAAGGGATTGTAGAACAAAAATGCTTCTACAAAATTAATTATTATCTTTTTCTATTTATTGCTTTATCAAGTAAACGTAAAAACAAGATCATAATAGATATAAAGCAGATATCAAACTTTATTTGTATTACTTGGTACTATGAATACCATAATAATAAAATTCTATTATCATTATTTTTAAAAATATTAAATAGAAATTTTAAACGAAATGATAAGTACATAGCATATTTAGATAATAAATTTTTTATGTGGCTATGCTGACTTGATTTTTAATTTTATAAAAATTAATGAGGAGATAAAACATTGTATAAATTATTAAAGGATAGTTTAAAAATAAGAAGATACCTTCTAGTAACAATTTTAGTAATACAATTCATATCGGTTATATTATCTACTTTATTACCGTATATGAACGGAATGTTTGTTGATATGCTTATAGACATAAAGAATGTTGAAGAGGTCATAAAATACGCAATAACTATTGCTGGGGTGGGGATTATTTCACTATTTTTGTCATATATATATAACTTAAAAATAATGAAGGTTAAGAATAATATTTCATTTGAAATAAATAGTCGGGGCATACTCCATCTGCAGAAAATTCCTTTAGAGATTGAATATGAACCTACATATATGACGCAACGCTTAAATTCGGATAGTAGAATAGTGGTTGATTTCTTTTTTGATAAAATTATTACTGCTACTATTAATTTATTCGTAATGTTTTTTCTGATAAGTTTGTTATTTTATTTAAGTAAACCGATTTTTGGGGTTACAGGAGTATTTATTCTTATATATATTTTTATTTATTTGCTTTTAAAAGGGGAAATTTATGAAAGAAATTACAAATTTAAGGAAAATCAAAGTGATTTTTTTAATACGTTGAATGAGCAATTAGTATTACGTGAAGAAATTAAAGTGCATTCTATTTTTAATATATTTGGAAAAGTTTTAAATAGCAGTTATAAGAGTTTTTTTTGGCATGCATATAAAGCATATCAAGTTGGACTTCTATTTCAAACATTGGATCAAATTGTTTGTGTGTGTTTCCAAGCAATAACCCTAATATTGGGAGGGGCATTAGTTTTGAAAGGTCAATTATCAATTGGCCAATATACAATAATTAATATATATTTTTTAAATCTTTTAACGCTGATTAAATACTTTTTCGGATTGGGAAAAGAATATCAAGACGTGAAAAGTTCTATTGACCGTATAAATGAAATTTTTAGTATTCCGCTTGAAAATAATGGGACAGTCTGTCTGGAAAAAATAAAAGAAATAGATATAAAGAATTTTTGTATAAGAAATCTTTTTTGCTTTAACGAAAAGCTAGAAGTGAATAATATGTATGTTGTTACTGGAGAAAATGGGATAGGTAAAACAACATTTTTAAAAGGAATGTTGGGATTATTTAATGAATATACAGGGAATGTTTATTATTCAGATGAAAATTTAGGGAAAATAGATAAATTCTATTTAAGGAAAAATAATATATCAGTTATGCTACAGAATGAAAAAGTTCCATATATGAATGTCGAAGAATATTTATGTAAATTTTTGGATAAGAATTCTTTAAAGAAAATTAAAGACGAAATAATACAAATAGGTGGAGGAGAATTATTAAATAAAATTCACTTAGAAGAGCTAAGAAAGAAAAATTTGCAGCAGATTTCAGATGGAGAAAGACAAATAGTTTTATGTTTGAGAACTATTTTGAAAAAAGCAGATATATATTTGTTGGATGAACCTACCACAAATCTTAGTATAGAAATTGCTAATTTATTTTTAGATTTTTTATTGGAAATAAAGAAGAAAAAAATAGTCTTAATAATAAGCCATGACGAAATGGTTATTAATAAAGCTGATATGAAAATAAAAATATCTAAAAATTTAGTAGAGAAGGTGAAAATAATGAAAACGTAGAAATATTGCAGCATTTAGTATTGTGTAGAAAAGTGAAACATTTGCAAGGCTTTATGAATAATTCAATATTATATAAAATTTAGAACACTAAAGTAGTGGAAAGGAGAAAGATGTATTGTGCATCTGTATAATGGGAGATGGGTAAATATTATAAATATAAAAATTTAGAAGAAAATAGGTTCCAGGAATTTGATAAAAGTGATATTTTATCAGGACCATTACACATAGCGATAGATATTACTAATAAATGTAATGCAAAATGTTTGCATTGTTTTAATAGGAGTGGGAACGAATTGTTGCGTAACGAGATTTCAGACAGAGAAATGTTAGAAATATTTAAAGAAATAGCAGTGATAAAACCATTTTCTACATGCTTTTGTGGAGGCGAACCAATGATGAAATATGATTTAGTTTTGCGAGCAACAGAAGTCTTAAAAAATGGTGGAGTCCCGAATATAGCAATGGTTACAAATGGTTGGTTTTTAACTAAAGATAGAGTAATAAGTTTACGAAATGCTGGTCTTACACATATACAACTTAGTCTGGACGGAAAAGATGCAAAAACGCATGAACGTATGAGAGGGATTAATGGAATTTATGAAAAAGTATTGGATGCTTTAAATTTTATTGATGATGCAGGAATTTCCTCGGCAGTTGCTTTTAGTCCGACACAATTTAATATCAAGCAATTTCCAGAGGTAGTTGAATTGCTTCAAAAATTTGAAAATCTAAGGGAAATTAAAGTTCAGCCTTTGATGCCATTGGGAAAAGCGGTTGAAGGAAAAAGTGAATTATTTGCATCGGAAGAGGAATATAGAGAATTAGTTGCATATATCGAAAGATTTAACGCTAAGAGAGATTATAATAACAAGTTTAGAATAGATTGGAGTGATCCTTTAGATCATCTCAGAAGATTTACTACATTAAATTTTAAAAATAATATATTTTCAGAGATAAAGTCAGATGGCAATCTTACAGCTTCAGCTTATATTCCAGTAACAGTGGGAAATCTAAAAAGACATTCTCTAAAAGATTATTGGAAAGCAGGATTAGGAAAAGTTTGGGATATTCCTGTAATTAGAGAACTTGCGGAGTTTGTGGTTTGTATAGAAGATATGAAATACGATTTACAAGAGCTGCCGAAAATTTTTTATGAAGATAATATTGAAATAGATTTAGTAGATGATGATATAATGCATCATCTTGAAGAATTTACACTTGAAAAATTATATAAATAGGAGAGAAAGATGTTTGATAGAAAATGTAAAGATTGCATAGTTTTGAAAAGGATTAAAAATGCTTTTGTTAGAGAAGAACTAAAAAACAGTGAATTGATAATTCAAAATGGTAAAACATACGATGATGCTATTATTATTAATGAGCAAGGAAAGGAAATCTTAGAATTTATAAATAATAAGAGAACAGTAGAAGAAATAATAAATTTAATGATACAAAAATATCCAGAGGTAGAAAAGGACGTGGTAGAGAACGATGTGTATTCTTTTTTATATGAGGGAGAAAGGCGAGAAATTATTAAAGTGAGAGGAGTAGAAAAAATGTATAAAGGACACGACATAAAAAGAATAAATGATTTTGAAATATATAGATGTAGTGAAGGTGATTTAAAGTTAATTTATAAAATTTTAAACGATCAAGATACTATTTTAGATATGAGAGATTATAATACACCTGAAGAATTGTATAATGCAATCAGTATTCGTGCAAAAGTATTTATGTATGTGGAAGATTATTATTTACTTAGAAAAGAGGATGAAATCTATGGAGTTATTAGTATTGTAAATGGAAAAGTTTACATAAATCAAACATCATTTATAGGAAAGATAGTTTTAACGAAGAGTTTCAACCAGCAAGTTTTAAAAGATTTTATTGGCAGTGTTTTAATCAATTATAAAAATGAGGTGAAAAAGGATAGTAAAAAGATACGTATTAGTTTTGAAAATAAAGATACAGAGATATATAAAGAGCTTATTCAGAGCTTAATAGAATTATCTTTTATTAAAGTAGCAGAATTAAAAGATGAACTGACAATTGGACAAGATGTACTAATATACGATTATTTTTATTAAGTCTGTTCCTTGGACGAATTAAACGATAGTATGGTAATACCTTACTGATTGTGAGGAATATTAACCATAAATACTTTTCAGTAGGAGGTGATACGTATGTATGAAAGTCCGGAAATGTACAGTTTGGCTCAAGATGGACAGAGAGGATCTGTAGCAGCCAATACAAATTGGGTAGGAAACGCTGAGGGCGTAGCCAATGCTATAGGATATGCAAATGCGGCTGTTGCAACATTGGCAGGTGTTGCAGTAGTAGTATTAGCAGTTGTTGGAGCTGTATTTACAGTGAAATGATGGTGAGCTAGTGGAGAGAGTTTAGACAGAATATTATTATTGAAATGAGGTTCTTCTAACTCTCTCTGAGTAGAAAAGGAGATAATTATGAGTAATTTAGAAATATTCTTCACACTTTGCATTCCAATTCTGCTTGTTGGATTAGGAATGGGGATGAAAACAAAGACGCCAAAAAAAAATAGGTGGATTGGTTGGAGGACACCTGCGGCAATGAAAAATGAAACCATTTTTAAGAAAGCCAATATATATGCTGGTAAAATTATGTTTAGATATGGATTTGTAATTTTAATATTAACAAGTATAATTGATATTATATTAAGATATGAAAGCATAGGTTCATTTATTACTCCATGGGTTTGTATGGCACAAATAATTATGTGTGTTTTAATGATTAGAAAAATCGAAAGAAAAATTAGAAAGTTTTGAAGTGTTTTATAAGCATGTATAAATAATTATAAGATAAATTGTAATGCAGAGAAAAGTAAATCAAAGGTCTTATTCTTTAAAATGAGTTTAGAATATATAGGACTATTTTGCTTAAGAGATTCTGTTAAACATGATTGACAAGGAGAAAACAATGATAAGAATAAATATAGAAAAAATTAAAAAATTAAGAAATTATTTAGATGATACTTGCTATGACACATTAAACCAAAAAATCAGGCAGCATCAGAATTATTTTTTTAATCCCTTACCAAATGAATATGATAATATTCAATTAGAATTGTTAAAGCTAAAAAAAGACAAAAGAGTATTGTTGAAATTATTATTGCTAGGAGATAAGATTGAATTAAATGAGATTGAAAATACAATTGGTACCGAGTTCCTGAATTTATTGATTGAATTAGGGATTGTTATAAAAAGTGATGGTTATGTTCAGACGGACAGTTATATTATAATTTCCTTTTTGGATAAATATTTTTTAGTGGGATTACCTTATAATAATCCTAATTGCAGGATAAAGGATCCATCTGTTTATATAGGCATGGATACATATAGATTAACAGAGAATATAACATCTAAACGAGTAGATAAAGTTTTAGACCTATGTGCCGGAAGTGGAATTCAAGGAATTTGTGCTGCTAATAAGGCTAATAGTGTTACCTTGGTAGAAATTAATCATAAAACAATTCCCTTTACAAAATTTAACATTGTTTTAAATAATGTTGAGGATAAGGTAAGAGTGAAAGAAGGATCTTTATATGAAAATCTTGGTAATACAACATTTGATGAAATATATGTAAATCCACCTTTTATTGCTGTGCCACAAGACTGGAATTTTCCAATAGCAGGAAATGGGGGAGAAAATGGTTTAGAAATTACATTGAATATTATACGGGGGTATAAAAGGCATTTAAATATCAATGGGCGAGCATATATGGTAGGAGAAGCAATAGGGACAGAAAAAGAACCGTTTTTAATAGATGAGTTACGTACAGAATTAGGCAATGATTTTAAAATAACGGTGATTTTAGATTTTAAATTCTCAATTGAGGCACATTTAAGAAGATCATCTTATGTTGCTATAAATATGGGGAAAATGAATGGTAAAAATGCTGATGAATTGTTTGAAAAATATAAAGACTGGATAAAAAAAGTTAATGCGACTTCTGTGTATAACTATTATTTAAAAGTAGAAAGAACGCAGCCGGCACAGGGAAGCATAGAAGTCATCAATATGACAACCACATGGTCAAAAGATGATGTTCCAGTTTTAAAAAATAATAAAGACTTTCAAATCCAAAAGTTTCCCCAATATTATGCCATTTGTAGAAACGGAAAAATAATTGCGCAGTTAGATGATGCAACATTAACATTTATAAAAAAGATAGATGGTAAATTGACAATAGAAGAAATATATCAAAAACTTTGCGAAGAAAATAAGAATGTAGCAAACTATTTGCCAAGAGTAGAAGCAATAGAAAGCTTAGCGGAAGCGTGTGGAACTTTAAAAGCAAGAAACATTATTGAAAAATGCAATAGAAATTAGCGGAGAGTAGGAATATATGAAAGTATTATATTTATTTTTGCCGGTTCATCCAAAATGTAATACAATTGGAATGCGCTCAATGCCACCACTGGCACTTTATTATTTAGCTACCATTTTAGAAGATAATGGAATTGAGGTGGATATTGTGGATCCGTCCATAATTTCTAGGTCACAATATTTTGATACGAATGTAGAAGCTAAAAAATTTATTGGAAATTTATTTGACAATAAAGAGTATGATGCTATTTTGTTTTCTGCTACAACGGGGAATTGGGGTGTAACCAAAGAAATGATACAACAAATACATGAAGAGTTTCCCAATATACCTATTTGTGTAGGAGGGATTCATGTATCTTATTTTGCAAGATATATAATTACAGGTATGCCGTATTTAATAGCCTTGAAAGGAGAAGGAGAAAAGAATATTGTAAGTGTAATACAAAATGTAAAGAATTATAATGAGTTAAAAAAAATTCCCAACATTGTGTTTTATGATGGGGAACAAGTAGTAGAAACTGTAAAAAATGAATTAATGGAAATCAAGGAGTTGCAGGAAATTAAAAACGTTGACTATTCTAAAGTACCTAAAAATAGTTATGGGTGTATAGGGTTAGAAACTTCTAGAGGCTGCAGATTTAGATGCGTTTTTTGTTCTGTTTTGTACAAACATATATGGAGAGGATTGACGGAGCAATATGTTGTAAATAATATTATGTCTCAAGTAGAAACTATAAAAGAAAAAACAAAAAGTAATTATGCGAAAATATACTTTGTCGATGACTGTTTTACGGCAGATGTTAAAAGAGCTAAGAATATTTTGAATTTACTTTCAAAAAAGAGTTTGGATCTAAGAATATCATTTGAGGCTAGGGTAACTGATTTAATGCAGGTTGGATTTTTGGAAAATATTCCCGAGAAAATTATAGATAATATTCAAATTGGTGTAGAAGCTGGTTACAATGAAGGGCTTAAAAAAGTTAGAAAAGGGATTACTATAGCACAGTTAGAGGAATGTGCGGAACATTTATATGAGTTGGATCTACAAGACAAAGCTTTTTTTTCTTTTATTATAGGATTTCCTTGGGAAACAATTACGGAAATAAAAAGTACAATTTCTACAGCAGCCTATTTATATGATAATTTTAAAATTTTAGCAAATATTAATTGGTTGTGGTTAATGCCTTCTGACTTGTGGGATGAAAGACAAAACTATGGAATAGAGGTTAACGAAAGTATATTTGATGATCCATTATGGTTTATTAATAGAGAATATTTTATGGAAACACATCCTAATATTGAAATAAAGGATATTAGAGCTGTTGAAGAATTGATAAAATATTATGCAAATAAAGGGATACGATTAGCATATACTGGAGTATTGTTTGATTTAGAGTAATATTCAAATGATTTTTTAATAGAGATTTAATCTATACTTCTTATGAGTTGTAGTTGAGGTTATATAATAGGGACAAGAAAATATTTTATAATGTGCGAAAAGTTGGGGAAGTCTAAAACGAGAAGAGTATAAGAGAAATGTTGGCAACTTTCCAGAGCTTGTTTGATAACTTTTGGTGAAAATTCAGTCAGTTAAGGCTTTGGGTTTTTCAGGGTGAATAACCCGTTGTTTCCACCTGCATAGCAGATGCCTGAAACAGGATAAAGCCCATACTCTCCTTAATTACGCTTGCACCTAAAATGATAGATGCAAGCGTTTTACTTTATTTTAGTTTGAGACGTAGGTGCTTAATTTTGAGTAACTTCCAATTTTATCCTTTTATCGTTCATAATGATAGAAAATAGTTTTTTACTCCATCTTGATGTTAAATATTCTGTTTAATAATCCGAGTGATAATTCCAACTGCAACATTCCGTTCTTCATCAATATGTGTCACAACAAAGGACACCTTATCTTTCTTTCCAACGGTGCGGCTGTCGTAGCAACTATGAGCAATGGCGTTGACGCCCAATTCTAACCGGACAAAAACAGTTCCTTTGTGGATGTCTTCCACCGTTCCGGCATATTTTCCCTGTACCCGACAATTTTTCAGATTTTCTTTGCTGGTGTTGCCTTCCACGCTTTTTACATCTGCATGGATGGAGAGCGTTTCAGGGGAATCTCCATCTACGTTCAGAATACGTACCAAAATGTGTTCCCCTACCTGGAATCGCTCCCTGGCATCACCCAGCCAGTCAAAAGACAGATCTCTTGCAAGGATGGAAGTTTCTACACCAAAGATTTCTGCCCGGACTACTTTTTCAGCAACGGCAATGACCCTGGCCTGTACAATACGGTCTTCATGGATTTTAGTCTGCCCGGAAGAGTCCTGATCAAAATAGAAAATCTGACGTTTTTTCAGCATAGCATCTTTCCGGCTGGCAACGATGCTTCTGGATTTGGTATCCAGACCTTTGATAATGAAATCAATTTCGCAGCCAAGCATATTATTCAGAACCTTATTCTGGCGGAGGGAAATGTCACCGTAGTCATGGGCTTCATCTTGGACCAGATTGATCATCATTTCCGAGATAGGGATGACAGCCCGGTAATCCTTATAGTAAATAATTGCTATTAAGCTGCCGGCTTCGGTCTTTTCAATACCTCCCAGAATACCGGTGAGAATTTTCCTGGTACGATAGGCATTTTGGATGTCATGCCAGATTAAATCCGCTTTTGATTGAGCAGTTTCTAATACAGTATCGGAGTCAAGGGTTAAAATAGGGGTGTTCAGGTTCATTGTTTCGTTTGCCATAAATGTTATCTCCTTTCCAAGGTAGTGAGGAACATCTTTAAAGTTAATATGAAAACATTTTATACCAGAAGGGATACAAATTTCAGTATATTTTATTTTGTTATCAAATAGTTTAACAAAAATATGTTTATAGTACAATGGCAACGATATGCCATTGTACGTTTTTGCAATGCCATCTATATGCCATTGTACGTTTTTGCAATGCCATCTATATGCCATCTATGAATTAGATTTAGTATGAATAGAGAAGCTTGGGGCTATGTAGGCAAAAAAAATAACAATCTACGCAAAAATTATAGAAATAAAATATAAAAAATATAGAATATGGATTAAAAGTAACAGGGAGATATGGTAATAGAACAAAATGGTTATAAAATTTTTAAACGAATTAGACATAAAAATTTCTAAATTAATACTTACACATTTTAAGTGTTTCATTCCGTCATTTATAGCAACAGCAACCAGCCTACTGTTTCCTGGATTTATAAGTAAAATTATTGATCAAGGGCTGGAAAAAGGTGATTTACAGGCAGTAGGTATGTATTGGGGTGAAATGTTGATTTGTGGTGTGCTTTTGGTTATTTCCAATTATATACAGAGCATACTGTATTGTAAATTTGAGCAAGAATTATATTATCAATTAAAAAATAAAGTTTTTGATAAAGTATTACATACAAAAACAGTTGATAGAGATAGCTTAGCCAATGGAGATATATATATGAGCATAGATGATGATTTGAGTAATATATCATCATTTTTGACTACACTTTTGCCAGAATTATTTATTAGCATATTATCTTTAGTGGGAGTCGTGTTTATAATATTTAAATTTTATTCTTTAATGGGCATAGTAATATTGGGTTTAATAGGGGTACTGGTTATAAGTCAACCATGGTTTGGAAAAAAAATAAAAGAACAATCTTCGTTATGTCGAGAAGCAGGGGGAGAAGAAGCTGCATTTTTACAAGAAAGTATTGGAAATGCTCCCTATTTGAATATTATGGGATATGTTGAGGGTGTTCGTGATAAATATTGGGAAAAGAGCAGAAATGTAAAAAATAGGAACATTAGCATATCAAGAATACAATATATCGCTCAAAACTTTCGATTAGGAATCAATACGATGGCCTTGCTGATTACTATCGGGATAGGAGTAATTCTAGTTGAAAAAGAGGTTGTAGGTGTGGGAGGGGTTTTTGCAATGTCAATATACATTCAGCGTGTTAGTGGTCCCCTCAACAGCATTGTTCAAAGTTATCTTTTGATTAAAAGCTATACGCCTTACTTTGAACGAATAACAAAGATATGTAATAGAAGTAAAAGGGATAATACTGTAAAAGAAAATCCAAGAGAAGAGTTAAAAAAAATAGAAATTTCTGATTTGACATATTCATTTTCTTCTAATTTGACGTTATATAAAAATTTTAATTTAGAAATAAACAAAGGAGAAATAGTAGGAATTGTTGGAAATAACGGGGTAGGAAAATCAACATTGATAAAAATTATAATGAAGATGATTCCTATTGACATTGGGCGGATTATAGTAAATGGAAAGTATGGATTGGAAAATATAGATGAAGAATATTTATACAAAAATATCAGTGTCGTACCACAGTCAACTGTTATTTTGAGCGGTAAATTGAGAGATATATTAAACCCGGCAAAGAGGGATATAAGTGACAATAAAATTATAGAAACCTTAAAGAAATTTACAGTTGACTATTCTATTTTTGAAAATGATCTAAATTACGAAATATTAGAAAAAGGTGGGAATATGTCAGGTGGAGAGGCTCAAAAACTGTCACTTGTTAGAATGGTTTTAGAAAATAAGCCTTGGGTTTTGTTGGATGAGCCTACTTCAGCAATGGATGTTGAGTGCGAAAAGATAATTTGTAGTATTTTGAAAGAATACTTGAAAAGAAGAACCGCAGTAATTATTACACATAGACCTGAAATATTAAGTATATGTGACAAAATAATAAGATTGGAGAGTTGAGAGAGCTATGAGGTTTAGCAAACACACAATAATATTGAGAAAAGAGAATAGAGTAGTGTTGGTTAATAAGTGTACCAGAAATTGGTATAGGTTAAGTGAAGAACTCTTTTCTGTAATTAAGTTTGCTGTAGATAAAAATTTGGCAGATGATGAGTTACTTCAGAATTTATATGATGAAGAAGATAGGAAGATTGTTAAAGATATAATCAATCACTTGAAGCGTCTAAAAATTATTTTAGAAACAGAAGAAGATGTAAGAGAAGAACTCAATATTACTATGGCAATTACGGATAGGTGCAATTTGTTATGTAAACATTGTAGTTATAATGCAAAATACAGTGAAAACATAGCTGAAAAAGTTTCAAAAAATGAAATGATGGCGAGGATGAAGTCAATTTTATGCTATAATCCGACCTCTATTATACTTACAGGGGGAGAGCCTATGATAAGAGATGATTTCATAGAATTGATAGATTGGTTGAAAAATCAGTATAAAGGAAAGATATTTTTGATGACAAATGGGACACTCATTAATAATGCAAATGTCAAAAAAATTGTTAACACATTTTCGCAGATTGATATAAGTATAGATGGTATTGATGATGAAACATGCGAGAAAATCCGTGGCAAAGGAGTTTATGATAAAGTTGTAAAAGCTGTGCAACTATTACAACATAATAATTTCCATAAAATATCATTATCAATGGTAGATACACATATAACACATAAATATATCAGAGAGTTTTACAAGCTTAATGAGAAATTAAATACGCATCCAATTATACGATCATTTTCAGCAGTGGGAAGAGGGGAAAAAAATAAACATCAATTGGAACTAAAAGGTGAAGATTATGAAGAAAGTAAACAAATCCTTTCTGAAAATGTTAAAACAAATTTTAAAAGGAATTTTAAATCAAGTGGTTGTGGAGCTGGAAGAGGTAACTTTTTTGTAGATTATGATGGAAAGATTTATGGTTGTGCCACATTGCGTGAATTTGGTTGTAAACTGGGTGAAATAAATAATATAAAGGAAGTCATAAACTATGAGGAAAATGCTTCATATAAAGAAATGACAAGGAAAATTCCTGAGAAATGTAAAAAATGTGATGTTAACATTTTTTGCATAGAATGTTTGGCAGATTTTTTGGAAATAGAAGAGTTTGAAACATTTTGTTCTGAAAGAAAAAAATGTATTCAGGACATTGTTTGGGGAATAGAAGAGGACAAAAAATGTTTGTAAATTTGTGGGTAACAACAAATTGTAATTTTTCATGTAAATATTGCTATGAAGGTGTGGAGAAAAAAAATTACATCTTGGATAAAAAGACTGTTGACAATTTAGTACATCATATACAACAGGCAATATGTATTGGTGAAGAAATAATTATTGAATTTCATGGTGGCGAACCATTATTGAATTTTCCATTGATAGAATACACCATAAGAAAGATTAATGACGTATTCCCCAATATTAAAAGACATTATGGAATTACAACAAATGCCTTTTATTTAAAGGGTGATATTCTTGACTTTATAACAAAATGGATGGATTTTAATTTGTCAGTCAGTATAGATGGAACACCAGAGGTAAATGACAGCTATCGAATTATGAACAATGGTTTAGGGACTTTTGAAAAAATAGAAGAGAATATAAAGGCGTTGTTGAAGAAAAGAGCTGATGCCATGGCTAGAATTACAGTATTACCTGATACTGTTCAATATCTATATAAAAATAGTGTATTTTTAGCAGAAATGGGTTTTCGCATAGTTGGTGGTGCTCTTGATTATTATAATCCAAGATGGAATGAGCGTAAATTTAAAATTCTATATGAGGAACTGGTTAAACTTAAAAAATATCAAATGGAAGAAAAAAACGTACGATTTCCTATGACAAATTTTTATTGTAGGAAAATGGGGGAATGCGGATTTGGAAAAAACTACTTTACTTTATATCCTAACGGGGATATATATCCCTGTACATATTGTGTGGGGAAATCAGAATTTCTTCTAGGAAATATTAATAAAGAGGGATTTAAAGAGGATAAAATATTAGAATTTCAAACTATAAATGCTAAGTGCAATCCTCTATGTGAAGGGTGTGGGCATTTGGAACATTGTGTCAGCAGTCGATGCAAATTTTTGAATTATGCACTTTCAGGAGATTTTTTAACTCCATCTGGAGTGGTTTGTGCAATGGAAAATATAAAATATAAGTTAAGCATATTGTAATAATGTGATAAAAACAGCACTATTTTAGTATCTATTCATAAAAAGAGAGGTATTGATTATGGAAATTAAAAAAATTCAGGATACATACGCAATGGATATTTCAGGACAGAGCTGCCCTGGCACAAATGAAGACTGTTGTTACGACTGTGCACATTGGAAAAATAATACAGGATCTAATCCTAACAGATGTACTGTCAAGTTAGACAAAGAAATTACTGATTTGTGGTAATAAGTGATTCATAGCTATTAGAATTAAGTAGTATAAAGATTTAAGATACTAAGTAGTGCTGTTTTTTATATATGATAGGTGGGAAAGATGAAGTGAGATGTGCAATTGTTGATAGTGGCGTACAAAGAGAACTTTCAGGTAATAATATATTTGGCGGGATAACGTTCAAAAGAAGTGAGGCTGGAATTGAAATAATAGAGAATGAATATCAAGATGAAAACGGGCATGGTAGTATGGTATATCGGACATTAGCCCAAACAGACACAGAGTTTTATATTGTAAAAGTTCTTAATGAATCTAATCAAGGAAATTCGTTGACTTTGTGTGAAGCATTAAAATGGCTTTTAAACATAGAGGTAAAACTTATTGTTATTTGTATTTCAACGAATAATCTGGAAATGGGACAAGAATATGAAAAGCTTATAAATAAGTTATCTATTCAAGGTAAGATATTATTTGCTTCATGGACAAATAATGGCAGGGATACGCTTTCTTATCCTGCAATCTTAAAAAATGTAATATCTGTTGGGAGAAAGAAGATGGATTCTAAATTCATTGAATGTGATTGGAAAAATAACATTCAATGTTTAATAAATATAGATATATCTTATATATGGATACCAGAAAAAGGTTTTAGATCATTTGGAGGAAATAGTCAAGCCACTGCTGATTTAGTAGCGATGGTATGTAAACGGATAGGATATGTTAGGGATATAAAAGAAATGAGAAAACGGATAGATGAACTTGACTATAATTACTATAGAATATATAGGGATTATGAATGTGAAACAGATCAAAGACTTTTATCTATAATCGAGAAATATTCTAAAACGTTTACTGCAGAAAGTGCTATGTGGGAGATATTTCCGACAATAGAAGAATTATCAGACTTTTTAGAGGAAATATGTACGATTTTTGAAATAAATAAGTATACAGTAATATTTAAGCGCTCAATGTTTGTAAGCATAAAAAAATTCTCGAATACAATTAATATAATTAAGAATGGAGAAAAGAAATATGAAAACTAAAAGAAAAATTAATACAATTATTTTGAGCATAATATTGATTTTGGGAATTTTACAACAAAGTATAAATGTATCCGCTGCAAAAATATCGGATTCTTATGAACATGTAGAAAAAATTACAACAAATCAAATGTTTGAACAAAGAGAGACAAACTATTATGTTTATTTTTATAGTGAAAATTGTTTAGCCTGCAATTTTGTTAAGGATAAAGTGTTAAATTTCTCAAAAGAAAATAAAGTTTATTTTATAGATTATAGTTTATCCCACAATCATGTTGGTGCGTATGATTGGAATTCTTTACGTGAAAAATATAATAAAAAAGTAGGATATTTAGATGAGAATGAAGAGATAGTTTTTTTGCCAGGTGAATCATACGAAAAATATGAAAACCAAAAGAATATGTATGGAAAAAAAATTACATATAGCTATAGAATAATAGGAAATGATGTATATACGAACATTATGACTCCTGAAATTGATTATAGTAGTATAAATAATGTAGAAGAAATGGTTATTGCAGGAGTTCCTACTTTATTCTATATAGAAGATAAATGTATCAAAGAATTTTATTTTGATTCATTTGAAATCGATGAGTTTATTAAATAGCATTGTAAATTATGTAGATATGTATGATTGGATTAAATAAAAGGAGAACTAATTATATGAATATTATTGGGAAAAGATTATCGAAAATTTACGGAAGTGGAGAAGGTAGAGTAATTGCGTTAGATAAGGCTGATTTGAATATTTCATCTGGTGACTTTGTTTCTATTATGGGACCTTCTGGAAGCGGAAAGAGTACATTATTGCATTTACTTTCTGGTTTAGACAAACCTACGTCTGGTAATTTAACGTATGACGGAAAGGATATTTATACTTTTAGTGATAAGGAATTAGCTGCTTTTCGACGTAAAAGTATTGGATTTATTTTTCAACAATTCAATTTAATACCTGTTCTAACTGCTAGAGAGAATATTATTATGCCGATGCTTTTGGATCGAAAGCAACCAGATGAAGATTATGTAAGAGAAATAACAAGTTTGTTAGGTATTTATGAAAGATTAGATCATTTGCCACACGAACTTTCTGGAGGACAGCAACAACGTGTAGCAATTGCTCGGGCTTTGATTGCAAAGCCAGATATAATTTTTGCAGATGAACCCACAGGAAATTTGGATAGCACAAATGGCCGAGAGGTTATGGAACTACTTCAGAATGTATGGAAAGAAATGGGAAAGACGCTTGTTGTGATTACTCATGATAAGAGCATTGCTCAAATGGCATCTCGACAGTTTCAGATTATTGACGGAGTTCTTTCGGAGGTGATAAAAGAATGAAATCCTATCGGACATTAGCAATTAAAGAGTTACTATCGCAAAAAGTTACTTCTATTCTTATTTTGCTTGCAGTTATTTTATCTACAATGATGACAACAATTGTAGGTCAATCAATAGGTGCTCTTGCTGCTATGCGAGAGCAGCAGGCAATTATGATTGGAGGGAAGCGATACGCAACTTTTTTGCAAATGGATGCAGAACAGTTGCATGCACTTCGAAAAGATCAAAGGCTTTCTTATATAGGAGCGTCTATTTATATAGGAAGTATGAAACTAACACCGGCTTTAAATCTTGGTCTTACAGAATATTTGGGCGATAATGCTTCCATTTATCCTGCAAATACAAGTATTGAGGAGGGGCGTTTACCTCAAAAACCAATGGAAATAGCTTTATCAAAAGATACATTACAATATCTTGGTATCGAAAAACATATTGGTGATAAAATCACACTCTCCTTGGAGAAATCACTTCGTCATAATATTGCTGATAGCTATACATATACAGCAGAATTTGTGCTTACAGGAATTTTAAAGAACAATTATTTAGGATACACAAGTGGTATGATTACTGGAATTGTTGGTGAAGGAAGTGCAAAGAATGTTCTTCCTAGTTCTCACGTATATTATAATGTTGATATACGGACTGTTGATAAGGGTAAATTCCAGACGATTGTAGACGATATTAATGAGCAATTTCAAATTCATGAACTAGACACTAGCTATAATGTAGTATATTTGAATGCATTGGGGATTTCTTACAATGCCGATTCTGAAGATAGTAATGATACAGGTTTTTCTTTTATGATGCTGGCCGGTATATTGGTTGCTGGTTTGGTACTGTTAGCAGCAGGACTTGTTATTTATAATATTTTGAAAATATCTGTCTCTAAACGAGTTAAAAGTTATGGAATACTTCGTGCAATTGGAGGGGAAAAAGGTCAGCTTTATCAAATTGTAGTAATAGAAGTAATTCTATTATGTTTGCTAGGTATACCTATTGGTATAGCATTAGGTTCTGTGAGTGCCAAAGGTATTTTGACTGCATCTACTACACTAATTTCACCAGAGGTTTTTTTAGTTGAAAACGCTTCAGAACTTAAAAGACTGATTGCAGAGAATAGTTCATTAAAAGGATTTTATTTACTTGTTAGTGGTGTTATTACGTTGGTATTTGCGCTTATTGCTACATTGCCAGCAGCACGATATGCTGCAAAAGTATCACCTGTTCTAGCAATGTCGGGAACAAGTTTAAAGATTCGTCGTAAGAAACGTAAAAAAAAGGTGATTCGTAACTTTGAGTCCTATTATGCTCGCTTGAATTTAAAACGTAATAAGGGAAGAACAGTTATTACAATTCTATCCCTTGTTATGAGTATCACAGTATTTATTGCCTTACAGGGATTTTCTTCAATATTAAATGTGGCCAGTGGTCTTCAAGATAGTCATTTGGGAGATTATCAAATCACAAATGAAACAGTTGGTTTTACTACTGAAAACTTACATGAGTTACTGGAAAATTCCGACGTAAAAAATGTGGCAGCTATTCAGTTTTCGCTTTATGAACAAAATTTAGATGGAAGATTTGATGAAATTGATGTTAGCTTTCATTTGAAACCAAGTGAAACTTTACAGATTGTCGGAATAAATGATGAATATTGGGATTATTTTATGGGAACGGAGTTAAAAGAAGAGCAGCTTGAGCTATTAAAATCAGGAAATGCTTGTGTAGTGCGTAACCCTATTTCTGTTAGTTATGGTGAAGAACAGTTAGAAACTACAAGTATAGAAGTGGGTACAACAATTAATGTTGCAGGAACATCGTTGAAAGTTATAAATACGTTGGATGGCTATGAGGGCTATCTTGGAATCGGTAATAGTGGTTTTACAAATGGTATTCAAGTGATTGTAGATGATAGTATTTATTCACAGTTAACTGGTAAAAACACGTATTCAGAATTTTTACCTACTTTGAATAAAAATGCCGATAGGAGAAGTTTTGATAAGTTTGTTGAGGCATTTTGTGGGAAAATACCAGGAAGTACTTTCCTATCATACGAGGAAACTGAACAGCAATTAAAAGAGAGTTTTGCTCAAATTCAGATGTTAGCTTGGGGATTAATCTTTTTCATAGGTCTGATTGGTATTCTCAATATTATTAATACAGTTTATACCAATATTCATACTAGGGTTACAGAAATAGGTATGCAACGTGCTATTGGTATGAGTGCAACAAGTCTTTATAAAATCTTTTTGTGGGAGGGTGCATACTATGGTATTTTTGCATCTATAATAGGTGGCTTTTTGGGGTATGTTTGTACTATCTTCATTGGAGCAGCAACTAGTGGATCTATTCAATGGGTTTCAGTCCCTATTATTTCAATTATACAGGCGACAGTGTTAGCCGTTGTTGCTTGTCTGGTTGCGACATCTATTCCTTTACGGAAAATTACTAAGATGAGTATAGTAGATTCTATAGAGTCAGTAGAATAGAAAAAAATATTGTAATATTATTGTATCTATTTTGGACAGGAAAGTAAAGAATACTAACCTGTCCATTTTTCTATAATCATGACATGATGGAATCTTTATCTAAAGGAACCATGCCAGAGTCAGGGGAATCTTCTATAAAATTTTCCTGAAGGAAATCCTCCATAAAATCATCGGGAGTAGGTTCCTGATAAACGGGTTCGGATGTAAAATGTGGTTTCTGTTTTGCTATTGACGCAGAAGATGAACGGCGTTTCCTTTTGGCTGATCCGAATGAGGGCTGTGGTCGATACTCTGTTTCTTCCAAGGACCCATTTTTGCGCCATTCAGGTATGTGTTCCGATGCTTTTCTTGGTGTCAGCTTTTTGACATCTGGATGTAGGGTATAATCGTATTTTTCTACTTTTAGGACTTTTTGCCCACGTAGGATAACCAAAGCAGTATCAAGAGGGAGCCGCAAGATTTCATCTGGTGTTAAGAGTTTCCGTTTGCCGATGGATTTTGTCTGCCGGTATTCTGGCGTATAGTCGGATACCCGCCAGCTATTGAGCTGCTTGGCTTCGCTGCTTACCCCTACGGTCACATCGCCGCTGCGGTTGCTGATAAAGGTAGCAGTAACTTCATCTGTGCAGCCCAAAAAGAGCTGGGTATCACAGTTGCCAATGATTTCCTGCCATTGGTTATAAGGATAGCGGTTCTGCATCTGAGGCAAATTCTGAAAGATGCAGGAAATGCTGAGATTCCGGCTTCGGATTACACTGATCTTCTTATTCAGTTCCAGGATAGCTCCGGTGTTGGCAAGCTCATCAGCCAGTATATGTACAGCAACAGGAAGTTTTCCTTCTTCTCCATATTTATCTGCATAACGGACCAGTTTGATGAAGATGAAGGTCATAAACAGGGAAGATAAAAAATCGAAGGTGCTGTCCTGGTCTGAGGTAATGCAAAAGTAAGCACATTTCTGTTTCCCTGGAAGTGTCAGATCAATCTCATCATAAGAGGTAATCTGCCGAATGAGTTTATTCTGAAATACCTGAAGTCTGGCACCCAATCCGATAATAACTCCGCTTCGCACGGTATCACTGGCTTGTTTGTAGATGCAGTAAGGAACTTTTGCTGGATGGGACACTGGGAGCAGATCAAAAAGACTGTTCAGCTCCTTTTCGGAACTCATGGTCAGCAGCTTATAAACCTGTCCGATATTTCTGGCTTCCGGCGGAAATCCCTGATCCACATAGAGAACCAGGGCTTTTAGCAGGTTCATCTCCGCATTATCCCAGAAATGATCTCCTTTTCCGGAACCTGTATTCTGGATGATGACATCTGCAAATACCTGAGCCATCGTTTCCTGTCCATTGATTTCACCCAGGCAATTCCAACTATCCGAGTTTTCCGGATTGACCAGATTAAATGCTTTTACTACATAGCCCTCGTTTTCCAGATAAGCAGACATGCTTTCATAGAGTTCGCTTTTGGGATCGGTAATGATTAAACTTTCCCCGGAAGCGTTGTTGCCTTCCTGCCCTCTGGCGACACACTGGAAAATCATATTCCTGGCAAATGCCCTGGATTTCATGGAACCGCTGGCACCATACACGGCGATATTTTTATTCATTCGTGTTTGATATGGAAGACATACGGCTTTGCCATTCAATTTTCCTAAAATGGTTCCTTTATTTTTCTTTACATCTCCGGTCAGTTCCAAAACTTTCATCATTTCATCTGGAGTCATGAATCCGGATGTACCGTAGGTTCCTTTTGTAGAGTAATTTAAGTTCCGGTCATGGTCACTAATCTCCCCGTTTCTGTCATATCCCATACGCATAAGTAAAAAAGTAAGAAGCCCAAAGAGAACCAGGCAAAGAAAAATCCCATACAAATTGTATGGGAAATCGGTAAGGGCAGTATGAAAGCATACCAATGGGTGTAAAGAAGCTGCTTGCGGATAGGTTCCGTTGCCGGCAAAGTTTCCGGCAGAAGTCCATTCCTGATAGTTTTTAATAAATTGTGCTGCGTATCCTCCGGCATACAGAGTGCAGACGCTTATGGGAAGCAAAAACAGGAACTTCCACCATTTACGGTTCATTGAAAAACCTCCTTTTAAACTTTTGAAAATCAATGCTGGAGAAGTGTATATCTGCAGTTAGGTATTTTTTCAGGCAGGGAAGCTGAAAGTCAAAGCAAATCAGGTTCCCGGATAGCCCATATACATTTAATCCAGTATTGAAGCGGTTGATACGCTGCATGTCAAAATCATACGCAAGCAAAATAGGGTTTTCCTGGCTGTCTATTCCATCATGTTCAATTGGCAGATCCTCACGCTGGGGAAAACAGTCGGACAGTAGTAACTGATTAAGCTGCATCATACGCTGGGGTTGTACCAATAAACGGAGCAGGTATTCTCCGTAGCTGTTATTGGGCAGGAAATAGAAGTGTTCATACGCAGTATCCAGCATGAACAGTGTTTTTTTGTATCCCCCGGTACTGGTAAGGAGACGGAAAGCCATATCCATATCACTGCCGGTCATGATGGCATAAACGGTAGGCGGGCCATGGTAAGGAAGTCCTTGAAGATAGTGCTGCAAAAAAGCATTGAGTCGGACTTCCGTTTTGTATTCCCATTTTAGAAGTGTATTTCCGGTATTATAAACAGCATAGACACAGTGAGGAGCCATCAGGATTCCCATACTACGGGAATTTTTGATTTTAGTAGTGGATGCTCCAAGATTTTTTATTTCCCTAGAAGAGTAAAACAGAGGAAGGCTTCGCATAGGAAACGTAGCCGCTTCGCCGGATTCAGAAAAAAGCAGGGGCTTTTCATCTGGAAAGAATGGGATTCCAGCATGGGAAAGCGTCAAATAGGTTTCTGCTTTTTGATGAAGTCGCAGCCGTCTTGGTAATTCGCTACGTATGAGGTTGGTTTCTGCATTTCCGGTTAAATAGTTTTGAAAACGACAGGAATTTTGCGAAAGCAGCAGTTCTTTTGCCCGTTTGGTAAGGCGATAACCTCGTAGGCCATCTTTATAGTGTGTTCTTATAAGCTTACTCTGCTTTAAATCTGTAACCACCTTCTCTGCATAGGAATCACTCTCAATCAATCTGTTAAGCTGTCCGGAAGGGAATTCCCCACATAGTCCAACCATTTCCAAAAGCTGATATTTTATAGAATCGGTTTTTATCAAATAAGCATCACCTCAGTTCGATTTTTACCTATGACAGCCTATACTTGGGTAAAGTAAGGGCGGTATTAAGCATAAAAAATGCAAAGAATATGGCTTCTTTGCAGAAAAATTACCTATATCGGAAAAAGAAAGAAAAATATCAGGAAATTTCCGATATGGTTTTGATAGACGATTTTCTATTTTTCAGCCAGCCAGGAAAGATTTCCGGTTCCATTACAAAGATAACGGTGTGATCGTAATTCCCCAGTTCTGTAGTGTGATAGGAGTCGCAAAAGAGTCCCGTATCATCAACCAGAACATAGGAAGCGATAGTATCTAAAATCTGTTTGAACTCCAAATTATCGTAATCACGTATTCGTTGTAAAGAAAGGCTCTGGTCATAAATTTGACTGAAACAGACCACACATCTTTTATATAACGGAATAGAATGTTCTGTCACATAAGTCTGCAAGGCAAGGTTTAATGGCTCATGTAGAAAAGCGGTGTTGGTTCGCAATTTACGTTTGGGCAGTAGCCCTGGCATGGTAATGGAAAGAACACTATTTGAAAAAGAGATTTTGATTCTCTGCACATCCGCAGCCTGTTTCAGATAGTCTTTCTTTCCAGTATCAGTTGTGGTATATACCAGATTTCTGAGCTGGCAGGCAATCCTTTCAGAACGTAGGGCAGCACTGATACTCAGCTCTTCGTATTTGTCGGCATACGCTTGAATATCTGTTGTTTTCAATGCAAAAATAGTGTTGTGAAGTTTTTGGACTTCATCATCAATGCTCTGTAAACGGTCAAAAACAGTTTTGGTGTTCATACATACCTCATTTCTTTGCATAATAGCTGACAGATCCGGTAGAGGAGTCTACAAGGCAAAAGGCAATCACGCCTGTGATATGAATTTTTGCAGCTTGTTCTTCCGTTTCTAATACAACCAGCCGTTTAGCATCGCTTTTTGTCTGGCTTTCCATGACATGATTGATAAGATATTCTTGTTCCTGGGGGACATAGAGGACTTCATACCACTCATCTTTAGAGAAAAAGTTCAGTTTTACAGGAAATTCACCGTCAGTATGGTACACAATGGCTGTTTTGAAGTCCAAAAGCACCCAAAAGGATGCAATCATGCCATAATCGGGATTGTTAGCAGATTCCTGGCGGTCGCAGAGAAGCCCGTTTTCCTTATCATAGATAATGCGTTTTTGTTTTACCAGACTGGTGATCAGAGACTTGATAGACTCTCTGTTTTTGGAAAAGAGCCGTAAGATCTGTTCATATTGCAACGAATGGTAAGTTGTAATGAACCGGAGCAGTTGGGCACCTTCCCCTTGATAGATTTCATTTCTTGTTTTCATGGTAATCTCCCTTCATTATATAATAGGAAGTTTTACTTACACTGTACGCACACAATACGTTTTTATTTTAGGGGAAGTACGCTGTACGTACTGTGTAAGTATTGGCTACTGTCAGCGAAAGGTTTACGGGTACAAAAAAGCACCGATAAAGGTGCTGGTAAAAATAGGAATACTATAAGCAATATCAATTGTAACATGGGTAAAATTACCCTTCAATCGCAGAAGTGTGCCAAGTTGTGGCATATTTAGGAAATGATAAAGACAGTTGAAAACCAATTAGGAAGAAAAAATGTCAATCTATACCAAAAATAAAGACGAAATTCGGAGATAGGATATAATAAAAATTAAGATACTTAGGTATCAAAAGGCCCTAGTTCTGAAGAAAGGAATGGTGGATATTATGAGAAAATTTGACAGAACAAATATGAAATATAACAACCCGGCTGGAGATCTTTTGACAGAATTAGAAGCAGCAGATTTGACAAGTAACAAAGTTGATAGTTTAGCTTCATCAGGTGTGGTTTGCACAATTTCTGTTGAATGCGGAAGTATTTTTACACTTGCTTGTTGCTAATTAACCAAAGATGATTTTAGAACTAGGGCCTGGATTAAGAGAAAGGGAGATAACATGAAAAAATCTAGTTATTTATCTGAAAGAGTGTATGATACTATTCCGTCTGAAATAAATATGGAGTCTTTAGAGTATTGGAAGAAAATACTGAAGGAGGAAGGATTACAATATGTAAAGAAAAACCACCTTGAGTATTTTTTTGGTTTTATAAATAATTGTGCTTTTAGCAGCCACGAGAAGATTCAACCACGAAATTTTGTGAAATTGTCTTTGAACAAAAAGGCGTTTAGGCATGAGTGTGAGAAAATGGTTTTCGGAGCATTTTATGATCCTTTTGTGCAAGAGGCAAGTAGACAGCTTAGAGAAATAGTTATACAAAAACGATATATCAATGAATCGATTCTATTTGATTTTCAGCAATTTTTGTTTAATTCGCTTAATAATCTTTGTATCCGGACTTTAATTTATGAAATGTATATATGTGGACAAGAAGGCGTGTTAAGGGGAAATGAATCTGAACAGTATCAATATTATATCGACCATTTTTTAAAAGATAAACAATATTTGAATGATTTATTTTCGCTTTATCCAGTGTTAGAAAGAAGGATAAATGAAATTATACAAAATGCGATAGATATTTACAAAGAAGTGATAGAACGCATCGAGAATGATGCAGATGTTTTAATGAAAAAATTTAATATCACTGAAAAAGGATTTGTTGTAAATCATCTTTCGACAGATTTTTCTGATTCACATAAAAAAGGGAGAAGAGTATTTTGTGTGGAATTTGTATCGGGAGATAAAATTTTATATAAACCACGAAGTTTGCAAAATGAGATTAAGCTACAAGAGATTACAAATTATTTCTATAGAATATGTAATTTGGGAAGTTATGAGTATTCTATACTTGATAAAGAAATGTATGGTTGGTGCGAAATTGTAATACAAAGAGATTGTAAGTCTATAGAAGAACTTTCAAGATATTATCAAAGAATAGGGATTATTTTGTTTATAAATTATCTTTTGGAAGGAGGAGATATTCATTTTGAAAATCTCATTGCATGCAATGAATATCCAGTTATTATTGATGCGGAAACATTTATAGGAAATATAGAAGAGAATAATGGGAAAAGTGCAGCGGAAAAAGTGGCTAGTCTTTTAAGAAAATCGGTGTTGTATTCAGGGATATTACCCTTTTATTCATGGAATAACGCAGGAGATACAGGAATCAATATGAGTGCCATTAGTGGAGAAGAAGGACAAAAATTTCCGATAAAAATCCCTTTTATTATCAATCCAAAGTCGGTTAACATGAGGGTTGTCTATGATTATCCAGTATCGAAAAGAAATCACAATTTGGCAATGCTAAAAGGAAGGTTTATTCAACCATCCGAATTTGCAGATAAAATTATCCAGGGATTTGAAAGTGCATACTTAGGTGCAATGGAAAATACAGAAACACTATTAAGAATCATACAACAATATGGTGAATTAGAGGTGAGATATCTGATTAGAAATACACAACAGTATGCAATTGTGTTGAGTAGTTCATATCATCCTGAATTATTAGTGGATGGAGGAGCACGAAATTTATTTTTTTATTCATTGGTAAATGGAAATCTTCAAAATCAAAGGAGTAGATCTCTTATTGAGTATGAAATTGAAGATTTATTAAGTGGTGATATACCGTATTTTTATTTTCTTGGAAGTAAAAAAAACATTTATACTTGGGATGGCAGAGAAGTAAAGGATTTCTTTAGTAAGCCAGCTTTGCAGCAAATTGAGGAAAATATACAGAATTTGTCCTATAAGAATTTAGAACAACAGACGCAATATATTAAAATTACTTTTAATATGGAGAATGCAGGAACAAGGAAAATAAAGAATAAAAGGTTAAAACTAGATCTTTATAGTAATATGTCCAAAACGGCAGAAGAATTGGCAAAAGAGCTGCTAGATAAAATAGGAACAAATGCGATTTATAGCGAAGATGGAGCAGACGTTAATTGGATTGGCGTAAAATTATTTGGTATAAAAGAAAATCAGTGGATGATCCAGGCATTACCGAATACATTATATGATGGTACGGTTGGGATTAATTTGGTATTCCATTTATATGAATGGATATACCATGACAGAAAATATCATAAGATTTGTGAGGTCTTAGATAATCGTTTGTTGAGGTATATTGATACTATAAGTGAAGGGGAACAGAATATCGAAGACTTTAATACAGGAGTCTTTAGCGGCGAAGGTTCGATTTTATATACGTTGGGTATTTTATATGAAATACATGATGATATCAAGTATAAGGAATATTTCGATAAGTGGCTAAATTGTATGGAAACACTTATCTTAGAAGATCGTTTGTTTGATATGATTTCGGGAAATTCGGGAATAGTTTTGGTTCTGATTAATATGTATAGAAAAACAAAAAAGCCTATTTATCTACAAAAAGCTATACAAATAGCAGAACAATTGATGGAGAATATGATTACTGAAAATGGAGAAGTTGGTTGGAAATCAGAGGTGGTTCCTGAAGTATTGGCGGGATTTGCACATGGAAACAGTGGTTTTATAGAACTATTTTCAAGATTATATGAGGTATATCCACAAACAAAATATTTAGATATCCTTTCGAGTTTAGTAGAATATGAAAATTCTTTATACTCAGAAAAGGATAATAATTGGATTGATTTAAGAAAGTTTTCAGAGGTTGATCAGCATAAGAGTCAACCAATAGCGTGGTGCCATGGAGCTGCGGGTATTCTGTTATCCAGATTAACCTTATATAATGCCATCAAGAATTTAGGAGAAACTGCATTGCTTCAGCAAGCTATTAAAGATATAAGCCTTGCTAAAAATAAATTAATTGAAGACGGTGTACATGCAGGTTTCTGCCTATGCCATGGAAACATGGGAAATTTGTTGATTTTAAAAAGATATGCAGAAATTTTTGATGATAAGCAGGTAAGAAGCATTTGTGATTCTCGATTTGAACAGATTTTGAAATTCCTTAATGAGGAAAATATATTACCCACAGAATTATACAATCCAGGTTTTATGACTGGTTTATCTGGAATTGCTTATGCTTTGTTAAAATATAAGATGCCCAAATTACCATTGCTTATAGGAGTTGAGGGAATATATGATAGAAATGAAGTTTAGTAAAAATGATGAAGAAGATGAGTTGTTCCGAATAAGTTCGAGAGACATAGTTGGATTTTATAATTGTAGTAGTAAACAAGAGCGTAAGATAACAGACATTATAAAATGTTATGGAACAACAAAAAGCATAAAAGAAATTGAACTGAAAAACGTGAACCCAGAGGATAATGTTACAGTATCTCGGTATATAGAGAGAAATGTAGGTTCAATTATAAACAAAGATTATGTGATTGAAGGCTTTCTGGGAATGGGGAAGTTGTCCGATTGTAAAGACGAAATGGTTAGCAGATTGGATATATCTAAGAGATACTGTTTAGAAATATTAGTGGCATTTCTTCAAGAAGCAGACATTATTATTTTGCATGAAATGTTTGAATATGTTTGGAATCATACTATAGAGGAAATTTTAGTTGAATTTTCACTAAGAGGAGCAGTGGTTGTGTTCTCAGAACATGGTGAAGAATCATTGATGAAATTACCAATGCACAGTTACGACCTAAGTGGCAGGTGTGTTGGATGGTAGAATAATTGGGGAATATGATTTTTCATATTCCTTGAGGTATATAGGGTAGAAAATATATGTAGATGTAATGTTTTGTCCCTCCATAGTTAACGAATCTATCTAAATAAGAAATAGGTTATATCAAACAGATTTTACAAAGGAGAAATACATGGAGAGAGTTTTAATAATATCTTATATTATCAGTATGATACTTATGGTAGGCTTTATTTATTGTGTTTATAGGGAGAAATATTGGGTTTTTGAATTTGTAAATAAAATCAAGAAGCCGATACAACAACTTGTTTATGTTTTGCTTATGCTCATATCATCGTATGCATATATTTGCTTTTCGTTACTCATAGAGGCTAACTTTAATGCTGTGATATGTGCAGTGCTATTACTTCTTTTGATTTGGGCTATGGACTATCTGTTTTCTTTATGTTTTAAAAAAAGTGATTTGGGGATAAGTGAAAAAAAACGCTATATTTTTATGGCGTATGTGGGTGCCTGCATATCGGGATTTATTATTGCAAGTCGTGATGCTTCGAAATTGGCTTTAGAAATTCCAAATATAACAATTAGCGTTTTGATCGGAGCTTATGTACCTTTTACATTATTATTAGAGGATGGGAAAAAAGGGAAAGTAGAATTGCAAAGTATGAAAGAAGAATGGGAGGAAAAGTATAAGAAGACATTTCGTGAACGTAAGGCCAAAGACATTCTTTCTGTTCTACTATTTGCGATGGTATATGGCGTTTTACTGGGAGTGGCGTTATCTCCTGCTCAAAATATCATCAATGATATTACTTCAGGGATAGGAATGGGGATGGCTACAGTGGTTGTTGCCTTTGTAGGTTTAGTTGAAGTGAAAAACAGGTTAACGAAAAGGAAGAATAAAAGAGAAGACGCAGATCAAGAGAAATCCGGTACAGAGTAGACGGGGGCAAGACAGCAAGAAATATTTAGCTGGAATTATTTCAGATGTATCTCGCAAGATTGGATGTTGATGCGATATAAATGCTATGATATACTGAAGTCCATATTATTAGATTTGTGGAGAAATAGGGATATCCAGGAGAAAAACTATAAAATTAAATTTTGCAGAAAGAAGGCATTTTTATGAAACTTGTAGGAAGCAGAAAATTAACATGGGGAATTTGCAGTATTGGTGTTTTATTAGCAATAGTAAGTGTGTTTTTCTTACCTCAGATTATTCCTGTTCATTTTGCAAATGGAATAGCAGATGATTTTGGAAATAAGGTAGAGATTTTTTTATTTCCTATTTTGCTACTCATAATTACACTTTTGACTGGGAAAGAAAACATTAAATATTTCCTGACACATTCAAAAACATTTTTGACAGATATACAGTATAATTTGATGATAGATGGTGTTCTCGGAATTATTTTGATTGCAGAAATTTATGTTATTTATGCTTCATTTGTGTAAGTGTTTCAACAAAAAATTCCAGTTTCTATAAAGAGCAAAGGAGAATGGTCATGATTGATATGCAGAATCAAGAGGAAATTCCGATCTTAGAGGATTTTGAGGCATATATTAGAAATCCGGTATTTATGCAATTTTGCTCCGAGATTAAAAAGAAGTACAGGTGCAATGAGAAAATAGAATTTAGCCGTTGTAGTTGGGAACGTGGTTGGAATGTAAAATTTAAAAAGTCTGGAAAAAGCCTGTGTACCGTATATCCCAGGGAAGGATATTTTACGGTACTGGTTGTGGTTGGAGAAAAAGAAAAAGAAGCAGTTGAAGCTATTTTATGGGAATGTACTTCAGAATTAAGAGAACTTTACGAAAAAGCAAGATGGGGAAATGGACAAAAATGGCTTATGATTGATTTAGAAGATCAAGGAGAAATGTTTGCGGATGTACTTCAGCTTATTGAAATTCGTAGGAGATAATTAATTTTGGAGTGTGGAACAAGGAGTAAAGACGGAAGACTGCGAGGTAAATGATGAAGGCGTATGAAAATAAAGAGGAACTAAAGGCAGAAATCAAGAGGGCTTACGACAAATATATTGCAGAGTTTGAGGATATCCCAGAATCCTTGAAGGACAAACGATGTATGGAGGTGGATCGAACACCTGCAGAAAATCTTGCATATCAGGTTGGGTGGACCACATTAGTATTGAAATGGGAAAATGATGAACAGGCTGGACTTCCAGTGAAAACACCATCGGATGGTTTTAAGTGGAATCAATTGGGGGAATTGTATCAGTGGTTTACCAATACCTATGCCAATTTATCTCTAAAAGAACTAATGGGCATGCTGGATGATAATATACAGAAAATTTTTACAATGATTGATTCTATGACGGAAGAGGAGCTATTTTTACCACATAAAAGAAAGTGGGCAGATGAAGCTACCAAAACAGCAGTATGGGAAGTTTATAAGTTTATTCATGTAAATACAGTAGCCCCCTTTGGAACATTTCGGACAAAGATTAGGAAGTGGAAGAAGCTTTTACTTTGACACACAGATAGAGTTTTAGAAAATATCGTGCTTTTTTGTGCAAAAGAAAATAAATATATAATGCTATTTGGAGTGCATATTCGGTTTCAGGATATGCACTTTTTTTTAATAAAATAAAAAGCGACAAACATTATTCAGATTCAAAGGGTATGAAATTGTGATAAATCTATACGGTATGCTTTGATGGTTTTTGAATTTAATTTTTTTATTGTTTCACATGTTTTGAGATATTCGGATATAAAATTTGATAATTGATCCATAATAGGCACCCTCCTTTGTTTTTTTCAATTATGAGTGCCTATATGGAAAATGTCGATTTTATTTTGGGAAAAACTTATTTAAAGTTTCCAGTGTCCCCTTTGCAGAAAATCCCCATAGTATGCTGCTAAGAGCGTTAATAGCAGCCTGCCTCCTTCGGTAGTACGTCCGGTAGGAGATACTGGGAACGTGCTTTTCCAACTCTTCCAGGATTTCCTCTGTGTTTTTCAGTTCATGGGGAGACAGAAAGGCGTAATATAATATCCAGTAATATTCTTCCCCATGTTTATGATTTTTCCGGAGCAGATCCACAGAAGAGAGAAGCAGCTTTATCATTTTGTTACTGCGGGCAATGCTTTTTGCCCATTCTTCAATCTGGCTGTCTCCCAGATCTGCTCCTGCAGCATAGATGGAATCTAGAAATTCGTCTACACTGGTGTTGTATTCCAGTTGGAATTGAATTTCTACCTGCCGGACAGCAACCATCAGGCTATAAGTAGAATCCCGGTAACAACGGAGCAGCTTATAGGTATCATGGTACAACGGATTATTTTCTACTTCAGCAGAAACAGGGTGGTGATTTTTCTTTGCCATTATACAACCCCTCCTTTCAACAGAACTTCTGGGATTTCAGCGAAGGCAGGTAAGGTATGCGGCAGAGGCGGAGTATGCCCTGGGACGTTGGTGACGGCGGGATTTTCCGGTTTTAGTTTTAACTCAAACTGATAGGCGGCTTTCCCCCAGGGGCAGATAATACGTAGTGAATATAGATATATACTATCCTTGCAGGCTGATAAAGGAGATAATATATACTTTGTTTTGGGGCATCTACAACAAGAAATGCCTTGTATTTCCAGTATTTCAGCGACTTTGCGAACAATGGCTTTGATGTGTGATTCTGGAACGCAGGAGCCTTCCTGTGAAACGATGATTTGTTCGTCAGTAATAGATTCTGAAACGCATTCAGAATTGTTTTTGTCAGGCAAGGTATTTTCGGTTATATGTATTGGCAGTTGCATTTTCATGGCAATTTCCTCCTTATCAATCATGACATCACTGATATTAAACATAACGGACAGATAATTACGTAGATATACCATGCTGCCATGTTTCCCGGAATAGGAAATCAGTGTGATCATGTCGGTATCTTCAAGTTTTTTTAGCAGACGGGACACAGAAGATTTCGACTGTTTCCAACGTCTGGCAAGTTCCTGATAACTGAACAAGGGATTTCCAGTCTGATTGCGAAAATATACTACCGGACCGGCATCAGAGCCTTGCACAGATGGATCATTATAGACTGCATGAATCCAAAGATCCAAAAGAGCATCCATTTCCGAACATTTTCCTAGTCCGATTAGTTTATGAACATCTGCGATTGGAAAAAAGAAAAACCCGATGTCTTTTTTGCATGGGTAATTATAGGAAAGGGCAGTATTATCTTTTGGCCAGTCTTTGATCTTGTATTGGATAATCTTATTTTTTTCGTGTAGTGAGTAGGTTAGAAGGTTTTGCTCTACCAGGGTATCCAGTATGGATATGACCTGGTGCTGGAATTTTTGGCGGAAGTGAATCTGTAGTTCTTTAAGAGAACAGATCCATTCGCCAGGAACAACTTTGTAAGTAAGGTGTTCGATGTTCCGATAAGAGGAACTGTAATTTGCATAAGAACATAAAATGAGAAAATAAAAAAGACAGGAACCTCCGTTGGTACGGATGCTTCTGTCTTTCATAAGGGTTTGTATAAATTCCCGGTAAATCCGGCAGCGTGGAAAATCCACAATTTGTTTTAATTCTAATTGATAATTCACGATAAACCTCCATATAATATTGTAGTTGTAGTAAAATAATTGTAGACGAAAGATACTAAAATGTTTATAATATGCCCATAGGGGTGCTAAGTGGCATAGATTTGGCACAGTAAAATACCTGATATGGCATGAAAGCAACATGAAAATTAGGGTGGATATAGGGTGGACAGTTTGGAAAACCTTAGAGTTTTAGCGGGTTCCAAGGATTTTTTCCGGGGTCTGCAACACCTCTATCCCCGGTTCAAATCCGGGTGGCACCTCTCAGAAAGCCCTGGAAGAATAAATTTCCAGGGCTTATTAATTGTTATTTGAAAAAATAAGAGAGCTGACAGCAGAAGCAAAAAAGCTCGCTGATTCCATAAGAAAGTAATCAAACTTAATACACATATTCAATAAAAAAAGCAGAACCCTGCACAACCAAGCAGAGTTTTGCTTTTTTGTCAATTATTGTGAAAATAGATCAATGAAGCAGGATCCGCAGAAGTTTTTTCCAGTTCAGCTGCCAGATCAGCGTCAGAATCTGCAGAAGGTTTCTGAAGATCCATTCGGTAAAGATATAAGATCCCACCGAAGAAACCGGGAATCAGTCCGGCGTATCCACCGGCACATAAGATCACAGTCAGCTTCACCATCAGTTCTGTCTGAAGTCCCAGACAAACAAGTAATCCGGCAAGAATTCCGGCTACACTCCATCCAGCTGTCAAAAGTGTAAGAAAAACAGCTGGCGCAGGGGCCTTTTTTTTATTTTGATCTAAGTGATTCCATAGTGTTTTATACATAATCCATTCCTCCTGTTTTGATGGAATTATACTTCTGCTGTTGTCAGCAACAGTCAGCCATAATATTGATTTCCTTTATCTGTATCTGTCTGTATTATAGAAAAGAAATGTAAAATACAAATGCGCAGGAATGAAAAATTTTTGTAAAATATAAGTAGAAATTGCATTTTGAATTAAGAACCGATATACTTATAAATATAGTTATTGATAATATTCGATCACAGCCGAAAACATTTTTCTACAGCTGTGATACGTGAGTGGGAGAATTAAAAGGGGGCAGATAAAAGCCCCCTGAAATCATATAGAGAGCAAAGAGGAGGGGTGGAAATGGAGCATACGGAAGATTATGTGAAGCTGGAGAATGTATCCAAAATATATGGCTCAAAAGAAGTGAAGATCATAGCGGTGGATGAGATCAGCTTCCGGATAAAAAAAGGAGAATTTGTGGTTGTGGTAGGACCCAGCGGTGCCGGAAAGACGACGGTGCTGAATATCCTGGGCGGAATGGATAAGGCCACATCCGGCAATGTCTGGATCGATGGAAAAAATATCGCAAAATATACAGACCGGCAGCTGACCGGATACCGGCGTGAGGACATTGGATTTGTATTCCAGTTTTATAATCTGGTACCAAATCTGACTGCATTGGAGAATGTGGAGCTTGCTCTTCAGATCTGTAAGGATCCTCTGGATGCCAGGACAGTTCTGGAGGAAGTGGGTCTGAAGGAGAGACTGACTAATTTTCCGGCACAGTTATCCGGCGGTGAGCAGCAGAGAGTTTCCATAGCCAGAGCTCTGGCGAAGAATCCAAAGCTTCTGCTCTGTGATGAACCTACAGGAGCGTTGGATTATCAGACCGGCAAGGCAATCCTGAAGCTCCTTCAGGATACCAGCAGGGAACGTGGCATGACGGTTATTGTCATTACTCACAACTCTGCACTGACACCTATGGCCGACCGTGTGATCAAGATCAAAAACGGCAAGGTTTCCAGGATGACCGAAAATGCACATCCCACACCAGTGGAAGAGATTGAATGGTAGGTGACGGAATGAAAGCATTACACAAAGATTTCTGGATGGAGATCCGGAAAAGTAAAGCACGTTTTATCTCGATCTTTCTGATCGTGGCACTGGGCGTTGCATTTTTTTCCGGGATCCAGGCGTCTTCTCCGGATATGAGATATTCCGGAGATGCCTATTATGAAGCGGCAAAGCTGATGGACCTGAAGATCCAGGGAACACTGGGACTGACTGAGCGTGATGTAAAAGCGGTATCAGACATTGACGGTGTGGAACTGGCTGAGGGCGGTTACTCTACGGATGTTATGAGTGGAGAGGACGATGCCAGGAAGGTTCTTCATCTGGAGTCCATCAGCAGCAATTTTAATCTGCTCACAGCAGATGAAGGAAGGATACCGAAAAAAAGCGGCGAGATTTTTCTGGACAAGCCATTTGCAAAGAATCGGGGGTATAAAATCGGGGATACCATATCCGTCAGTGAGGATGGAGACAGTGAGCTTCTGAAAAAAACAACCTATACAGTTGTGGGAATCGGAAGCAGCCCTCTTTATATTTCGTTTAACAGAGGAAATACGACTCTTGGATCCGGTGAGGTCAGCGGCTTCGGATACATTCTTCCCGAGGATTTTGAACAGGAAGCTTTTACCCAGATCTATGTTATGGTTCATGAATCCGGGGATGTGGTCAGCTATACCGATGCCTACGACAATCTTATCAGGAAAATACAGAAGCGTGTGGAAGGCATCGAAAAAGAACAGTGCAGCCTGCGCTATGATGAGATCGTCGCAGAGGCCAATGAAAAACTGGATGATGCCAGAAAAGAGCTTGAGGACGGAAAGAAGGAATCAGAGGAAAAACTTGGCGACGCGAAGAAAAAGCTGGATGATGGGCAGAAGAAGTATGATGATGGAAAAAAAGAGTACGAAGATGGAAAACAGCAGCTCAGCGATGCAAAAAAAGAACTGACCGACGGAAAACAGCAGCTTGCTGACGGAAGAAAGCAGATCGAAGATGGATGGTCTCAGCTTAACAGCGCAAAACAGCAGGTGGAAGACGGTCTGTCCCAGTTAAATGCTGCCAGATCCCAGCTTGCCGACTCCGAAGCACAGATAAATGAGAAGCAGTCAGAGCTGACTGCCGGATATGAACAGCTGACTGCCGCAAAACAGCAGGTAAGTGACGGTGAGGCTCAGCTCCGGGAAGCGGAGAAAACCCTGGAAAGCAAACAGGCTGAGCTTGACAGTGGAAGAGAACAGCTGGAAACGGGAAAGAATACAATCAAAGAAACAAAGGCTGCTCTCACCAGTCAGAAAGAACAGTGTGAGGCAGGACTTGTACAGGTTTCCGAGGGCGAATCCCAGATCAGTTCCGGTGAAGAAGCCCTTTCCGGGCAGCAGGCACAGCTGGATGAACTGACCAGTCAGAAAGAGGCATTAAGCAGTCAGGCGGCGGAGCTGCAGGCGCAGTATGACGCCGGTGCGGAAGCAGGAAAAACTGAGGAAGAGCTGGCGGAGCTTTTCACACAGATTCAGACATTAAATGGTCAGATCAGTGCAATGGAAGAACAGATAAATGCCGGTCAGGCACAGATCGACGGGGCGCGGTCAGAGCTTACTGCAAAAAAATCAGAGCTGGCCCAGACAAGAGCTGAACTGGAGAGCAGCCTAGGTCAGATCAATGAGGGCTTTAGCCAGATCAAAGAACAGGAAGAAACACTTTCCGGGACAGAGGCACAGCTGAACAAAGGCCAGGAAGAACTGGATAAAGGGAAAAAAGAGCTGGAAACAAAGAAAGCAGAGCTTTCAGCGGCAAAAGAAGAAATTGCGGCAAACCAGGCAACTCTGGATGATGGCCAGAATCAGCTGGATTCGGCCAGAGTCCAGCTCAGCTCCGGGAGGCAGCAGCTGGAGGAAAAACAGGCCCAGTTAAATGCCGGTCAGGCAGAAATCCAGGCCAACACAGAAAAGCTTACCAGCAGTCAGGCTGAACTGGATGCAAATGAACAGAAACTCCTGGACGGAGAAAAGGAAATCCAAGAAAACGAACAGAAATTAAAAGATGCAAAAAAAGATCTGGAGGACGCAAAAAAGAAGCTTTCCGATGGAAAGAAAGAATATCAGGATGGCAAAAAAGAGGCCGATGAAAAAATTGCGGAAGCTAAGCAGAAGATCGAGGATGCCCAGAAAGAGGTGGATGATATTGAAACGCCGGAGTGGATCATCACAGATCGTAATGACCTTCCGGAATATTCGGATTTTGGTGATAATGCAGAGCGGCTGAAAAACATCGGAAAGGTTTTCCCGATGATATTCTTCCTTGTAGCGGCTCTGATCAGTCTTACCACGATGACACGAATGGTGGAGGAGCAGCGAACCCAGATCGGAACCATGAAAGCGCTGGGCTACGGAAAGGCATCCATTGCATCCAAGTACCTCAGCTACGCATTTCTGGCTACAGCAGGCGGAAGTATCGCAGGAGTACTTTTCGGAGAAAAGGTTCTTCCGTGTATCATTATCCAGGCCTATGGGATCATGTACTGGAATATTGGCGATCACATGAAGCTGGATTATGAGTTACAATATGCACTGATCGCTTCCGGAGCAGCGGTGATCTGTACTATGGGCGCTACACTGTTTTCCTGTGCAAAAACCCTGGCAGAAACACCGGCATCTCTGATGCGTCCGCCTGCACCGAAAGAAGGAAAACGGATCCTTATTGAACGGATCAGTTTTATCTGGAAGCATCTGAGCTTTTCCTGGAAATCGTCCATGCGAAACCTTTTCCGTTATAAGAAACGTCTTTTTATGACCATTTTCGGAATTGCAGGAAGCATGGGACTGATGCTTGTAGGATTTGGACTTTATGACTCCATTATGGATATTGCGATTCTTCAGTATGATCAGATCCAGCATTATGATGCCATGGTGATCAATGATGAGGATGCCACAGACAGCCAGGAAAAGGATCTTCTGAAATTCCTGGACAAAAACAGCGAGATCGATCACTATACCCGTGTGCAACTCACCAAGATGACGGCACCAAAAGAAAAGGGAAGTGTCAGTATCTATGTGTATGTTCCGGAAAATACGGAGAATTTTAAAGAGGATGTAACGTTACGTGACAGAAAGTCCCACGAGCGGTATGAGCTTACCGACGACGGAGCCGTGATCTGTGAAAAAACAGCTTCACTTATCGGTGTGAAAACAGGAGACGAGATCACCCTGGAGAAAGATAACAGAAAGTATAAAGTAAAGATCACTGCTGTCACAGAGAACTATATGGGACACTACGTTTACATGACCCCATCCTGCTATGAAAAAACATTCGAAGAGAAACCGGAGTATTCAAGTACAGTATATACTATGAAAGAGGATGCAGAGAGTGATCTGGAAACTCTTGGAAATGCGATCCTGAAATATCCGGCGGCTTTAAGTATCAGCTATACAAGCAGCACGGCAGGTCAGGTAGAGCGAATGCTGGGATCCCTAGGAGCGGTGATCTGGGTCCTGATCATTTCGGCCGGAATGCTGGCATTTGTGGTACTGTATAATCTGAACAACATCAATATCACAGAGCGTCAGAGAGAGCTTGCAACATTGAAGGTTCTGGGATTTTATGATGGCGAGGTTTCCCAGTATGTATTCCGGGAAAATATCCTGCTGTCCTTCATAGGAATCCTGGCAGGCGCAGTGTTCGGAATCTTCCTCCATCGGTATGTGATCACAACCGTTGAGGTAGATGCGGTGATGTTCGGAAGAAATATCAAGCCAATAAGCTTTGTTTACAGTGGAATCATTACCTTCGGATTCTCCATGTTTGTAAATATGGTGATGCATTTTAAGCTGAAAAAGATCAATATGGTAGAGTCACTGAAAAGCGTAGAATAAAATAATAAAAATAAGAAAGCGAAAAATTAATTACCGGAGCGGTAAAAGGATAAGGAGACGAGCATGAAAAAAGTATTATACGAAGAATTACTTCCGGAAGAATGTGTACAGAGGATAAAGGAGATGCCGGTTGCCTATCTGCCACTTGGCACACTGGAATGGCATGGTCCACATATGCCACTTGGAGCTGACGGGATCCAGTCAAAAGAACTGTTTGTCCGGGTGGCAGAAAAGGTCGGCGGTGTGGTGCTTCCGATGCTGTTCATGGGACCTGACCGTTTATTTGATGATCGTGGAACTGTATTTTATGGAATGGATATCAATACAGAGGGTGCATTGAATACCTATTATGCCCAACAGATGAAGGGCAGTGCCTACTGGATGGAAAAGGGACTGTTTCAGGATCTGCTGCGCAGTATTTTTGCTCAGCTTTCCAGAGCAGGAGTCCGTATCGTTGTGGGACATGGACACGGTCCGTCGACAAATGTATTTCAGGAAATGAAGGAAGAGGCAGAAGAAAAATACGGACTGTGCATTATGACAGCATGGACCTATGCGGATGATGAGAGACTGAAATATCAGAATGATCATGCCGGAGCAAATGAGACCTCTATTGTAATGGCTGTTCGGCCGGAGCTGGTTGACTTTGGACAGGTAAAAGAAGATGAGAGTAATCTGATCGGTATTGCAGGACGTCATCCGGTCAGAGAATCATCGGAAGCATTCGGAAATGAAATTCTGGAATATACAATGAAAACACTGATCTCAGGCATTGAAAAGGAGTACAAAACAATAAAAGAAAGATAGATACCTGTCTTGACAAAAAAAGAAAATTTCATTATAGTAGGAACATGGCAAAGGCGTTGAATAAGAGGAGTATGCAGATCTACGCTGACAGAGAGAAATGCACAGACGCAGGAGAAGCGCAGGCTGAAAGGCATTTTCAGATGGAAGACTGCAGAAGGTAGCTTAGGAGCCGGGAAACTGAAAGCAGAAATGCAGAACAGATGCAGATGTTGCTGTGTAGGTTTTCACGTACCCCGCGTTAAGGGACAAGAGATAGACGGGAATAACAGATGTTTTTTCCGGATAATGAAGGTGGTACCGCGAGAATGATCGCCCTTCGCACATTAGTTATTGGCTTTTGTGTGGAGGGCGTGTTTTTTTCTTGCAGAAAACAGGAGCATTTTAAGGTTCCTATAATCAGAAAGATTCAGGAGGAAAACATGAGCAAAGAACTTGCAAAGACTTATGATCCCAAGGGCATTGAGGATCGTCTGTACAAAAAATGGATGGATAACGGATACTTCCATGCAAAAGTTAATCCGGACAAAAAACCTTTTACAATTGTAATGCCGCCGCCCAATGTAACCGGACAGCTGCATATGGGACATGCACTGGATGAGACCATGCAGGATATCCTGATCCGTTTCAAAAGAATGCAGGGCTATGAGGCTCTCTGGCAGCCGGGAACTGACCATGCAGCCATCGCTACAGAGGTTAAGGTAACAGAGAAGCTTCGTAAGGAAGGGATTGATAAGAACGAGATCGGCCGTGACGAATTTATGAAACATGCCTGGGCATGGAAAGAGGAGTACGGCGGAAAGATCATCAATCAGCTGAAAAAGCTGGGAGCATCTGCAGACTGGGAGCGTGAGCGCTTTACCATGGACGAGGGCTGCTCCAAGGCTGTTCAGGAAGTATTTATCCGTCTTTATGAGAAAGGATATATCTACAAAGGCTCCAGGATCATCAACTGGTGTCCTGTATGCCAGACCTCTATTTCTGATGCAGAGGTTGTGCATGAGGACCAGGACGGATTTTTCTGGCACATCAATTATCCCATCGTAGGAGAGGAAGGACGTTTCGTTGAGATCGCAACCACACGTCCGGAGACACTTCTGGGTGATACTGCAGTTGCAGTAAATCCGGAAGATGAGAGATACAAGGATCTGGTTGGCAAGATGCTGAAGCTGCCTCTTACAGACAGAGAGATCCCGGTAATTACTGATGAGTATGTTGACAAAGAATTCGGAACCGGCTGTGTAAAGATCACACCGGCACATGATCCGAACGACTTTGAGGTTGGACGCCGTCATAACCTTGAGGAGATCAATATCTTAAATGATGATGCAACCATCAACAGCCTTGGCGGAAAATACGCAGGCATGGACCGCTACGAGGCACGTAAGGCCATGGTAGAAGACCTGAAAGAGCAGGGACTTCTTGTAAAGGTTGTTCCGCATAACCACAGTGTTGGTACCCATGACCGCTGCGGTACAACCGTAGAGCCGATGATCAAGCCACAGTGGTTTGTAAAAATGAGCGAAATGGCAAAAGCTGCCATCAAGACTCTGGACGACGGAAACCTTCAGTTTGTTCCGGCACGTTTTGACAAGACATATCTTCACTGGCTGGAGAATATCCGTGACTGGTGTATTTCCCGTCAGCTCTGGTGGGGACACAGAATCCCGGCTTATTACTGTGATGAGTGCGGTGAGATGGTAGTGGCAAGAGAAATGCCTGAGAAATGCCCGAAATGCGGATGCACACATATGCATCAGGATGAGGACACTCTGGATACCTGGTTCAGTTCCGCACTTTGGCCGTTTTCCACACTTGGATGGCCGGACAAGACACCGGAGCTTGAGTACTTCTATCCTACAGATGTTCTGGTAACCGGATATGATATCATCTTCTTCTGGGTTATCCGTATGGTATTCTCCGCACTGGAGCAGACCGGTGAGACACCGTTCCACCATGTTCTGATCCACGGACTGGTACGTGATTCCCAGGGACGTAAGATGAGTAAATCTCTTGGAAACGGTATCGATCCTCTGGAAGTTATCGACAAATACGGCGCAGATGCCCTTCGTCTTACACTGATGACAGGTAACGCACCTGGAAATGATATGCGTTTCTATTGGGAACGTGTAGAATCCAGCCGTAACTTTGCAAATAAGATCTGGAATGCTTCCCGTTTCATTATGATGAACCTGGAGGGCAAGACAGTAACAGAGCCGGGAGACCTGAACGCACTGTGCAACGAGGATAAATGGATCCTTTCCAGACTGAACACAGTGATTCGTGATGTTACTGAGAATATGGATAAATATGAGCTTGGAATTGCCGTACAGAAGGTCTATGATTTCCTGTGGGATGAGCTCTGTGACTGGTATATCGAGATGGCAAAGGTAAGACTGTGGAAGGCAGAGGAAAACCCGGCAGCAGCAAACGATGCACTGTGGACACTTCGCACTGCGCTGACACAGGGACTGAAGCTTCTTCATCCGTTCATGCCGTTTATCACAGAGGAGATCTACTGCACACTGCTTCCGGATGAAGAGTCCATCATGATCTCTGACTGGCCGGTATACAGAGACGAGATGAATTTTGCAGATGCTGAGAAAGCAGTTTCAAGCTTCCAGGAGGTTGTACGTGGAATCCGTAATACCAGAAACGAGATGAACGTACCGCAGAACAGAAAGACCAATATCTACATCGTAGGCAAAGATGCAGAGTGCTGTGCCCATTTTGAGTCCTGCAAGAAGTCCTTTACAAACCTTGCGTTTGCAAAAGAGATCCACGTACAGCAGGATAAGAACGGAATCGGTGAGGATGCGGTATCCATCGTTGTGGCAGACGGTGTGGTATATCTGCCGCTGGAGGATCTGATCGACCGTGAAAAAGAGATCGAACGTCTTACAAAGGAGCAGGAGCGTCTGGGCAAAGAGATCGCACGATGCGAGGGAATGTTAAACAATCCGAACTTTGTAAACAAAGCGCCTGCAGCCAAGGTTGAGGCGGAGAAGGAGAAACTTGAGAAATACAAAGAGATGAAAGAGAAAGTGAACCTGCAGTTGAAACAGATGGTGAAATAACGAAGGAGCGTTTTCATGAAGTGGTGTAACTTTTTCAATAAGATTTCGCTGATACTTCAGGCTCTGGGCTGTGCAGTCCTGTACTTTGTGATCGAGGCCATATGCAGGCACTCGTTCACAGAGGCGTGGACCTACATGACCACAAGGCCACTTGTATTTGCTTATAATGCGGCGTTTATCTTTACGACGATGCTGATTGTTTATCTCTTCCGAAAGAGAATTTTCTGGCGTATATTTGTGGGCAGCTTATGGCTGTTTCTGGGAATAGTAAACGGTGTGCTTCTTCTCAACCGTGTCACACCGTTTACAGGACCGGATGTGAAGAATCTGACAGATGGACTCAGTATTGCAAAAAAATATCTGACCCGTACCCAGATGACCATAGGTGCAGTTCTTCTGGGGATTGCAGTTCTGATTCTTCTGATCATCCTGATAAGATCGCCGAAGTACAGAGGCAAGCTGAAATATAAGGTAAATATTCCGCTGGTCCTGGTCGGGGTTCTTGCATTTGGAGGAATCACACAGCTTGCTCTGGAAAAAAGAGTTCTTTCCAATTATTTTGGAAACATTGCCATAGCTTATGAGGATTACGGATATCCCTACTGTCTGGCAACGACGATCTTTAATACCGGAATCAGTGCTCCGAGAGACTATTCCGAGAGTGAGATCAAAAGGATCGAGAAGTCGGAAGAAAATCTTCCGGAAACGAAAGAAGGCAGTCATCCGAATATTCTGTTTTTGCAGCTGGAGTCCTTTTTTGATCCTACGCTGGTAAATTATCTGGAACTGTCAGAAGATCCTATTCCGAATTTCAGAAAGCTGATGAAGGAGTATTCCTCCGGATATTATAAGGTACCTTCCGTAGGAGCCGGAACCGCAAATACCGAGTTTGAGTCCATTACCGGAATGAGCCTTCATTATTTTGGACCAGGAGAGTATCCTTACAAGAGTATCCTTAAGGAAACTACCTGTGAGAGCGCACCGTATGTTCTGAAGAATCTGGGCTATACTGCTCATGCAGTACATAACAATGAGGCGAATTTCTACGGAAGAAGAAGCATTTTTCCGAATCTGGGATTTGATACCTTCACTTCGGCAGAGTACATGAAGGATGAAAACCAGAAGAACCCGTTGGGCTGGACAAAGGACAGTGTCCTCACCGATGAGATCGTCAAGTGTCTGGATTCCACAGAAGGACCTGATTATGTATATACTATTTCCGTGCAGGGACATGGAGATTATCCTTCAGAACCGGTACTGGAAAATCCGGAGATCACAGTTTCCGGGGCACCTACTGACGAGCTGAACAATAAGTGGGAGTATTATGTAAATCAGATCCACGAGATGGATAATTTTGTCAAGGAGCTTACTGATAAGCTGGAAGATTATCCGGAGGATGTGGTGCTTGTCATGTATGGAGATCACCTTCCGACTATGGGACTGACCGTGGAGGATGTGGAGAATAAATATCTGTTCCAGACAGAGTATGTGATGTGGGACAATTTCGGACTTAAGAAAAAGAAAGAAAATCTTGCGGCATACCAGATGGCAGCAGAGGTTATGGATCGTGTAGGTATCCATGAGGGAAATGTTTTCAAGTATCACCAGGCAAGAAGAAACACCAAAAATTATCAGGTGGATCTGGAGACCCTGCAGTACGATCTTCTCTACGGAAAACAGTATACATATGACGGAGAGAATCCTTTTGAGCGGACAAAGATGCGTATGGGAATCTATGATACCACACTGGATTCGATTCAGGTTGTGTCTGAGATGGATCACACCTATTATATCCAGGGAACAAACTTTACGCCATCCAGCCAGGTCAAGATCAACGGAGAATGGTACGATACGGTTTACGTGAATCCTACCAAGCTGATCATTACCGGAAAGGAACTGGATGATTTTGACCGGCTCTCGGTAGTGCAGCGAAGCAACAGTTCCACCAGAAAGGCCATGACAAAGAGCCATGACCGGGCAGTTTATGCACTGCTTGCTGACAGCAAGTGGAAGCTTGACAGTGAAAAGAGCAGTTCTGATACAGGGCTAACGGAGGAAACGGATATAGCGTTAGAAACGGGATCCACAGAAGATTCCGGTGAAGAAAACAGTACAGACAACCAGTAAATGGCATAGAAAAAATACTCCGATACAAAAAATGTCGGATAAAATATTACGATTAGGACTGGACATCTTCCACCACTATTATATAATGGTATCGTAACGAACAGGAGGGGAGAAGCTTTTCTCCCCAAAAGTTCTTTACGAATACATTATAGATAAGTGATGGTTTTTTTTATGAATTACGAAGAAGCAGTTGCGTATATTGAAGATATACCGAGATTTACTACTAAGAACAGCCTGGACCATACCAGAGAATGCTTAAGAAGACTTGGAAATCCGCAGGAGAAATTCCGTGTGATCCATGTGGCAGGAACCAACGGAAAGGGAAGTACCTGTGCTTTTATCACATCGGTCCTTCGGGAAGCAGGATATTCCTGCGGACTTTTTACATCTCCTCATCTGGTGGAGATCAACGAGCGTTTTCAGATCAACGAGGAAGTGATCGATGACGATACCTTCCTTCGTGCTTTTGAAAAAGTTAAAAAGCTTTCCGATGAGCTGGTTGCGGAGGGAAGCTATCATCCCACCTATTTCGAGACACTCCTTCTGATGGGAATGGTGATCTTTGCAGAAGCTGGCGTAGATTATGTAACACTGGAGACCGGTCTTGGCGGACGTCTGGATGCAACCACTGCTGTGGAGAATCCGGCAGCCTGTGTGATCACATCCATCAGCCTCGATCATATGCAGTATCTTGGAAATACAGTTTCCGAGATCGCAGGAGAGAAGGCAGGGATCATGGTGCCGGGTGTTCCGGTGATCTACGATGGAAATGATCCGGATGCGGCCGGAGTGATGCGTGAGCATGCAGAGAAACTGGGATGTCCATATTATGAGCTGAAACGGGAAGATACAGAAATCCATAAGATCACAAAGGACGGAATCAGGTTTTCTCTTAAGGACGAGATATATGGCGATACCGTTTTTGATATACCGTTTATCGCTCGTTATCAGGTTATGAATGCAGCTCTTGCGGTGAAAACCATTCAGGTACTGAAAGATCAGATCCCGGTATCTCTGGAGGCGCTGAAGGCCGGTATGGCAAAAACACGCTGGCAGGGAAGGATGGAAACGGTTCTTCCGGGTGTGATCGTGGATGGCGCACATAACGAAGACGGTGTCGAGAAGTTTGTAGAGACAGCAGAACATTTCCAGAAGGAATTTCCTCTTACTCTGCTGTTTTCCGCAGTGGATGACAAGGACTATACGGATATGATCCGCACGATCTGTACCAGGATCCGTTTCCGACATGTGATCGTCACACAGGTAGGCGGATACCGTAAAGTTCCGGTGGAAGAACTTGCGGAGATCTTCCGTGAAGACGGAGTACCGGAAGTGGAAGCAATAGAGGATGTTCCAGCAGCTTTTGAACGGGCAGTAAAGGAAAAAGGCGAGGATGGAATGCTGTTCTGTGTAGGATCCCTTTATCTGGTCGGTGAGATCAAGGCTGTGATCAGGAGGAAAAAATTATGATCGATTACGAAGAGGAACTGAAGAAATTTGAACCATGTCTGGATGTGGCAGATGTAGAAGGTGCCATTTATGACCGGGAGATCACAGATATCATGGATGTACTCCAGGAGATGCTGCGTGAGGTCAAGAGCAACAGACGTGTAAGATAAGGAGAAGTGAATGAACTGCATAAACTGTGGAGCGTTCCTGACAGATACAGATCTGGATTATTGTCCGCACTGTGGAGCCAATGTACTGATTCAGAAGAAGGTGGATTACCTTTCCAAGCTTTATTATAACCAGGGGCTGGAAAAAGCCAGCATCCGGGATCTGTCCGGGGCGATCAGCTGTCTGAAGCAGAGTCTTGCCTATGACAAACGGAATATCCGTGCAAGAAATCTTCTTGGTCTTGTATATTTTGAGACCGGTGAGGTGGTTGCCGCACTGAGTGAGTGGGTCATCAGCAAGAATATCCAGAAGAACCGAAATCTGGCTTCAGAATATATTGCCAGGCTTCAGGCAAATCAGAACAAACTGGAAACGATCAACGAAAGCATCAAGAAATATAACAATGCCCTCGCCATGTGCAGGGAAGGCCATGAGGATATGGCGGCCATCCGCCTGAAAAAGATCCTGTCCCAGAATCCCAAGCTGATCAAGGGGTATCATCTTCTTGCTCTGATCCAGATGAAGAATCAGGAGTGGAATAAGGCAAGAAGAACCCTGAAAAAAGCAGCCAGGATCGACAAGACCAATACCACCACACTTCGTTTCCTGCGTGAAGTTGACGAGCAGACGGGTGTTACCACAAAGATGGAAAAACGGCGTAAGGGCTTGTTTGGAAATGAAAAAAATGAGAACGATAATATTTCAGGAGAAATCGTTGTAAGGCCGTCATCTTATAAAGAAAGATCAAAGATATCACTTTTCTTTACCACGGTACTTGGATTTGCGGCAGGAGCGGCAGCATTCTGGCTCCTTGTACTGCCGGCTGTGAAACAGGATATTTACAGGCAGGCCAATCAGCAGATCATACAGTACAGTGATTCTCTTTCCAGCCAGAGCGTGGAGCTTACCAAAGCTCAGGGAGAAGCTGCCCAGTCCAGTGATACGGCAGATGCAGTTGCCAGGCAGGCAGAGGAAGAGAAGAAACGCAGTCAGAGCTATGAGGCTTTGTTTAATGCATATACTGCCATGCAGCAGGATGATCTGGATACAGCGGCGCTGGAACTCCAGAAGGTATATGTGGATACACTGTCAGATTCTGCAAAGGGAATCTATAATACCATCAGCGGAAAGACCGGTGTAAGCGGGAGCGAGAGCGGATCTTCTGACGGAACGTCCGGTGATGACAGCAGCACAGATGGAACAGCTGGAGTTGATGCCGCAGCTTCGGATGGAGAAGATACACAGAGCTCTGACGGAGATACCGGAGAAGACAGCAGCTACAGTGACGGAGGATATGGGGATTCCTCTTACGATGGAGGCTATACAGAATAAAAAAGATCATAACTCATACAGAGGAGAAACCTCGGATAAGGGGAATGTGCGTTGGCACATTCCTCTTTTTTTACCCTTTGGTCATTAAAAATGGAATAAAAAATCAAAAATGGGGGAATGATAGAATGACATCAGGTTTTGAAAAATCCGGAACCGTGCTGACTGTACATCTTCCGGCGGAACTGGATCATCCGGCTTCTGATGAGATTCGGAGAGATTCAGACCGTATTATTGGACATAACTATATAAAAAATATGATTTTTGATTTCTCAGAGACCGTTTTTATGGACAGCTCCGGGATCGGTCTGCTGATGGGTAGGTACCGGGCACTTGGCATGAGGGGGAAATGTGTGCAGGTTATCAATGTGAACAGTCATATTGCAAAGATTCTGCGGTTATCCGGAGTGGGAAAATATATTGAAATCTGTGGAATTGAAAAATCGGCAGGTGAACAGGAGGGTGTTTATGATGGAAAACACAAATGAAATGACGATCATTTTTGACAGCAGACCGGTAAATGAAGCACTGGCAAGAGTTGCTGTGGCTTCATTCTGTACACAGCTGAATCCTACGCTGGAGGAAATTTCGGATCTGAAGACCGCAGTATCGGAGGCAGTGACCAATTGTATCATACACGGGTATGAAGGGGAGATACATAAGATCCGGGTAGAATGTCGTCTCCGGGGGCAGGAACTTCAGGTAGATGTGACAGATCACGGAGCCGGGATCCCGGATATCAAAAAAGCCATGGAGCCTCTGTTTACCACAAAGGCGGATAAAGACCGCTCCGGTATGGGGTTTACATTCATGGAGGCGTTTATGGATGAGCTTCAGGTGGAATCGGAGGTTGGCCGTGGAACTACAGTGCACATGAAAAAGATCATCAGGAGGTAACTATGGATCGTACTCTTGTCCTCATCGGGCGTGCACACCAGGGGGATAAAGCGGCAAGGGATCTTTTGTTTGAGGAAAATACAGGACTGATATACAGTGTGGCAAAGCGTTTTCTGGGACGTGGGGTGGAGATGGAGGATCTGTTCCAGATCGGCAGCATCGGACTTCTGAAAGCAGTGGATAAGTTTGACATGTCCTATGATGTGAAATTTTCTACCTATGCAGTTCCCATGATCATCGGAGAGATCAAACGTTATCTCAGGGACGACGGGATACTGAAGGTAAGCCGTTCTCTGAAGGAAAATCATTACAGGATCTATCAGGTGAGAGAAGCACTGACGCGCCGGCTGGAGCGGGAACCTACGACGGAGGAAATGGCAGCGGAAATGGGAATTTCCATAGAAGAACTGATAATGACTATGGAATCCGGTGCAGAGGTGGAATCTCTTCACAAAACGATCTATCAGGGTGAGGGAACGGAGATTTCTCTGATGGACAAGCTCCCGGAAAAAGAAAATCGGCAGGAAAAAGCACTGGACAGGATTTTTCTGGAAGAAATACTGGGAACTCTGGAGGCAAAGGAACGGAGGCTGATCTATATGCGGTATTTTCAGAACATGACCCAGATGGAGATTGCTCATGAGCTTGGCGTATCCCAGGTACAGGTATCCAGAATGGAAAAGAGGATCCTGCGCAGTCTGCAGGAATCCGCAGAGAAAAAATAAAAGGGAGCCATGAGAAATGCTGCTGTTTTCTCATGGCTCCTTTTTGTGGGTAGCAGATTTAGTCAGACTGCTGCTTTTTTATGAAAAAGTACATTTTTGTATTTGGAAAGTGCCCCAAGAAGGATCATACCGATCACACCGGCTGAGATAAATTCGCCGGCTCCTACTGTGAGCATCATAAACGGGATAGGAAGGTTAATGCCATATCCGTAACGAAGCACAAGAGGAACGATCACAATGTTGGAAACGATCGGCGGGATCGGGGCTGTCCATTTGCCTGTATTGCGAAGCTTGTAGGTAAAGAATGCACCGATAAGTGTGGCAATGCTTCCGAAAATGATGTCAACCGGAATCGCACCGCCAAGAAGATTGGCGATGATACATCCCACGAACAGTCCCGGTATGGCAGCCGGTGTGAAGAACGGAAGTACAGTCAGTGCCTCGGAAAACCGGATCTGAACTTCACCGAAGCTAAGTGGCGCGAATACCAGTGTCAGGACAACATATACAGCTGCTATGGCAGCTCCCTGTACCAGAAAATGAGTACCTTTGTTTTTCATGTTTTTTATTCTCCTTTAGTTTTGTTTTACGAGTGGAAGGTCACGAACACTCGGCACATTTATAGGCGGTGACCGCCTTGTAAGCCCTGTACGACCTTGGTTTTTGCGGGCTTTTGCAGCGGAATTGAGTATAGCATAAGGGGCGTGGAAATGCAAGGTACGATCCTGACTATTTGATAACCCTGGCCTGTGTGGACAGACCCTGGCTCTGAAACAGCTTTTTGTAAGAGGAAAGCCTGCTTGCCGGAACTTTTACGGTCAGTTTTTTGTAATTATTCTGACCTGCTCTTGTGAAGATATATTTACCTGAGCTTTTGGAAGTAAGACGTCCTGTCTGTATGGTGACAGAGGTAAGGGCCTTACAGTCACAGAAAGCTTTCGTGCCGATCACAGAAACTCGGGAACCGATTTTTACAGTACGAAGACTTGTGCATCCCTGGAAGGCTCCGGCACCTATGCTTGTGATATTTCCTGAAATCGTTACCTGTTTCAGGTTTTTACAGTTTTTGAAGGCATTGGCTGCAATGGCTGTGACTTTGTAGGTTTTTCCGTTAGCTTTGACAGTGGCCGGAATCTTTGCAGTGACAGTATTGCGTGAACGCGGTCCCTTCAGTGCTACGGAAGTCCCGGTGGCGTTGACTGTGTAGATATTATAAGCATCCTGGAATGTTTTTGCAGTCTGTGGCTTTGGTGTGGCAGCAGGAGTGATCTGGAAATTTAAGGTGATGGTTCCGTAGAAATGGTTATCGCCGATGATCTTCAGAGTAGCGGTTCCTGCTTTTTTATTGTTCTGGTATGTCACATGATAATCATTGATGCCAGAGAGCTTTGCTTTTCCAAGAGTTACGGTTGGAACGGGCTTTATGTCAGAGCCTGTATAAGTATATGTTTTTTTGATCCCTGTTACAGCTGCACCGGAAATATTGCATGCGTAGCTGATATTGTTTTTCTTGGCATATGTAACTGCGTAAGAGCCGTACGGAGCATGGATCTTGCAAAAATATGCATGAGAACTGTCAGACCAGTAATAGCCGCACCACACAGCATCCGTTCCAATGCTTTTAACGGTATCAGGTATGTTGATCCTGGATAGCTTGTCACAGTAGGCGAAAGCTTCTTTTCCGATCTTTGTGACCCCTTTCTGGATGTCCACCTCTTTCAGCTCAGGAAGATAAACAAAGGCCCTTTCGGAAATACTTGTGATTCCGGGTTTTATTATGACTTTTCTGATCTGGTTTTTGATAGCTTTCCAGGAGGAATCGCTGGAGAAGGAAAACCAGCCGTTTGTTGAAGAGACCGGGTACCTGTTGTTTTCCTCTGTGGAAATAGAAAGTGGTCCGTAGCCGGAGATCGTAAGGATACCATTTTTGAAATTCCAGGTTGCGTTGTCACCTGCGATATGGTAAGTTTTTTTGTCAGCTTTTCCGTTGTCGGAATTAATGGAATAAAAGTTCAGGGTGTTGGAGTTTGAAGCATAATAAACGACCTTGGAATCCTTTACCACAGGCTGACAGTCAGAAATCGGAGCAGCTGTTGTAAACTCTTTGCTGAGGCTCTTTCCTTTTCCGTCCACAAAAAGATAATGAAGGGTGCTGGAAGAGAGCGGATCGTTAGTGGAAGAGCTTTTCCTGTCATCGTCGGAAACGTATTCCTCCCAGGAAATCATAAAACGGTTGTCATTTATTTTGGTGATCTTTACGCCCGCAAAGCTTTTTCCTCCGCCTGTAAAGTTGGTAAGCTTCCTGGTAGCGGTTGCTTTTTCGGAAAAGTCAGATATTGGTGTGACGGACAGATAAAGATTATGAGGCGTGTTTTCAGATACCTTATCATATTTGGACTGATCGATGGAAGTGCCGACGCATAATACACTGTCAGAGGAAACAGCCATGCCGTCAACGCTTGCGTAGCAGGCCAGTGCCCACACAGAAGTACGTGAGCCTCCGTATGGCAAAAGTTCTATGGTGGTGCAGTCAAGTGTATTGCTGTCATATCTGGAAAGCTTTGTACATCGTGAACCCTCACTCTGCTCCAGTACGTAGAGATAAGAACCATGTGATTTGATATACTGTGCAAAGGAATGCCACAGATCGCAGGAAACGATCTTTCCTTTCATGGTTGCCTGGTCGATCTCAGCCATAAGGAAGCCCTGATGTCCCCGACCGACAGAGGAATCCACATATCCTTCGTGACCGGTAACAACATAGAGCCTGCCGTTGCTTTCTGTCATTTCCACACAGCCATAGTCAAAGGGCGTGCGGACCTCACCGCCAAAAAGCTCAGGGTTACTGGTAATTGCTGCCGCACCGGTTCGTTTCCAGTTTGTATCGTAGCGGATGACGCGGATAACCTCAGCGGAATCGTTTTCCTTGTTGTTTGTCTGGCCTTCTACCAGATAATATCCGTCAGATTCGGCATAAAAGCCACCCCACAGCGGAAGCTCCATGTTGATCTTGCGTTTGCTTCTGATCTTCAGATCATTATCATAGTATTCAACGCCGATAGAATTTTTCTGGTGGAAGACCCTCATGTATCCGCCGGAAACAGGAACAAGGTCAGAGGTACGGCGTAACCTGACATTGAGATTGTCCTGTGCGGTTGGCGTAAGAGAGCCTGCCCGGGCTGTCTGCGGAAACAGGATCAGACAGAAGCAAAGACAGCAGAACAGAAATAGCAGAGATGTTAATTTTTTTAGCTTTTTCATAAGTTTCTCCTTTGTATGTGTTTTTAGATGATCTTCTGTTTAGATTATAATTCATAGGACAGAATTTACAATACAAAATCGGGAGTTATGTAACTACCGGTTCTCAGGATTTCTGTAAATTCTGTTCACAAAAAACATCTTGAGGAAATACTGCCGGTGGGCAGTAACATCAGCAGCAGGAACCTTATGGAAACAGGGGCTTTTTTCTTGACAGTTTTTTGTGATATTGATAAAATATATTACAGTATATAGGTTAAAGGGGCATTGGTTTTGATCTAAATCGATGTCTCTTTATTTTATGTATCACACATATTACACCAGGGAGGTAGAAAGATGTTAAAAGTATGGATCGCAGGTGCCAACGGACAGATCGGACGGGCACTGAATGATGTTCTGGATCCAATGCAGATCGAGACTCTGAACACAGATCTTGATGAGCTGGATATCACAGACACAGATGAAGTGATCAACTTCGGTTCCATTAACCGTCCGGATGTGATCATCAACTGCACCGGTATCACAGATACCGATGAGTGTGAGAAGAATCCGGAACATGCATACCGTGTCAACGCACTGGGAGCAAGAAACTTAAGCATCGTGGCAAGAAAATGCGGGGCAAAGATCGTCCAGCTTTCCACAGATGATGTTTTCGACGGAAAGAGCAAAAAACCGTATACAGAGTTTGACGATACCAATCCGCTGACTGTTTACGGCCGTTCCAAGAGAGCCGGAGAGAACTATGTAAAAGAGTTTACACACAAACATTTCATTATCCGAAGCAACTGGGTATACGGAAAAGGCGGAAACAATTTTGTAAACCGTGTGCTGGAGACAGCAGAAAAAGGCCAGGCACTTTCCGTTGCTTCTGATCAGTTCGGATCACCGACCAGTGCCAAGGATCTGGCAAGAATGATCCTGTATCTTATCGATACCAACGAATATGGAACTTATCACGTAACCTGCAGCGGTGTATGCAACCGCTATGAGTTTGCAACAGAGATCCTTCGCCTTGCAGGAAAGGAGATCGAACTGAGATCCGTGCCGACAGAGCAGTCAGATCTTTCTTCTGTCAGACCGCCTTATGCCGTCCTTGATAATTTTATCCTCCGTATTATTGAAGTGTACGACATGCCGGACTGGAAAGCATCATTGAAAGAATATATGGATGAAAGAACGGAGGACTAGGATGAAAGAAAAAAATATAAAAGAGAAAACACAGCAGAAAAAGAAAATGGGTCTTACCACGAAGATCTTTGTGGCGCTGATCGCAGGTGCGATACTGGGAATCATTCTCTGTTACCTGGTTCCTGACAGCAGCTTCAAGAAAGATGTGATCGTGGAGGGAATCCTTTATGTGATCGGACAGGGATTTATCCGTCTGATGAAAATGCTGGTTGTACCGCTGGTATTCTGTTCCCTTGTCTGCGGAAGTATGTCCATCGGTGATACCAAGAAGCTTGGAACCGTAGGTGTGAGAACACTGGTATTTTATCTGGCGACTACAGCTCTGGCTGTTTCTGTTGCTCTGACTGTGGGTAATCTGATCAATCCGGGTGTGGGACTCGATATGAGCTCTATTCAGTCCTCCGCTTCCTCGGTGGAGACTATGGAGGCTACCTCTCTTACAGATACTATCCTGAATATCATCCCGGACAATCCGATCAATTCCCTGGCAAGCGGAACCATGCTTCAGGTTATCGTATTTGCCCTGATCGTGGGTGTGATCCTTGCGAAAATGGGAGAGCGTGCAGAGACAGTGGCAAACTTTTTCAGCCAGTTCAATGACATCATGATGGAGATGACCATGATGATCATGGCACTTGCACCGATCGGTGTATTCTGTCTCATCAGCAGAACCTTTGCAAACATCGGTTTCAGCGCGTTTATCCCGCTGGCAAAATATATGATCGGTGTTCTCCTTGCACTGGCGATCCAGTGCTTCGGCGTATACCAGATTCTGCTGAAGATATTCACAGGACTGAATCCAATAAAATTCATCAAGAAATTTTTCCCGGTTATGGCATTTGCATTCTCAACAGCTACATCCAATGCCACAATCCCGATGTCCATTGATACTCTGTCCAAGAAAGTGGGTGTTTCCAAGAAGATTTCTTCATTTACCATTCCTCTTGGAGCTACCATCAATATGGACGGTACCTCTATCATGCAGGGTGTTGCCGTAGTATTTGCGGCACAGGCCTTCGGTATCCACTTAAGTCCGATGGATTATGTGACAGTTATCGGAACTGCAACCCTTGCTTCCGTAGGAACTGCCGGTGTACCAAGTGTTGGTCTTGTTACCCTGACCATGGTATTTAACTCTGTAGGACTTCCGGTTGAGGCAATTGGTCTGATCATGGGTATTGACCGTATCCTGGATATGACCAGAACAGCGGTTAACATTACCGGTGATGCAGTCTGCACAACCATCGTTGCACACCAGAACGGTGCGCTGGATAAAAAAGTGTTCAACGAATCAAACTAAATATCCGGTTCAGAAAAAGATCCGACCCTGTCGGGTGAGAAAAAAAACGAAAAACGGCCGTACATATCGTAAGAACGATATGTACGGCCGTTTTTTAACTGAATCAGGTAAGTCCCCTGCCTATTCCTGTTCCAGAACCCCCATGACAGAGGGCAGTTCCAGCTGCTGATAGGTGTGAAGGATCTTTTCCAGCTCAAAGATGGCAGGGGTAAGAAACTTATTCTTGTGATAGACCAGCTTGAATTTCCGGTTCCATTCCCCTGCTTCGTTGCAGAAGACCCGGACTGAACGGTGACGGATCTCATGAGGCATAAGACGGATGGACATAACAGATAGCATCTGGTTATACAGCACTGCGTTCAGCAGTGCCTGCGGACTGTTGGCTTCCCAGGCAGTTCGGATCTTCAGGTCATGGCGAAGGGTGTAATCCTCAAAAAGCTGTCTGGTACCGCTTCCATATTCCCGGACTGCAAATTTCTGGTTGTTCAGCTCCTGGACATGGATGCGTCCTCTGCGGTAAAACGGGTGCTTTTTTCCGGCGGCAAGAACCAGACAGTCGTCGATGATGGGAAGAACGACAAGATCCGGAGAATGGATCTCACCTTCTACCACGGCAGCGTCCAGCTCAGAACGCAGAAGCTTCTGCTCGATATTTTGCGTGTTGGTGACAAAGGAGTAAACGTCAAGGTCCGGTATTTTTTTCTGCAGATCCAGGATAATGGATGGGGTCAGGCACGTTCCCACAGTGAGGGTGGAGCCCAGCTTCAGAGTGGAAGACTGTCCCTGGTTCTGCATCAGCTCTTCCAGCTGCTGAAACTGGCGGATCATTTCACGGGCATGGGGAAGAAGAAGCTTTCCCCGTTCTGTGAGATAAAGCTTTTTTCCAAGACGTTCAAAGAGAAGGCCGTTATAATGAGCTTCCAGCTCCCGGATGGCCTGACTGACTGTTGGCTGGGAAAGATAAAGATGTTTGGCAGCAGCACTCATGGAGCCCTGTTCCGCAACGGCAACAAAAACAGTGAGATGGCGGATGGTCATGTGGAATCTCCTTTTATTATAAATTGATATATAGGTAAAAACTATCATTTTTATAAAATAATATCATTTTTCAAATACATCTTCAAGTGGTATAGTAGGAGGTACGTGAAAACGATTTCAACAGGTGTTACTGTTCAGGAGTAAACAGTAACTTCAACATTGCAAAATACAGGGCAAAGATACCGTGGGAAAGTATCGGAATGCCAGTGAGACCAGGAGGAGGAAATATGTCAGCATTAACTGTAAGCAAAGAGGAAGAAAAAAGACTGAAGGGTCAGGGATTTTTAAATAACCGGGGAACCGATGAATTTTCCGCACGGGTGATCACCGTAAACGGAAAGGTGACAGCGGCACAGCACAGATGTATGGCGGAAGCAGCGGAGAAATTCGGCAACGGAAATCTTACCTACACGACCAGACTCTCCGTGGAGATCCAGGGAATCCCATATGAAAAGATCGAAGAGTTTCAGGAATTTATTGCGAAGGAAGATCTGGAGACAGGAGGAACAGGAGCAAAGGTCCGGCCTGTAGTATCCTGCAAGGGAACCACCTGCCAGTATGGACTTCTGGATTCCTATGCAATTTCAGAAGAAATTTTCCGAAGATTCTATAAAGGCTACCGTCAGGTTGCGCTGCCGCATAAATTTAAGATCGCAGTAGGCGGATGCCCGAATAACTGTGTGAAACCAAATCTGAATGATGTGGGAATCATCGGACAGAGGATCCCACATTTTGATATTGAAGCCTGCAAAGGCTGTAAGAAATGTGCTATTGAAGCAGCATGTCCGAATAAAGTTGCAAAGGTCGTTGACGGGAAACTGCACATTGATGAGGAGCTTTGCAGACACTGCGGAAGGTGTGTGGGAAAATGTCCGTTCCATTCCATCCCGGATGGTACCTACGGATTCAAGATCTATATCGGCGGACGCTGGGGAAAGAAAATTTCTCATGGAAAGGCCCTGAATCGGATCTTTACGTCAGAGGAAGAGGCACTGGATGTTATTGAGAAGGCAATCCTGCTTTTTAAGGACCAGGGATTAAAGGGAGAACGTTTTGCTGAGACTATAGAACGAATTGGGTTTGAAAATGCAGAAAAACAATTATTGGAAAAAAATCTTCTGGAAAGAAAAATGGAAATTTTGTCCAAATAGAGATATAAAAAAACTACCTATTATATAAGCTGTCTGAAACTGAAAAAATACAAGTAATAATATAAAATTTTTTTATCTCATTTATATAAATTTTTATTATATCATAATACTTACAAAAAACTAAGTGAAAATTCTATTTGAAATATGCAAAATAATGTGATAAAGTATTAACAATACATGAACGGAGGTAAAAAGAGTGGAAAACTACATGTATTTGGTGCCGGTGGCAGCAGTACTGGCACTTCTGTTCGCAGCATACCTTGCAGCAAAGGTCAGCAAACAGGATGCAGGAACAGACAGAATGAAGGAGATCGCAGGTGCGATCGCAGAAGGTGCCCGCGCCTTCTTAACAGCAGAGTACAAGATCCTGGTTATTTTTGTAGCCGTACTTTTTGTACTGATCGGAATCGGAGTTGGAAGCTGGGTAACAGCAATCTGCTTCGTAGTAGGTGCTCTGTTTTCAACAATCGCAGGATACTGCGGTATGACTGTTGCAACAAAGGCTAATGTAAGAACAGCAAATGCAGCAAAAGAGGGAGGAATGAACAAGGCTCTTTCCATTGCATTCTCCGGCGGTGCTGTTATGGGTATGTGTGTTGCAGGTCTTGGCGCACTGGGTGTCAGCGTTGTGTATATCATCACAAAGAACGTTGACGTACTTTCAGGATTCAGCCTTGGTGCTTCTTCCATCGCACTGTTTGCACGTGTTGGTGGTGGAATCTATACAAAGGCAGCTGACGTAGGAGCTGACCTTGTAGGTAAGGTTGAGGCAGGAATCCCGGAGGATGACCCTCGTAACCCGGCTGTTATCGCGGATAACGTAGGTGATAACGTAGGTGATGTTGCCGGTATGGGTGCAGACCTTTTTGAGTCCTATGTAGGATCTCTGGTATCTGCCCTTACACTTGGTGCGGTAGCCGGAGCAGTTTCCGGTGTTCTCTATCCGCTGGCTATTGCAGGCTGTGGACTGATCGCATCCATCATTGCAACATTCTTTGTAAAAGGTGATGATAATTCCAATCCGCAGAAAGCCCTCACAAGAGGAAGCTATGTATCTGCAGCACTTGTTATCATCGTGTCCCTGATCCTCAGCAAGACTCTCTTCGGAGACATGAAAGCAGCCATTGCTGTGATCGCAGGTCTTGTTGTCGGTGTCATCATCGGAAACATTACGGAGTATTACACATCTGCAGATTACAAACCGGTTCAGGGAATCGGCGAGCAGTCTGAGACAGGTGCAGCTACAACTATCATCAGTGGTATCGCAGTAGGTATGAAATCTACAGCATTCCCGATCCTGCTGATCTGTGTTGGAATTTTTGTAGCATATGGTGTGGATGGATTATACGGAATCGCTCTTGCAGCAGTTGGTATGCTTTCCACAACAGGAATCACAGTTGCCGTTGACGCATATGGACCTATCGCTGACAATGCCGGTGGTATTGCAGAGATGTCAGGTCTGGATGAGTCAGTTCGTGAGATCACAGATAAGCTTGACTCTGTAGGTAACACAACAGCAGCTATGGGTAAAGGCTTCGCGATCGGTTCCGCAGCTCTTACAGCACTTGCATTGTTTGTATCTTATGCGAATGCAGTAAATCTGGATGCGATCAATATCCTTGCTCCTCGTGTTACGATCGGTATCTTTATCGGTGGTATGCTTACATTCCTCTTCTCAGCATTCACAATGGAATCCGTTTCCAAGGCTGCTTATAAGATGATCGAGGAAGTAAGACGCCAGTTCCGTGAGAAACCGGGTATCATGAAGGGTACTGAGAAACCGGATTACAAATCATGCGTTGCGATCTCCACAACAGCAGCTCTTCACGAGATGATGCTTCCTGGAATCATGGCGGTCGTTGTTCCGGTTATCGTAGGTGTTGTTCTTGGCGTTGAGGCTCTTGGCGGACTTCTTTCCGGTGCTCTTGTAACAGGTGTACTGATGGCAATCTTCATGTCCAACGCAGGTGGTGCATGGGATAATGCAAAAAAATATATTGAGACAGGTCATCACGGCGGAAAAGGCAGCGAGGCGCACAAAGCAGCCGTTGTCGGCGATACAGTCGGCGATCCGTTCAAAGATACATCAGGACCTTCCATTAACATCCTGATCAAGCTTATGACTATTGTATCACTGGTATTTGCTCCTCTGTTCTTATCCATCGGAGGACTTCTGTAAACATCATTTCAGAAAAACAGTAAACCCATATTATATAAAAAAGCTCTTTGCAGAAATCTGCAGGGAGCTTTTTTGGATGCGACAGACGGCGGATCTGTACGGATATGAGAGTGGGCTCTGGTTATGATTCAGTTTCTGGATTTTCTGTTCGTGCAGCCTGTTCGATCAGTGTCCGGTTTACATCATCCTCATAGGTCCGCATCTGCACCTGCATAGGTGTGGGATCATCGCTTAGCTTCAGATGCCCGAAATGATTAAAGAAGATCAGTACGCCGAGGCCGATCCCGATGGAGTAGGAAATCTCCAGGATGGTAAAGCCGGAGGAACTTTTTCCCGTAACAAGAGTGTAAAACTGGCTAAAAAGGCTGCCCATATCTACGTCATTATTAAAGGTCATAATGGAAAAAGCGGCGCCGAAAAAGGAAACCAGGCATACAAAAAGGATTTTCACATACCGGAAAATTTTCCCTGTGGCAGAGCTGATGCGGTAGGTGATGATAAAATCCGTTTCCCCGATGGGAGAAATATCAATGGAGGGTTCCAGCTTCTGGATCTTTTTCAGAAGATCCGAGACAGACATCACATAGCGTCCGGGCTTTTTCGCATCCAGAACGATCACAGGCATGACCCGCAGACGATTGAGGATTTTGGGGTCACTCATGGAAAGTGCAGCGATATCCTGAAGATATACATGTGGGTTGGTGACTTCAATGTTCTGATCCAGCTGCAGATAAAGAGTATCACTCATGAGAAAAAACTCCTTTCCCGGAATATTATTTCTTCATTTTTGGACGGAAGAAGAGACTGGCCAGATAAGAGAAGATCAGGGCGGAGGAAACTCCGGCAGCACAGGCAGTGAAGCCTCCTGTAAAAAGCCCAAGAATGCCGTATTCTTCAATGGCTTTTTTCATACCCTCCCATAATACATGGCCGAAACCGATCAGCGGGACGGAGGCCCCGGCACCTGCAAAATCCACCAGCGGCCGGTAGATGCCAACGGCACTTAACAGGGCGCCGCTGCATACCAGAAGTACCATCACACGGCCAGGCATCAGCTTTGTCTTGTCCAGAAGGATCTGGATCAAGGCACAGATAAGGCCGCCGAACCAGAATGCGTTAAAGTAGTCCATGCTCATACCTCCATATGCTCGATGACAACTCCGTGGGCAATACCCGGAATACTGTCACCTTCGTTAAAGCTTACTTTGGAAAGAAGCGCTCCTGTTGGTACAAAAAGGATCCGCTTCCATTCTCCGGATACGATCTTCGGAAGGATATAGGAGGCAAGGACTACAGCAGAACAGCCGCAGCCGCTTCCTCCTGCGTGAGTGTCCTGAGAAGGATCATCATAGATCAGGATACCGCAGTCTTTATGAATGGGAGAAAGCCGGATATTTTGTTCCTCCAGAAGATCCAGGAGAATTTTCTGTCCGATGATCCCCAGATCACCAGTAAAGACGGCATCATAATCCGAAGGCGTCCGCCCGAAATCTGAAAAGCTCCGTGCAATGGTGTCACAGGCTGCAGGAGCCATACAGCCTCCCATGTTCATGGGATCCCTGAGACCGTAATCCATCACACGGCCGGCAGTAAGGCCGGTGATAGCAGCACAGCCTTTGCCGGAGCGCAGAGGAGCTTTTTCTCCGGGAGGAGATGTACTTAGGATACAGGCTCCGCTTCCGGTTACTGTCCAGGTGGCAGAAAACGGCCGCTGGTTCCCGTATCCCAGAGGAAAACGAAATTCTTTTTCCGCACTTGCGAAATGGCTGGAGGTGGCACATAAGACCCGTGTGCCGAATCCGGCGGTCAGAGCAAGGGAACCGAGAGACAGCGCTTCTCCTATGGTAGAGCAGGCGCCGTAAAGTCCGTAAAAGGGAATTCCAAGTCCGGCGGAGCCGAAACAGGTGGCTGCTGTCTGAGCGAGAAGATCTCCGGCGAACATCAGATGGATATCTTCGGAACTCAGTTTGGCTTTGCTTATGGCATGAGTGGCAGTTTCTTTCTGCAGCGTGCTTTCCGCAGATTCCCAGGTGTCACAGCCAAACATGGGATCTTCACAGACCAGGTCAAAAAGATCTCCAAGAGGACCGTCCGCCTCTTTCTGACTGACGATGGATGCGGCACTTTCGATATACAGGGGCTGTGAAAAGGCAATGCTGGCTGCGCCAAGTCTGAGATTTTTGCTCATGATATCACCTCCAGGATCTTCAGGATATAATAGATCACACCCAGTCCCCAGGCGCTTAAGATGCCGTAGAGAATCACAGGACCTGCAATAGTAAAAATCTTGCACCCTATGCCGAAAACCTGTCCTTCTGCCCGGAACTCAATGGCGGATGCGGCCACTGAGTTGGCAAACCCGGTAATGGGAACAAGACTTCCAGCACCGCCGAATTTGCCGATTTTGGGATAAATACCAAAGCCTGTGAGAATGACGCTTAAGAGAATGAGAAGGACAGAACACCAGGTTCTGGAATCAGAAGCATCTGCACCGAGAGCCTGCGCTGTGTTGACGATAACCTGTCCGAGAAGACAGATCAGTCCGCCTGTGAGAAAAGCTTTTGCCATATTCAGCGGCAGACTGTGGGTGGGAGTAAGCTGCTTGACATATTGTTCATATTTTTTTTCGTTGATATTTTGCATATGGAAAATCCTTTCGTGAGATGGTAGAGTGACAGTAAGAATTACATCCAACCCATGGCATAATAAAACAGGGAACCCAGGATTTTTCCGGCAGCAATGGAAATTATTACCGGAGAAAGCCCCTGAGAGAGCTTCAGCCGTCTGGCAAAGACGGGAAAGACTTTTGCAATCTCTGCCAGTGCAAGGATCCAGCCGCCCAGGAAAATTCCGAAAAATACTCCGCAGACAGCCAGGAAAAAAGGTCCCAGCGGAATTCTGATCGGAAACAGGGTGACGACGGTTCCGGCAACTGTTCCCAGAAGTGTCAGATCTTCATAAAGAAAAATCTGGTCAGCTGTATGCGTGATACCTGCATAGCGGGGAACAATGGAAAGGCCGATCAGCAGTCCGGAGACACCTCCTGCGACGATGATCCCGGCACAGAAACCGATAAAGCACAGAATCAGCTGTTGAAGCATGGACAGAACCTCCTTGTAGGATTGTATGGGAATAGTATGAGAAAATATAAATTTTTTATGCGAAAATCTTAAAAAACAAGAATATCTGTACATTTACGGACAGAGATAGTATAATAAAAAGGAATATGGACAGCGGCGGACAGGCGCTGTCTTTCTCAATCAAAAGAAAAAACAGTGTCAGGAGGACGGATATGCAGGATGCTTTTTCACGTATGGAATTGCTCGTTGGAAATACAGGTGTAAAAAAACTCAGCAGGGCGAAAATTGCAGTATTCGGTCTTGGCGGAGCCGGATCACAGGTGGCAGAGTCACTTGCGCGCTGTGGTGTGGGGAGTCTGACACTGATCGATCATGAAAAGATCACATTGACGAATATCGGAAGCCAGGTGCTGGCACTTCATTCTACTCTGGGAATGAGCAAGGTAGAGGCGGCCAAGAAGAGAATCCGGGATATTGATGAGAATATTTTGGTGCATACCTACGAAACCTTTTATAATGAGGAGACTGCGGGAATGTTTGAGCTGCGTTCCTTTGATTATATTGTGGATACAATGGGAACACTGTCGTCAAAACTGCTTCTGATCAGCAGAGCAAGGGAAGGACGTGTGCCTGTGATCTCCTGCCTGGACATCGGGGACAAGATAGATCCGTCCAGACTTGAGGTTGCGGATATCAGCAGGACCACAGCATGTCCGGCAGCCAGGATCATAAAAAAAGAACTGCGTAAACAGGGAATACGTAAACTCAAAGTACTGTATTCCAGAGAACAACCGGTAAAAGAAAAGCTTTTCAGACGGAGCAGAACTATGGTGAAGAAGCCTGCCAAAGGAAATATTTCCTTTGTGACAGGGACTGCGGGATATCTGCTGGCGGGAGAAGTTGTGCGGGATATACTGTCAGCCGGAAACGTTTCACACAGCTGACAGCAAATGAGAAATTGAGCGCAGATCACGGACAGATCCAGTTCATGAGCATGAGTCAAGGCGGAACAGTAATGTCTGCTTTACAGAAATAAAACAGAAAGACTGAGGAAACAAAAAGTGAATTCAGAAATCATAAAAAAGTTCTGCGATCTTCTTGGAGAAGAACGCGTTTTTACAGGCGAAGCAATGAGCCGTCATACAACTTTTAAGATCGGAGGTCCGGCGGATTATTTTCTGATGCCGGATAAAGGCACAGATGTGGGGCGTATCGTAAAAATCTGTAAAGAAAGTGCGATCCCTTATTTTATCCTCGGAAACGGAAGTAATCTTCTGGTAGGAGACGGCGGTTACCGTGGCGCGGTTATCCAGATCTACAAAAATATGTCTGCCGTTACCGTAGAAGGAACAGAGATCACCGTACAGGCAGGTGCGCTGCTTTCATCGGTGGCAGCAGCAGCAAAAAATGCAGCTCTTACAGGCTTTGAGTTTGCCGGCGGGATCCCGGGAACTATGGGCGGTGCGGTTGTGATGAATGCAGGTGCCTATGGCGGCGAGATGAAGGATGTTCTCACAGAGGTAACTGTGATGGATGAGGAGGGAGAGATCATTACCCTTCCGGCAGATAAACTGGAACTGGGATATCGTACCAGCATCATCAAAACCGCAGGTTATATCGTGCTGGAAGCAAAGCTGCAGCTGAAGAAGGGAAATCCGGAAGTGATCCGTGAGACCATGAAAGATCTGACGATCCGTCGTACCACCAAACAGCCGTTGGAGTATCCCAGTGCTGGAAGTACCTTTAAGAGACCGGAAGGATATTTTGCAGGTAAGCTGATCATGGACAGCGGTCTTGCTGGATATCAGGTAGGCGGTGCACAGGTTTCTGAGAAACACTGTGGCTTTGTGATCAATGCAGGCGGTGCAACTGCGAGGGATGTCCGCACGCTGATGGATAATGTCAGGGATATCGTTTATAAGAAATATGGAGTTACGCTGGAACCGGAGGTGAAGTTCCTGGGTGATTTTGAAGCCTGATTACCATTTCTGGTACATCGTTTTCAAAATAATTATACCACGTACTTGTCTGTGAATCCGATTGCTGTAGGATACGAAACAGAGGGAACAGGAATGCGTATATACGCTTTACAGATAACGGAAGAAGAAATGGAAAGGAAGAGAGACTATGCGTTTTGTGATCGTTACAGGAGTGTCAGGAGCAGGAAAAACAGCTGCACTTAAAATGTTGGAGGATATGGGATATTTCTGCGTGGATAATCTTCCAATTCAGCTTCTGGAAAAATTTGCTTCTCTTCTTCCTGAGATGCAGAGTGAAAATGTCAGAAATGTGGCTCTGGGGATCGATGCCAGAAGCGGAAGTGCCCTTGATGAACTGGAAGTAGTTCTGGACCGTATGAAGCAGACAGGGTATGACTACGAGATCCTGTTTATGGATGCTGAGGATTCTGTCCTTGTAAAACGCTATAAAGAATCCAGAAGAAGCCACCCGCTGGCAAGAACAGGGAGAGTGGATGAGGGAATCCGCCTGGAACGTGAGAAAACAAAATTTCTCCGGAAACGTGCGGATTATATCATTGATACCAGCCATCTGCTTACCAGGGAGCTTCGTCAGGAAATCGAAAAGATCTTTGTGGATGACAGAGAGTTCAGCAATATCATGATCTCTGTGCTTTCCTTCGGCTTTAAGTATGGAATCCCGGCAGATGCAGATCTTGTGTTTGATGTCCGATTTCTTCCCAATCCCTATTATGTGGATGAGTTGCGTCCTCTGACAGGCCTTGACGATGAAGTGTTCAATTATGTGATGGCCAGTGATACGGCGAAAGCCTTCGCGGACAAACTGGAGGATATGATCCGCTTTCTGATCCCTAACTACATTAAAGAAGGGAAAACAAGCCTTGTGATCGGTATCGGATGTACAGGGGGAAAACATCGCTCCGTCACTATCGCCAGAGAACTTTTTTCCAGGCTTGCCAAATCGGATGAATATGGTATCCGCCTGGAACACAGGGATGCGGAGAAGGACAGACTTCTGAAAAAATAACTGCCGCGATGAAAAGTATGGCAGGGGAAACAGTAAAAGAGGGTTCGGGATGTCATTTTCGGGAAAAGTCAAAGAAGAACTTGCAGGACAGCTTAGTCTGGCCAGGCACTGTCAGGTGGCAGAACTGGCGGCACTGCTCTGTGGCTGTGGCCGTGTGGAAAAAATGTCGGATGGAAACAGGAAACTGTGGATCCAGACAGAAAATGAAGCAGTTGCAAGAAAAAGCTTTACATTATTGCGAAAAACCTTTAATATAGAGACAGCGATTGTTATCCGGGAAGGGTCTCATCTCAAACGGGGTAGGGTATATCTTGTTGAGGTTGCTGATCCTGTCAGAACAGAGGAAGTACTGCAGGGGACGAAACTTTCTGTGGATAACGAAACCGGTTTACTTGAAATGGATAATTCGCTTGTGGTTCAGATGAACTGTTGCAAGCGGGCATTTATTCGCGGCACTTTTTTGTCGTCCGGTTCGATCAGTGATCCAGAGAAAGGATATCATTTTGAGATCGTGTGTCCGGACAGCAGGAAAGCAGAACAATTACAGGGGATTATCCGCAGCTTTCACGTAGAAGCTAAAATTGTGGTGCGCAAGAAATCATATGTGGTCTATGTGAAGGAGGGCGCACAGATCGTTGACATGCTGGCAGTCATGGAGGCGAATGTAGCACTGATGGATCTGGAGAACATCCGGATACTTAAGGAAATGCGTAACACGGTAAACCGTAAGGTGAACTGTGAGGCTGCGAATATCAATAAAACGGTAAATGCGGCAGTGAGACAGGTGGAAGATATACAGCTGATCAGCAGAACTATTGGCTTTGAGAGCTTGAGCGATGGACTGGCGCAGATAGCTAGGCTGAGACTGCAGTATCCGGATGCTACACTGAAAGAATTAGGTATGATGTTGAATCCGCAGGTGGGCAAATCAGGTGTGAATCACCGGCTTCGCAAGCTGAGTGAGATCGCAGATGAGCTGCGGGAGAACAAGGAGGAGCTATTATGATTAAAAAACCAATCACTATCAACTTATCCACTGGACTGGAGGCAAGACCTGTAGCACAGCTTGTTCAGGTGGCAAGCCAGTTTAACAGTGAAATTTATGTTGAGATTGGCAAAAAAAGAGTCAATGCAAAGAGTATTATGGGAATGATGACCCTGGGACTTGACGCTGGAGAAGAGATTACACTGTCTGCCAATGGTGATGATGAGAATGCAGCGATGGAGAGCATTGAACAGTATTTAAGCAACCAGTAATCAGTTGGGACAGAGCAGTCCGCAGAAAAGGTAGAGTTCTGCGGATGTGGAATATAAAGGGATACAGAAGGAAAGGAAGACCGATTCCCGCTGTATCCCTTTCCGCTTCAAAGCACCTACAAATATGAAAGAGGAAGATTACCTATGTCAAAAGTATTGAAATTTATCGTACATTTTGTTGTGATATGCACACTGATCTGTGTACTGGGACTTGTTCTTCCGCCGTTCTTCGGGGTGAGAACAGTGATCGTGGATAAATCCGATAAGGCAACGAACCTCCCGGTCGGATCTGTTACATATGCGATTCCGGAGAAGAGTTCTGCGATCAGCGCAGGTACTCCGATACTTGTACAGAAAGATTCCGAGACATATAAATATACGATCACTAATCTCGATGCTTCCAAGGGAACCGGAACAGTAACAGATCAGTCCGTTTCCGGAGGAAAGACTTTTACCATTAAGGTTGGAGATTATGTTCCGAAAGTTGTAGTTACCATTGGCTATGTGGGATATCTTATGGTGGCTACAGAAAGTATTGAAGGTCTGATCATTCTTGGGCTGATCGTATTGTTCCTGATCATCCTGTACGTGATCGCAGAGCTCTGGAAGAAAGAGCCGGATGATATTGAGGAAGATGTGAATGATCCGGAACCGGGTTATGTGAAGTCCAGGAAAGAACTGAAGCAGGAAGAAAAAGCACGTGCCAGAAGAATGAAGGAAGAAGAAAAAGAAATCATTCAGGAAGAAAAGGCACGAAAACACAAAAATAAAAAAGCAGATAAGCGTAAGGTTCGCACAGGCGGTTTCGTAGATGAGATCGATGAAGAGGATGTTACAGACTATTCGGAGAATGGAAAGAAGGCTGCTATACAGCAGACTGTACAGACTGCCGCAAGCGAAGCTCATGCGGAACTTAAGAAAGAGATTGCAGCAGCCACTTCGGAAGAAGCAGATATGCTTTCCAGACTGGAAATGGCAGAACGTACGGTTGAAGAAAACAGAAAGCCGCACCCGGCCGGAAAGGTTGAAGAGGTTCCGGAAGAGGAAGAAGAACCGGTTACCATTGGAAGCCTTGCGATGCCGTCTTATTCCGCAGCGCAGCTTGCAAGCCGCGTAAAGAAGGCCGGTGATGCACCGGATATCGTTAAGGATGACATTACGAAGGTTACATTGTTTGATTACTCGGATATCATCAGCGGCGATGTGGATGATATGGAAGAATAAAATAAGTACCTATTATATAAGAAGAAAATGGTTCAGAAATGAGCCATTTTCTTCTTTTTTAAAAAAAATCAAAAAAATTAAAAAAAAGGCTTGCATTCTGAAGAATCATCGTATATACTAATCCTTGCTGTGACATTGATAGCTATGAAGCGCGAGGTTGCTGCCACACTGGCAGGTTTTCCGTGGAGCGAATGTCAAGTTAGGAAACTGACGACAAGTCACTGTACAAAGTTCAATAACCATCTTGGGATGGGCGTGTGTGTAAATATACCATGACACACACGGAGATGTGTACAGTCGCCGCTTGTCGTACTGCTATATAAGTACGAATAGGAGGAGACTTTTTTTATGGCAAATCAGGTAATGAGAATCACATTAAAGGCATATGATCATCAGCTCGTTGATGCATCTGCAGCAAAGATCATCGAGACAGTAAAGAAGAACGGAGCAATGGTAAGTGGACCGGTTCCGCTTCCTACTAAGAAAGAGGTTGTTACAATCTTAAGAGCTGTTCACAAATACAAAGATTCCAGAGAGCAGTTTGAGCAGAGAACACATAAGAGACTTATCGATATCCTGACACCAACTCAGAAAACAGTAGATGCACTTTCCAGACTAGAAATGCCGGCTGGTGTTCACATCGATATCAAGATGAAAAACCGCTAATAATGTCATTTGACATTAACTATATGATTACCGAATGGTAATCCGCTATAAGGAGGAAGAAAGAAATGAAGAAAGCTATTTTAGCTACTAAAGTCGGAATGACTCAGATCTTCAATGAAGATGGAATGTTAATTCCGGTAACTGTTTTACAGGCAGGTCCTTGCGTTGTAACTCAGGTTAAGACTGAGGAGAACGATGGATACACATCAGTTCAGGTTGGTTTCGGCGAGATCAGAGAGAAACTGGTCAACAAACCGGAGAAAGGCCACTTTGACAAAGCTGGTGTAGCTGTAAAGAGATTTGTAAAAGAGTTCAGATTTGACAATGCCGGCGAGTATGAGGTTGGACAGGAGATCAAGGCTGATATCTTTGCAGCAGGAGATCATATCGATGCTACTGCAGTTTCCAAAGGTAAAGGCTTCCAGGGCGCTATCAAGAGACATGGCCAGTCCAGAGGACCTATGGCTCACGGTTCTAAATATCATCGTCATGCAGGTTCAAACGGCGCTTGCTCCGATCCGAGCAAGGTTTTCAAAGGAAAACATATGCCAGGTCACATGGGACATGTTCAGGTAACTGTTCAGAATCTTGAGATCGTACGTGTAGATACAGAAAATAACTTACTGTTAGTTAAGGGTGCTGTTCCAGGACCTAAGAAATCTTTGGTTACAATCAAAGAGACAGTAAAGTCCTTATAATAGGAAAGGAGGAGCATCAGAATGGCTAATGTAACTGTTTATAATATGGAAGGCAATGAAGTTGGCACAATGGAGCTGAATGACGCAGTATTCGGCGTTGAGATCAACGAGCATCTCGTTCATCTTGCAGTTGTTCGTCAGCTTGCAAATAACCGTCAGGGAACTCAGAAAGCGAAAACTCGTTCTGAGGTAAGAGGCGGCGGAAGAAAACCGTGGAGACAGAAAGGAACAGGTCATGCAAGACAGGGTTCCATCCGTGCACCACAGTGGACAGGCGGCGGTGTTGTATTCGCTCCGGTTCCGAGAGATTATGAAGTAAAAATGAACAAAAAGGAAAGAAGAGCAGCTCTTAAATCCGCTCTGACATCCAAGGTTCAGGATAATAAACTTGTTGTTGTTGACAGCCTTGCACTTGCTGAGGTTAAGACAAAAGAGATGCAGAAGGTTCTTACAAACCTGAAAGCAGAGAAAGCTCTTGTAATCACAGCTGACAACGATCAGAACGTAGTTCTTTCTGCAAGAAACATCGCTGACGTGGAAACTGCAACACCGGCTACAATCAACACATACGATGTTATGAAACACAACACCGTAGTTGTTACAAAGGATGCCGTTGCATCTATCGAGGAGGTATACGCATAATGGCAAGTATTCAGTACTATGACGTAATCATCCGTCCGGTTATCACAGAGAAATCCATGGCAGACATGGGTGAGAAGAAATATACATTCCTTGTACATCCGGAAGCTAACAAGACTCAGATCAAAGAGGCTGTTGAGAAGATGTTCGAGGGAACAAAAGTTAAGAGCGTAAACACCATCAACAGTGATGGAAAGAAAAAACGCCGTGGAATGGTAGTTGGAAAAACTGCTAAGACTAAAAAAGCTATCGTAGCTCTTACAGAAGAGAGCAAAGATATCGAGATCTTCGAAGGACTTTAATCAGAAGATCAAGCCAAGAGCGGTATGAGTGACACAGTGTCACTCTGATTATCGCGAATATGTGCACGAAAGCACGAGAACAAATTCGAAAGGAGAAACATCATGGGAATCAAAAGCTATAACCCATATACACCGTCAAGAAGACATATGACTGGTTCCGACTTCTCTGAGATTACAGCTGCAAAACCAGAGAAATCCCTCGTTACTTCCCTTAAGAAGAACGCTGGACGTAACAATCAGGGTAAGATCACTGTAAGACATCAGGGTGGCGGAAGCAGAAGAAAATACAGAATCATCGACTTCAAGAGAAGAAAAGATGGAATCCCTGCAACAGTTAAAACAATCGAGTACGATCCGAACAGAACAGCTAACATCGCTCTGATCTGCTACGCAGATGGCGAGAAAGCTTACATCCTCGCTCCAGAGGGACTTAAAGTAGGCCAGAAGGTTTACAATGGTCCGGAAGCTGAGGTTCGTGTTGGAAACTGCCTCCCACTGGAGCTTATCCCGGTTGGTACTATGGTTCACAACATTGAGCTTCATCCTGGAAAAGGCGGACAGATGGTTCGTTCTGCAGGAAACGGCGCACAGCTCATGGCTAAAGAAGGAAAGTACGCAACACTTCGTCTTCCTTCCGGTGAGATGAGAATGGTTCCGATCGTATGCCGCGCAACTGTTGGTGTAATCGGAAACGGAGATCACAACCTTATTAACATCGGTAAAGCCGGACGTAAACGTAACATGGGTATCAGACCTACAGTTCGTGGTTCCGTAATGAACCCGAATGACCATCCACATGGTGGTGGTGAAGGTAAGACCGGTATCGGACGCCCAGGTCCTTGTACACCGTGGGGCAAACCTGCTCTCGGCCTGAAGACCAGAAAGAAAAACAAACAGTCCAACAAGTACATCGTAAGAAGACGCGATGGAAAAGCATTATCGAAATAATAAGGAGGAGAAAGCATGTCTCGTTCACTGAAAAAAGGACCTTTTGCAGACCAGAGCTTACTTAAAAAAGTAGACGCTCTTAATGCTGCAAATGATAAATCCGTAATCAAAACTTGGTCTCGCCGTTCCACAATCTTCCCGTCTTTCGTAGGACACACAATCGCTGTTCATGACGGAAGAAAACATGTGCCGGTATATATCACAGAGGATATGGTAGGACACAAACTTGGTGAGTTCGTTGCAACAAGAACTTACAGAGGACACGGAAAAGACGAGAAGAAGTCCGGAGTACGCTAGTCATCAGATTTATAACTGCCTGCTGTCAATTTAAGACAGCTGGCAGATAACTTAGATATCGAATTTAAGAAAGGAGGCACTTTAAGATGGCAAAAGGACATAGAAGCCAGATAAAGAGAGCCAGAAATGAGAATAATAGAGAGACAAGGCCGTCTGCAAAGTTATCTTATGCAAGAATTTCTGTTCAGAAAGCCTGCTACGTATTAGATGCGATCCGTGGCAAAGATGTACAGACAGCACTTGGTATCCTGACATACAATCCGAGATACGCTTCCAGCGTGATCAAAAAACTGCTTGAGTCAGCAGTAGCAAACGCTGAGAACAACAACGGAATGAACGCAGACAACCTTTATGTTGCAGCATGCTATGCAGATAAGGGACCTACAATGAAGAGAATTCAGCCGAGAGCACAGGGTAGAGCTTACAGAATCGAGAAGAGAACTAGCCATATCACAGTTGTGCTTGATGAAAGGTAAGGAGGAAAAGCATGGGACAGAAAGTTAATCCGCATGGCCTTAGAGTCGGAGTTATCAAGGATTGGGATTCCAGATGGTATGCAGAAGACAAGTTTGCTGACTACCTGGTAGAAGACTACAACATCAGAACATTCCTTAAAAAGAAATTATACAGCGCAGGTGTTTCCAAGATCGAGATCGAGAGAGCATCTGACAGAGTTAAGATCATCATCTACACAGCAAAACCTGGTATCGTAATCGGTAAGGGCGGCGCAGAGATCGAGAAAGTTAAAGCTGAGCTTCAGAAATACACAGACAAGAAGCTTATCGTTGACATCAAAGAAGTTAAGAGACCGGACAAAGATGCACAGCTGGTTGCTGAGAACATTGCTCTTCAGCTTGAGAACCGTATTTCTTTCAGACGTGCTATGAAGTCCACAATGCAGAGAACAATGAAGGCTGGCGCTAAGGGAATCAAGACTTCCGTATCCGGACGTCTCGGCGGAGCTGATATGGCTCGTACAGAGTTCTACAGCGAGGGAACAATCCCGCTTCAGACACTTCGTGCAGATATCGATTATGGCTTTGCGGAAGCAGACACCACATACGGTAAAGTTGGTGTTAAGGCATGGATCTACAATGGTGAGATTCTTCCGACAAAAGGAACTAAGGAAGGGAGCGATAAATAATGTTAATGCCAAAAAGAGTAAAACGTCGTAAACAATTCCGTGGCTCCATGAGAGGAAAAGCCCTTAGAGGTAATGTTATCAACTATGGTGATTTCGGTCTTGTTGCTACTGAGCCATGCTGGATCAGATCTAATCAGATCGAGGCAGCCCGTGTTGCTATGACCCGTTACATCAAACGTGGCGGTAAAGTTTGGATTAAGATTTTCCCGGATAAACCGGTAACAGCTAAACCAGCTGAGACTCGAATGGGTTCCGGAAAAGGCGCTCTGGAGTACTGGGTAGCAGTAGTAAAACCAGGTCGTGTTATGTTTGAGATTGCAGGCGTGTCCGAAGAGGTTGCCCGTGAAGCATTACGTCTTGCAATGCACAAGTTACCATGTAAATGTAAAATCGTTTCTCGTGCAGACTTAGAAGGCGGTGATAACAGTGAAAATTAATAAGTTCGTGGAAGATTTAAAAGCAAAGTCAGTTGCAGAACTGAATGAAGAATTAGTAGCTGCTAAAAAAGAGCTTTTCAATCTGAGATTTCAGAATGCAACAAACCAGTTAGACAATACAGGACGAATCAAAGAGGTTCGTAAAAATATTGCCAGAATCCAGACAGTAATCACTGAGCAGGCAAACGCTTCCAAATAGGACAGGAGGACATAATCGTGGAAAGAAATCTGAGAAAAACCCGCGTGGGTAAGGTTGTCAGCGACAAAATGGATAAGACCATCGTAGTTGCAATTGAAGACCATGTAAAACATCCTCTTTACAAAAAAATCGTGAAGAGAACATATAAATTAAAAGCTCATGATGAGAACAATGAGTGCAACATCGGAGATACCGTTAAGGTAATGGAGACCAGACCGCTGTCCAAGGACAAGAGATGGAGACTGGTTGAGATCGTAGAGAAAGCTAAATAAGGAGGAAACCAGTATGATTCAGCAGGAAAGTAGACTGAAAGTTGCCGACAACACTGGTGCAAAAGAAATCCTTTGTATTCGTGTTATGGGCGGCTCTACAAGAAGATATGCAAACATCGGTGACACAATCGTTGCTACGGTTAAAGATGCAACACCAGGCGGCGTTGTTAAAAAAGGTGACGTTGTTAAAGCTGTAGTTGTTAGAACTAAAAAAGGCGCTCGTCGTAAAGACGGATCTTACATCCGTTTCGATGAAAATGCTGCCGTAATTATCAAGGATGACTTAACTCCGAGAGGAACACGTATCTTTGGACCAGTTGCCAGAGAGCTTCGTGAGAAGAAATTCATGAAGATCGTTTCCTTAGCTCCGGAAGTATTATAGGAGGGTGCCGAATGTCAGCTATGAAAATTAAAAAAGGTGATACTGTAAAGGTAATCGCTGGAAAAGATAAAGGTAAGGACGGAAAGGTTCTTGCAGTTAACGTAAAAGACAACACAGTAGTTGTTGAGAACGTAAACATGGTTACAAAGCACGCTAAACCGTCCGCAGCTAATCAGAACGGTGGAATCGTGACAAAAGAAGCTCCGCTTCATATCTCCAACGTAATGCTCGTTGTAGACGGAAAAGCTACAAGAGTTGGATTCAAGATGGATGGAGACAAAAAAGTTCGTGTTGCCAAAGCAACAGGAAAGACAATCGATTAATTAAGAGAGGAGGCATATAAAGGTGAGTAGATTAAAAGATCTTTACAAGAACGAGATCATGGATGCCATGACCAAGAAATTCGGATACAAAAACGTAATGGAAGTGCCAAAACTCGAGAAAATCGTTGTTAACATGGGTGTTGGCGAGGCAAAAGAGAACGCTAAACTTCTTGACGCTGCAATCGCAGATATGGAACTTGTTACAGGACAGAAAGCAATCGCTACAAAAGCTAAAAAGTCTGTCGCTAACTTCAAAATCAGAGAGGGTATGCCAATCGGATGTAAAGTTACTCTGAGAGGCGAGAAGATGTATGAGTTCGCTGATCGTCTTATCAACCTTGCTCTTCCACGTGTACGTGACTTCCGTGGTGTTAACCCGAACGCATTCGACGGCAGAGGAAACTATGCTCTTGGTATCAAAGAGCAGCTGATCTTCCCAGAGGTTGAGTACGATAAGGTTGATAAAGTAAGAGGAATGGACGTTATCTTCGTTACAACTGCTAAAACAGATGAAGAGGCACGCGAATTACTGACATTATTCAACATGCCATTTGCTAAATAGGAGGAAAAGATTCATGGCTAAGACAGCAATGAAAATTAAACAGCAGCGTAAAGCTAAATTCTCCACAAGAGAGTATACTCGCTGCAGAATCTGTGGCCGTCCACATGCATACCTGAGAAAATACGGAATTTGCAGAATCTGCTTCCGTGAGCTGGCATACAAAGGTCAGATCCCGGGTGTTAAGAAAGCTTCCTGGTAGGCCGAGGCGAAAGCAACTTTTTAATCATTTAAATAATATTCACACGACATGTAAAGTCTGAAGAAAGAGGAGGAAACTTACATGACAATGAGCGATCCGATCGCAGATATGCTTACAAGAATCCGTAACGCAAATACTGCAAAACATGACACTGTAGACGTACCGGCATCCAAGATGAAAATTGCTATCGCAAACATCCTTGTAGATGAGGGATACATCGCAAAATATGATCTGGTTGAGGATGGAGTTGTTAAAACTCTTCACATCACACTGAAATATGGTGAGGACAAAAACCAGAAGATCATCACAGGACTTAAGAGAATCTCCAAACCAGGTCTTCGTGTATACGCAGGCAAGGATGAGCTTCCGAAGGTTCTTGGTGGACTTGGTATCGCAATCCTTTCCACAAACAAAGGCGTTATCACTGACAAAGAGGCTCGTAAGCTTCAGGTTGGTGGCGAGGTACTTGCATTCGTTTGGTAGGCCAAAGCCGCTTAACGAAGCAGTCATATAGCTTTTAAACTGAAAACAGAGAGGGCATGGGCCCTCTCCGACAATCTAAGTAAGGAGGACAAATTTATGTCACGAATCGGAAGACTTCCGGTTGCAATTCCAGCTGGCGTTGAGGTTACAGTCGCAGATGGAAACGTTGTAACAGTAAAAGGACCTAAGGGAACACTTGAGAGAGCACTCCCGACAGAGTTAGAGATTAAAGTTGAAGACGGTCATGTAGTTGTAACAAGACCGAACGACTTAAAGAGAATCAAAGCCCTTCACGGCTTAACAAGAAGCCTTATCCACAACATGGTTGTTGGTGTAAGCGAAGGATACAAAAAAGAGCTTGAGGTTAACGGTGTTGGTTACAGAGCTGCTAAGCAGGGCAAGAAACTTGTACTTAACCTCGGATATTCTCACCCGGTAGAGATGGAAGATCCAGAAGGTCTTGAGTCCACAGTTGACGGAAACAAGATCATCGTATCTGGTATCAGCAAAGAAAAAGTTGGCCAGTACGCAGCTGAGATCAGAGACAAGAGAAGACCTGAGCCATACAAGGGCAAGGGAATCAAGTACGTTGACGAAGTTATCAGACGTAAAGTCGGTAAGACCGGTAAGAAATAATTAAGGAGAGTGAGAATATGATTAACAAAGCATCCAGAAGCGAAATTCGCGAAAAGAAGCATAGAAGATTACGTCATCATTTAAACGGAACTGCAACTACTCCTCGTCTGGCAGTATTTCGTTCCAACAAGCACATCTATGCACAGATTATTGATGACACAGTTGGTAAAACTTTAGTATCCGCTTCTACTCTCCAGAAGGACGTAAAAGCAGAGCTTGAGAACACTGATGATGTACAGGCTGCAGCAAAAGTTGGAACAGTGATCGGTAAAAAAGCTGTTGAGGCTGGTATCGAGAGCGTTGTTTTCGACAGAGGTGGATATATCTACCACGGAAAAGTTAAAGCACTGGCAGATGCAGCAAGAGAAGCTGGACTGAAATTCTAAGAGGAGGAAAAGAACACATGAAACGTAATCTTATTGATGCTAGTCAGTTAGAGTTAGAAGATAAAGTAGTATCAATCAAGCGTGTTACCAAGGTTGTTAAAGGTGGTCGTAACTTCCGTTTCACAGCTTTAGTTGTTGTAGGTGACGGCAATGGACACGTTGGTGCAGGTTTAGGAAAAGCAGCAGAAATTCCGGAGGCGATCCGCAAAGGTAAAGAGGACGCTATGAAGAAGCTTGTTACTGTTGCAAGAGACGAGAACAATTCCATTACACATGACTTCATCGGAAAATTCGGAAGCGCTGAGATGCTTCTGAAGAGAGCTCCGGAAGGTACTGGAGTTATCGCCGGTGGCCCGGCACGTGCCGTAATCGAGCTTGCAGGTATCAAAAACATCCGTACAAAATGTATGGGTTCCAGAAATAAACAGAACGTAGTTCTGGCAACAATCGCAGGCCTGAGCCAGTTAAAGACTCCGGAAGAGGTTGCAAAGCTCCGCGGAAAATCTGTAGATGAGATTCTGGGTTAAGGAGGATATGGAAATGGCAGATACAATCAAGGTTACACTGGTAAAATCTCCAATCGGTGCAGTACCGAAACACAAAAAAACTGTAAAAGCTATGGGTCTTACAAAGATGCATAAAACAGTTGAGATGCCAGACAACGCTGCAACCAGAGGAATGATTCAGCAGGTGCAGCACCTGGTAAAAGTAGAAGATTAAGGAGGTGCCAGAATGGAATTATCAAACTTAAGACCCGCAGAGGGTTCCAAGCATAGCGATAACTTCAGAAGAGGCCGTGGACATGGTTCAGGAAACGGCAAAACTGCTGGTAAAGGACATAAAGGACAGCTTGCTCGTTCCGGCCACAAGAAACCGGGATTCGAGGGAGGTCAGATGCCTTTATACAGACGTCTTCCTAAGAGAGGCTTCACTAACAGAAACTCTAAAGAAATTATCGCAATCAATGTAGACGTTCTCAATCGTTTTGAGGATGGCGCAGAGGTTACAGTTGACAGCTTACTTGCAAGCGGTGCAATCTCCAAGATCGGTGATGGTGTTAAGATCCTTGGAAACGGCGAGCTTACAAAAAAACTTAATGTTAAAGTAAACGCTGTCAGCGAGACTGCAAAAACAAAAATTGAAGCTGCTGGTGGTACAGTAGAGGTGATCTAATGTTTGAGACTCTTAAGAGTGTTTTCAAAGTAAAGGAAATGAGAAGAAAGCTTCTCTATCTGATCTGGATGATATTCGTGATCAGAATCGGATCCCAGCTTCCTGTACCGGGAGTCGACAGTGACTTCTTTAAGCAGTGGTTTGAATCTAATACCGGTGACGCATTCAATTTCTTTGATGCGTTCACCGGCGGTTCCTTTACTCAGATGTCAATTTTTGCATTGAACATCACACCTTACATTACTTCTTCCATTATCATTCAGCTTCTTACCATTGCCATTCCGGCACTGGAAGAGATGCAGCGTGACGGAGAAGAAGGAAGAAAAAAGCTTACAGCAATCACACGTTATGTAACGGTTGGTCTTGCTCTGTTTGAGTCTGTTGCCATGGCAATCGGATTCGGACGTCAGGGTATGATCCCGAACATGAACTTCCTTAAAGGAGTCGTAGTTGTTGCAAGTTTAACGGCGGGTTCCGCAATGCTTATGTGGTTGGGCGAGCGTATTACAGAGAAGGGCATTGGAAATGGTATTTCCATCGTCCTGACTATCAATATCGTGTCCAGGATCCCGAGTGATATGTCCCTTCTTTATGAGAACTTCGTCAAGGGCAAAACAATTGCAAAAGGAATGCTTGCAGCCTGCATCATTGCTGTGATTATTCTGTTTGTTGTAGTGCTCGTACTTATCCTCAACGGAGCAGAGAGAAGAATTCCGGTTCAGTATTCCAGAAAGATGGTTGGACGTAAAATGATGGGCGGTCAGTCCACAAACATCCCGCTCAAGGTAAATACTGCCGGCGTTATCCCGGTTATTTTTGCTTCTTCTATCATGTCTTTCCCGTCGATTATTGCTCAGTTCGCTGGCAAAGGAAACGGAACGGGCATCGGAAGTGAGATCTTAAGAGGACTTTCCTCTAATAACTGGTGTAATCCAAGTCAGATCCAGTACAGCTGGGGTCTGATCGTGTATGTGGTACTTTGCGTATTTTTCGCATACTTCTATACATCAATTACCTTTAATCCGTTGGAAGTAGCCGATAATATCAAAAAGCAGGGCGGTTTTATCCCAGGCATCCGTCCGGGAAAACCGACTTCAGATTATTTGACTAAAATCCTGAATTATATTATATTTATAGGTGCAGTAGGTCTTGTTATCGTGGCCGTTATACCGTTCTTCTTCAACGGTGTGTTCGGTGCGGATGTTTCCTTCGGCGGTACATCTATCATCATCATCGTAGGTGTTATCCTGGAGACCGTTAAGCAGGTGGAATCTCAGCTGCTTGTACGTAATTACAAAGGCTTCCTGAACTAATTGAAAATGAAGGTTGCGGTGCGAAAGTGTCGCAGCCTTGATTTGTAAACAGGACTGTCTGAAAATCAGGCAGAAAACAGGAAAATGGAGGGTATGCTATGAGAATTATTATGTTGGGTGCACCAGGGGCAGGTAAAGGTACTCAGGCTAAGAAAATTGCGGCGAAATATGGGATTCCGCACATCTCCACAGGAGATATTTTCCGTGCCAACATCAAAAACGGTACCGAGCTTGGAAACAAAGCAAAAACTTACATGGATCAGGGACTTCTTGTTCCGGATGAACTGACCTGCGACCTTGTTGTTGACAGAATCCAGCAGGATGACGCACGGGAAGGGTATGTTCTGGATGGTTTCCCGAGAACAATTCCGCAGGCAGAATGTCTGACAGAGGCTCTGAACAAACTTGGAAGCAAAATTGACTATGCGATTGATGTGGATGTGCCGGATGATAACATCGTGAAACGTATGGGCGGACGCCGTGCATGTGTGAAATGTGGTGCAACTTATCACGTTGTATTTGCAGCACCGAAGACAGAGGGTGTATGCGATACCTGTGGTGACAAGCTTGTACTCCGTGAAGATGACAAGCCGGAAACAGTCCAGAAGCGTCTGAATGTTTATCATGAGCAGACACAGCCATTGATTGACTATTACACCACACAGGGTGTTTTGAAGACGGTAGACGGAACCAGGGATCTGAATGAGGTATTCCAGGAGATCGTTGACATCTTAGGAGAATAAGAATGTCCGTAACAATTAAGACACAGCATGAAATTGAACTTATGAGAGAAGCAGGCCATCTTCTTGAGAAGGTGCATGACGGTTTGATCCCTTACATCAAACCGGGTGTCAGCACCAAAGAGATTGATAAGATCGGGGAAGAAATGATCCGGTCTATGGGCTGTATTCCGAACTTTCTGAACTACGGAGGTTTTCCGGCTTCTTTCTGCATCAGCCTGAATGATGAGGTTGTGCATGGAATTCCATCCGAGGAGAAGATCATCCAGGACGGGGATCTGGTTAAGATCGACGCCGGCCTGATTTATAAGGGCTACCATTCTGACGCAGCACGTACCTATGCGGTAGGTGAAGTATCCAAAGAAGCACAGCAGCTCATTAAAGTTACAAGAGAGTGCTTTTTTGAAGGACTGAAAATGGCAAAAGCCGGAAATCATTTAAATGATATTTCCAAAGCCATCGGAGCCCACGCAGCGAAATACCGTTACGGTATTGTACGTGACCTTGTAGGACATGGAATCGGAACTCATCTTCATGAGGATCCGCAGATTCCAAACTTCCCGCAGAAGCGCAGGGGCATCAAGCTCCTTCCGGGAATGACCCTGGCCGTCGAGCCCATGATCAACCTTGGTCGTGCGGACGTGGCATGGCTGGACGATGAGTGGACAGTAGTAACCATGGATGGTTCACTTTCCGCCCATTATGAAAACACGATTCTCATCACTGATGGGGAACCAGAGATTCTGACGCTTACGAATCTGTAAGCAGCAATTGTTGTTATGACATAGGAGGTAAAAAATGTCAAAAGCAGATGTGATCGAAGTAGAAGGCACTGTTCTGGAGAAACTGCCTAACGCGATGTTTAAAGTAGAACTGGAAAACAAACATGTGGTACTTGCACATATCAGCGGCAAGCTCCGTATGAATTTTATCCGTATTCTCCCGGGAGATAAAGTAACGATCGAACTTTCTCCGTATGATCTTTCCAAGGGAAGAATCATCTGGAGAGATAAATAAGAATATTGTAAAAGATGACCTGGTGGCGTTAAGCTGCCGGGTCTTTTTTGCCTTTTCTGCAGAAAAAGAATCTGAAGTGGAGTTTATTGCTCACATTTATTTCACGCTTTAAACATAAAGTGAACAGATTTTGCTGATATACATCGGGAATGATAGAGAACTATCATTCCCGGCTTTTTTATGCTACAGGAAAATATTCTGTGATGTTCCGATAACATCAGGCAGGATTCTTTATTATAAGAACAGATGTCGCATCATCCGATTCCGCCAAGTACAATTCCAAGAATCAGAACCAGAAAACAAACAGGAACATAAATATATTTACACACCGGATAAAAATATTTCGTGAACGGTTTCTCACGTCCTTTGCTGACCTGATTTTCCACATAGCTCCGGCCGAAGATCCAGAAGAACATGATTCCTGCAAGTCCTGCGCCGAGAGGACAGATATAGATGGAAAGCACATCCATCCAGTCAGAAACAATGCCCTGGATCAGCAGAGAAGCTACAACGCCGATCATTGCGATCACCATGCAGGAAGGAGTCCGGCCAAGACCTGTTTTTTCCTGGACTGTGGCAATGGGTGCTTCATAAAGGTTCATAAGCGAGGTCATGCCTGCAAGGAATACAGCTACGAAAAAGATGATGGCAATGATCCGTCCGCCAGGCATGGTTTTGATCAGGTGCGGCAGGTAGATGAACAGAAGTCCGGGACCGCCCTGGTCAAGCTTGGCACCTGTGGTAGCCATGGCCGGAATGATCACAAGAGCTGCCAGCATGGCGGCAATGGTATCAAAAAGAGCCACTTTTGCAGCAGAAGCCGGGATATCCTCACTGTCCGGAAGATAGGAACCGTAGATCAGGGTTCCGTTTCCGGCCACAGACAGGGAGAAAAATGCCTGCCCCAGTGCAAAGATCCAGGTGGAAGGCTTGGCCAGAACTTCCGGCTCCACGCGGAAGATATAGCGGTATCCTGCGTTTGAGCCCGGCTGAAACGCAACATAGATGCCAAGGATCACAAACAGGATAAAGAAAACAGGCATCATGATCTTGTTGGCCTTTTCGATACCGCTTCCAACGCCGTACATCAGGATAAACATGCAGATCACAAGAGCAGCCAGCTGCCAGAGATTATTTCCCCAGGCAGAGGCCATACCTCCGAATTGAGACCCAAAGGACTCAATATCCGCAGGTGCCAGGGTAGATCCTGTAAAGGCTCCGATCATATATCGGAAGATCCATCCCATAACAACTGTATAGCCGATAGCCATAGCCAGTGCTCCGATCACAGGGATCCATCCGAGCAGTTCGCCAGGCTTTCGCTTTCCGCGGGTTTCACAGGCCATGCCGAAGGCGTCAATGGGCCCGGAACGTGTCCCACGGCCAAAGCTCATCTCACCGATCACTCCGGTAAAGCTGATCAGTGCTACGAAAATAAAATACGGGATCAGGAACGATCCCCCTCCATACAGGGAAACTCTGGTGGGAAACATCCAGATATTTCCCATTCCAACCGCAGACCCGATGCAGGCCAGAATGAATCCCCAGCGGCTGTTAAAAGATTCTCGTTTTTTCATATAAATAAAATATCCTCTCTCCATTTGCTCGTTTCAGTATAACATAATTCCGGGAAATAGGAAACTGCAGCATCTATACAGATTCAGGTATCTATACAGATCCAGGCAGATATTTGTGAGACACATTTGTTGCCGGTTTATAACCGTATAGCTGCGAAGCAGTTATGAGCTGGGCTCATCGGCGCAGGGCATTATCATAAAATCGAAAGTGATCCGGTCTGTGTCGTGACTGGGTATACTCAAACATCACGCCATCACTGTTATAAGTCTGGCTGGACACCACAGCCACGCAGTTATAATCCTTTACATTCAGATGGAGATATTTTTCATCAATTTCCGTAACCTTTTCCACAGTCATGACCCGTTTGCTGTTGATAATGGTCATATGAAGCTCCTGCTCCAGGTATTCATAGATAGAATGGCTGGCGATCTCGGCAGTAAGGCCGGGAACGGATTCCTTCAGAAAATAATTATGGTTGATGATCAGTGGGATATCTTCAAGATAATGGATACGCTGAATATAATATACTTCTGCACCAACGGGAAATCCTGTGTAAGCAGACTGCTTTTTGCTGATACAAAGTTCTGTAAAGAGAGCCACCTCTGTATGGGCATTCTGACCGTTCCTTGCCGCAGATTCCTTGAAGGTTTCGATCTCTCCGATGGTGAAAGCAGTCTGCTCGTTTGGACGGTAGATATTGCGGACACCTTTTCCCTGCATGGTCTGTACATAGCCGTCACTGACAAGAAGACGGACCGCACGGCGCAGGGTATTGCGGGAACAGCCATAGGTTTGGATCAGAGTGTTTTCGGAAGGCAGAAGTTCCTGATAGGCAAAGGTGTTGTCCTCTATTTTCATTTTCAGATCTTTATAGATATCTTCGTAAATACTTCTGGGCATTTTAATTCTCCATTCATGTTCGGTCAAAAATATATAGAGGGATTCATGATTTCTGAAATAATTATAAAAGATTTTCCCGGCAAGCGCAATGTAAATACCGTAAAATGTTTAAACAAGTTACAAAACATATTGATATGTTATGAAGACAGTATGAGAAATATAGATGAAATCAATTTGCGGCTATTCAAAACTATGATACTGGATTTCGAACGCATATAAGCTGTAAGCTGCGCGTAAACAAAAAAGGAAATGCGACAGTGTAAAAACAGATCACATTTCCCCTTCTTTTATCAAAGCTAAAATAAAGTCAGGCCTCTTTTTTCTTATAAGAAAGATTCCTGAAGCTGCTGCAGGCAGAAGCGCTGCTTCGGGTAACTGCCGGTGTATCAGCAGTATTCCGGTCTGCACTGACCAGCCATACAGCATAGAAGGCAGGAACCAGACAGAGCCATACGCCTGAGAGACCGCAGGTCATATACAGGATCAGAGACAGAGCTGCACCTGTATGGAAAGAAAGCAGCGTCATTCCGTAGAATTTTGCTTTATCGCACTGTGCGCTGTCCTTTTTCATAAGGAACTGTGTGACAGCTGTGGTGAACTGACGGAGATTGTTGGTAGAAAAGATCGTTGAGCTGTTATATCCGCCGGGAGCCTTGAAGGTGCACCACTGGAAAGGCATTGCAAAGAACACCGGATAAAGAGCAACAACCGGAGACATTCCGGAAGGAAAGAATCCCAGGAGCAGGATCGCAAAGATATCGATCCCGATACTGATAAAACGAAGATCTGTGGAAAAATGCTCCGGGATCCAGACTGTAAGGATCACGGCAGTCATATATATAAGAAGTGCGCCTACACGCAGCAGCATATCCGAAAAATTCCTGCCTATGAGATCACGAACAACACCAAGAAGGTTGGCTGTCTGGGCATTGCCAAAAAGATCAGCTCTTGACACAATGGCATAAAGCCCCAGGTATCCACCGATAAAAGATAAGGTGTAATGTATCAGAAAACGATACTTCATTTCCGTATGCATATGTAAAGATTCCTTTCATTAAAATAGGCAGATTCCATATGTCTGCCGGACTTTGCCACCCATTATAATACAGCCTGTAAAAAAAATCAAAAATTTTTTAAATTTTTTCTTGCATTTCAGGAAAACAGGTGTTAGTATATATTTCAAGCGCGCAAATACTGTGTATGAGTGCGCCTGTGAAACTGCAGATATGAGACTAATTTACGGAAGGAGGATTTCCAGTGAAAGTAAGATCATCTGTAAAGCCGATCTGCGAGAAGTGCAAGGTCATTAAGAGAAAGGGATCCATCAGAATCATCTGTGAGAACCCGAAGCACAAACAGCGTCAGGGTTGATTTCCATATCGGAACTTCTTTGGAATGTTTGTGAAACGTGCGGCTGCAGTATGAAACACCCGGTAGGGTTGTTCTGCTGAACAGATAATAAGCATGTATTGCCTAATACCGAGAGGCAACAGCGGTTAAGATCCGCAATTTCGGAAAGGCTGTGATTCGCCAATTACAGCTGGGTGTTTTACCGAGGCACCCCAATTAGGAAACTAGAAAAGAAAGCGGCAGGTCGATATGTCCCATTTCACCTTGCGAGAGCAAGTGACATACGATATGCGGAACTTTCAGAAACAGAAAATGGAGGAAACAGTACATGGCTCGTATAGCTGGTGTAGACTTACCAAGAGAGAAACGTATTGAAATCGGTCTTACCTACATTTATGGAATTGGTAGACCAAGCGCAGACAAAATTCTTGCTAAAGCAGAGGTTAATCCTGACACACGTGTCAGAGATCTGACTGATGATGAGGTTAAGAGACTGAGCGCTGTTATTGATGAGACAATGACAGTAGAAGGTGATCTGAGAAGGGAAATCGCCCTTAACATCAAGAGACTGCAGGAGATTGGATGCTACAGAGGTATCCGTCATCGTAAAGGACTCCCGGTTCGTGGTCAGAAGACTAAGACAAATGCGAGAACTCGCAAGGGACCGAAGAGAACTGTTGCAAACAAGAAGAAATAATTTATAGATATAACTAATTAATTTCAATAAAAGGAAAGTGTAGGTTAGTTTTAAAATGGCAAAAGTTACAAAGAAAACGACAAAACGTCGTGTCAAGAAAAACGTTGAACACGGACAGGCACACATTCAGTCTTCCTTCAACAATACAATCGTCACACTGACAGATAACGAAGGAAACGCTCTTTCATGGGCAAGTGCCGGTGGTCTTGGATTTAAAGGTTCAAGGAAATCTACCCCTTATGCAGCACAGATGGCAGCAGAGACTGCAACAAAGGCTGCTTTAATTCATGGATTAAAAACAGTAGACGTTATGGTAAAAGGCCCGGGCTCAGGCCGTGAAGCTGCAATCCGTGCGCTTCAGGCATGCGGACTTGAAGTAACCAGCATTCGTGACGTAACTCCGGTTCCTCACAACGGATGCCGTCCACCAAAACGCAGAAGAGTCTAATTAGGAGGTAGTTGAAATGGCAGTAAATAGAGTACCTGTTCTGAAAAGATGCAGATCCCTTGGCCTGGATCCGATTTACTTAGGAATTGATAAGAAGTCCACAAGACAGTTAAAACGTGCAAACCGCAAGGTGTCTGAGTATGGTCTTCAGTTAAAAGAGAAACAGAAAGCAAAATTCATCTACGGAGTTCTTGAGAAACCTTTCCGTAATTACTACAAGAAAGCTGACAGAATGCAGGGCCAGACAGGTGAGAACCTTATGGTTATGCTTGAGAGCAGACTTGACAACATCGTTTTCCGTATGGGATTTGCCAGAACAAGAAGAGAGGCTCGTCAGATCGTAGATCACAAGCACGTACTTGTTAACGGAAAATCTGTAAATATTCCGTCTTACCTGTGCAAAGCAGGAGACACAATTGAGATCAGAGAGAAGAGCAAAGGTTCTGAGAGATATAAAGGAATCCTTGAGATCACTGGCGGAAGACTTGTTCCGGAGTGGATCGACGTTGATCAGGAGAACCTGAAGGGTGTAGTTAAAGAGCTTCCTACAAGAGAGCAGATCGATGTTCCTGTAAACGAGATGCTTATCGTCGAGCTGTATTCTAAATAATTAATAACTGTTTACTGTGTCTACAGTTATAAAAATTGGTAATACCCTCGAATGTTGATTAACCCAGAAGGAGGGAACCTTATAGTGTTTGATTTCAATAAACCAAAAATCGAAATTACCGAAATATCCGAAGATAAGAAGTTTGGAAGATTCGTTGTAGAGCCTCTGGAAAGAGGTTATGGTACTACCCTTGGCAATTCTTTAAGAAGAATTATGCTGTCCTCCCTTCCGGGAGCTGCAGTAAGCCAGGTGAAGATCGATGGTGTACTTCATGAATTCAGCTCTATTCCGGGCGTGAAGGAAGATGTGACCGAGATCATCATGAATCTGAAATCTCTTGCCATCAAGAATCACAGCAGTGACAATGAGCCGAAGACCGCATACATTGAGTGCGAGGGAAAAGGTGTTGTTACAGCAGCTGATATCCAGGCAGATCAGGATATTGAGATCATGAACCCGGATCAGGTGATCGCAACCCTGAACGGTGGAAAAGACTGCAGACTGGCCATGGAGCTTACCATTACCAAGGGACGTGGCTATATCAGTGCAGACAAAGGCAAAACCGATGACATGCCGATCGGTATGATCGCAGTGGATGCGATCTACACACCGGTAGACAGAGTCAACATGATCGTAGAGAATACACGAGTTGGTCAGGTAACTGACTTCGACAAGCTTACACTGGATGTATATACCAATGGAACACTTGATCCGGATGAGGCAGTCAGCCTTGCAGCGAAGGTTCTCAGCGAGCATTTAAGTCTGTTCATTGATCTTTCCGAGAATGCTAAGACCGCAGAGGTTATGATCGAGAAAGAAGACAATGAGAAGGAAAAGGTTCTGGAGATGAGCATTGATGAGCTTGAGCTCTCTGTTCGTTCCTACAACTGCCTTAAGAGAGCCGGTATCAATACGGTTGAAGAATTATGCAACAAGACTTCTGACGATATGATGAAGGTTCGTAATCTGGGCCGCAAATCCTTAGAGGAAGTACTTGCAAAACTCAAAGAGCTGGGACTTCAGCTCCAGCCTACCGAGGAATAATCCGGAAACAGAGTAATGAGTGGGGTGTCAGCAGCAGGGCAGTAAGACCGAACAAGCATGTCCTGGTGTCCCACAGATGGAGGATAATAAAATGGCAAAATATAGAAAATTAAGCAGAACATCTAACCAGAGAAAAGCACTTCTCAGAAATCAGGTTACAAACCTGCTTTATCACGGAAAGATCGTGACAACAGAAGCTAAGGCTAAAGAAATCCGTAAGATCGCTGAGGGACTTATTGCTATGGCTGTACGTGAGAAAGACAATTTCGAAACAGTTACAGTAACAGCTAAGGTTGCTCGTAAAGATGCTGACGGAAAACGTGTAAAAGAAGTTGTAGACGGTAAGAAGAAAACAGTTTACGACGAAGTTCAGAAAGAGATCAAGAAAGATGCTTCTTCCAGACTTCATGCACGTCGTGAGATGATGAAAGTTTTCTATCCTGTAACAGATGTTCCTGCTAAGGGCGCTGGCAGAAAGAAAAACACAAAAGAAGTTGACATGGTTGACAAGATGTTCAGCGAGATCGCTCCGAAATACGCAGATCGTAACGGTGGTTACACAAGAATCGTTAAGATCGGACAGCGTAAGGGCGATGCAGCTATGGAAGTTCTTATCGAGCTTGTATAATTTACTTCTGACCGATTTAAAGGACATTTGCAGAAATGCAAATGTCCTTTTTTTATATTCCAAAAAGTTTGAAAAAATGCATAAATGGTGGATTTTCGACCATAAATTACATGAAGATACCATAATTTGAATAACAAATCATGGTATAATATATAGAACAAAAGGTAACAATGATGGAGTAAAAGGGGATACATATATATGACGATGATGACCATTGCCATTTGTGACGACATGCAGGTGGATGCAAGAAGACTTCACAAACAGCTTGAGCGGATCGTTCCAGGGTCAGAAATTCGGATATTTAAAAGCGGCGAGCTTTTACTGGAAGAATTGGAAAAGAAAAGGAAACCTTATGATGCAATCTTTGTGAACATTGATTCAAAGAAAGTAGACGGACTGGAAACAATACGGAAGATACGGGAAAAAGAAATGTCAATGGCAGTGCTTTTTATGAGCAGAAGCGATGAATATTACAGAGAGGCTTTTGACCTGTTTGCATATAACTATTTACTGAAACCTGTAACCGAAGAAACTTTGGAATATGTAATGAAACCACTGAAGAAGCTACTTTGCAACGGAAATGATGATCGGGTGATCCATTTTCAGTATCGCGCCCGTGTGTATACGGTGCGGTACAGTCAGGTGAGTTATATTACCAGCAGTCTTCATATCGTGAATTTCCATAAGACAGACGGAAGCATACTTCAGTGCCGAGGTAAGTTGAAAGATTTTGAAAAACAGCTTGATGACAGTACATTTTTGCGGTGTCATCAGAGTTTTATAGTAAATATGGAACGGGTCACAGGAGCTGAAAATGACAGCTTTCATATTGGCGAGCATGTAATACCGATCTCTCGATCCTATAACCGGAATGCGCACGAGAAATATGATGAATATCTGAGACTTCAGCAGGAATATGACGAGGAAGAAGAGGATTAACTTGATTATTATCCTTTTTTAGCGTACAATCGGTAATGTACGAAATACGACTACACGTATGCGAAAGGATGATAAACATGGTCGGTGGGACTTTTGGTATTACCGGACAGAAACAATATAGGAATGATTTGGGACAGTTTCCCGGATATGATAAATTTGCAGAAGATAAAAAGGAAAGCAGAGAGGAACTGTTTTCCTTTACGTCTTGTGCATTTTTTTGTTGCCTGAGATGATGCGACGTTTTATACTGACATTGGAAATACTGTTTGTATCGCTTTTTCTTCTGGGAGGAAGTTTTCCGGAAACAGAAGCTGCCCGGAATACATCAGGAAGATTTAGCTGGAAGGACCGCAGGACCATTGCACATGCTCTGGGAGGTATGGACGGAAAGGATTACCTGAATTCCAGAGAGGGATTTCTGTTCATGTATGAACAGGGAGTACGTCTTTTTGAATTGGATCTTTCCAGGACATCAGATGGAGTATGGGTCTGCAGGCATAACTGGAACGATTCCATGGGACAGTGGGATGGCAACGGAAAAAAAGTCCTTACAGAAAAGGAATTCAGACAAAGTAAAATATATGGGAAATACACCCCCATGACACTGGAGGATTTTTTTCTTCTTCTGAAAGATTATCCGGATGCATATGTGCTGATCGATTCCAAACAGTATTCTCTTCGCAATTATCAGAGAACGCTGGAGGATTACAGTGATTATGTGGAAATCGCCAGGAATGCAGGTGCCGGTGAGACGCTGGATCAGATCATTCCGGAAATCTACAATGAAGTAATGTTTCCCGGGACGGCCATGATCTATTCCTTTCCTTCCTATGTATATTCACTGTGGCAGGAGTATTCTGTGGAAGAACTGGAGCATATTGCATCCTTCTGTAAAGAAAAGGGAATTCCGGCAGCAACAGTATACTGGGAGTACTGGTCAGAAGAAACGGAGAAGATCTTCGAAAAAAATGGAATCAGTCTATATGTTTATACGGTCAATGACCGTGACCAGGCCAGAAGGTATATTTCACAGGGCGCAGAAGGAATCTGTACCGATTTCCTGACAGCGGAAGATCTGTGGTAAGAGAAATAAAAACAAAGGAATCAGAAGATTATGAAAATAAGAACAACTATTGCTGTGATGGCAGCAAAGATCACAGGACATGTCTGTAAGCTTATGGGCCGGCAGGGTGTGACCTGGGCCGGTAAGGTCGCGATGAAGATCTGTCCGGATATCCTGGAAGAGCTTTCTTCTCAGGTAAGAGAAAAAATATTTGTAGTATGCGGAACCAACGGAAAGACCACAACCAATAACATGCTGTGCGCAGGCCTTGAGGCAGAGGGAAAAAAGGTCATCTGCAATCATACCGGTTCAAATATGCTGAACGGAGTTGTGGCAGCCTTTGTATTGGGGGCCAAATTCAGCGGAAAACTGGATGCGGATTATGCCTGTATAGAGGTGGATGAGGCATCCACAAGACATGTGTTCACAAGAATCAAACCGGATTATATGGTTATGACCAATCTGTTCCGTGATCAGCTGGACCGTTATGGCGAGATCGATATCACTATGAACATCCTGGAAGAAATGATGAAAAAGGTTCCGGATATGAAGGTCATTGTCAATGGCGACGATGCACTGTCTGCATATCTTGCCATGGACTGCGGAAATCCTTTTGTAACCTACGGGATCAGCAAACCGGTGATCGAGAACAAAACAAACGAGATCCGTGAGGGCCGGTTCTGTAAGTGCTGTGGAGAAAGACTGATCTACAGCTTCTATCATTACAGTCAGCTGGGTGACTACAGATGTCCGAAATGCGGCTTTAAACGTCCGGAGATCGACTTTGATGCCACAGATGTGAAGGTGGATGATCAGATCGCTTTTACAGTGGAGGATAAACGGATCGTGGCCAATTATAAGGGATTCTATAATGTGTATAATATTCTGGCTGCCTATGCGGGAATTCGTACCGCAGGCTTTAAGGCGGAGCATTTTAATGAGATGCTCCGGAAGTTTAACCCGGAGAACGGACGCAATGAACAGTTTCGGATCAAGGGCACCGGTGTTGTTCTGAATCTTGCTAAGAATCCGGCCGGTTTTAACCAGAACATTTCAGCTGTGATGCAGGACGGATCACCAAAGGATATCATCATTGTGATCAATGATAATGCACAGGATGGAAAAGATATCTCCTGGCTCTGGGATGTGGATTTTGATCTTTTCGGAGGGGACAATATCAATTCCATCACAGTCAGTGGTATCCGGTGTCAGGATATGCGCCTCCGTCTGAAATATGTGGATATCCCGTCCATGCTGGAAAATGATGTGGAGACAGCCATCCGCAAACGAATCGGGGATGGATGCGGCAATCTTTATGTACTTGTTAATTATACGGCGCTGTTTGGCACCAGAAATATCCTGAAGAAACTGGAGGGTGAGAAATGAAGATAACGATAGGACATTTATATCCGGATCTTCTGAACCTTTACGGTGACAGAGGAAATATCCAGTGTCTGATGAAGCGCTGTCTCTGGAGAGGAATCGAGGCAGAAACCATAGCCTATGAACTGGATGACAGAATTGATTTTTCCAAACTGGATATCGTACTTCTTGGCGGTGGCTCCGACAGAGAACAGATGCTGGTATGTGAAAAGCTGAAGGAAATCCAGAAGGATTTCAAGGCGTATGTGGAAGATAATGGAGTTGTGATCGCAATCTGTGGAGGGTATCAGCTCCTTGGAAATTATTATAAAACTGATCAGGGAATGATCGAGGGGCTGAAGCTTGTAGATATGAGCACTGAGCAGGGAAAAGGCCGCCTTATTGGAAACATTGTGATGCAGAGCGATCTTTTTGATATGCCTATCGTAGGCTTTGAAAATCATGGAGGGCGTACCACCATCGGAAACAACAAATCCCTGGGGAAGGTTCTGTCAGGATACGGAAATGACGGACAATCCGGAGAGGAAGGGGTTGTATACAAAAATGTGATCGGTACGTATCTTCACGGACCACTTCTTCCCAAGAATCCGCAGCTTGCAGATCTTCTGATCAGCCGTGCACTGGAAAAGAAATACGGTAAAAAGATCGAACTTGAGAAACTGGACGACAGCGAGGAACAGGAGGCAAACTCCTATATTTTCCACCGCTTTGTAAAAAACGAAGGATAAGAGGGCAGTATGGCAAAATCAAACAATCAGAAGGCGAAGATCCTGTACCTTGAAAAAATGCTGCGGGAAACAGGGGAGCATCGGGTAATATCTATGCAGAAGATCCTTGAGAATCTTGAGAAACAGGGAATCCATGCAGAGCGAAAGAGCATTTATGATGATGTGGAGGTATTACGTTCTTTTGGAATGGATATCCGTTATACAAGAGAACGGCCGGGTGGTTATTATCTTGCCGGTGAGAGTGCCGGAGAGGAACAGCTGTCTGAAGAACCCGGGCTGACTGCTGAAGCTAAGGATATTCGTGAAACTAAAGATATTCATGAGACATCTGTGACAGGGTACCGGAAGCTTCTTGAGGCTTCAGTCGGAACCATAAAAAAAGAAATAAAACTTCTCTGTGCCGGAGCTGTACAGGTGGAGGTGAGAGACTTTTTCGGCACAGCTGCAGAATATAAAATGAAAGATAGCGGAGATCTGACGGTAACTGCAGAACTTCCGGAAAATGGAAAATTCTACGGATGGCTGACTGGGATGGGCGGCAGTGTACGTATCCTGAAACCCAAGAAATCTGCAGCCGCCTACAGAGACTATCTGAAATCACTGGCAAAGGACTATAAAGGCTTATAGGAGAGATTTGATCATGAAGAAAAAAACAGCAATCCTGCTTGTGGGAGCTTTTGTCTTTACAGCAGCCTTTTCCGGCTGTGGAAAAAACAAAGAGGCGACAGAGGCAGCCAATGAAAGTGTGGAGTCTGAAGACCCGGAAGGAAAGGCCAAAAACAGCGATGATGCAGAGAAAGAAGAAAAAGAAGAAGCAAAGGAAACTGCGGCAGCAGATAAGAAAGTAGGTGTGTTTCTGCCTTCATCAGCAGATGATCCTCGTTGGTCTGCTGATGGAGAAACTCTTCAGAATACACTGGAAGATGATGGATATGATGCAGAGATATTTTGGGCAGATGAAGACAGTGATACGCAGGTATCCCAGATCCAGTCCATTCTGGACGATGAAGAGCTTTCTGCACTTGTCATCGCACCTGCAGATGCTTACAGCCTGAACGATGTGCTGGAGCAGGTGTACGAGAAATCCATTCCCGTGATTTCGTACGATCAGCTGATCATGGATACAGATAAGGTCAACTATTATGTTGCCTTTAATACAAGAAAAGCCGGAAAAATGGTGGGAGATTCCATCATAAAAAAAATGGATCTGGAGAAAGCACGGGAAGAAAAGAAAACTCTGACCATTGAGTTTCTTATGGGCTCTCCGGATGATCGTGACGCACTGTTCTTTTATAATGGAGTGATGGAGAAGCTTCAGGAATATTTCGACGATGGAACACTGGTATGTACTTCAGGAAAGCTGACCTTTGATGATACTGCAGTGATGCGTTCCGGAAGAAATACCGCAAAGAATGATATGGCGGAGATCCTTTCTCAGAATTATACAGAGGGTGCGCCGGATATTATCTGCACAGGTGCCGATGACCTTGCACTTGGGGCTGTGGATGCTCTGGAGGATGCTGGATATGTGTCTGGAGAGGATGGCTGGCCTATGATCACAGGAGGCGGCTGTGAGGCAGAAGCAGTGACAGCTGTGATCCAGGGAAAGATTGAGGATGATCTGCTGTTTGATAACCGTGTACTGGCAAATGACTGTGTAACGATGGTGGATGCTATTCTGAAAGGGGAGAAACCGGAGATCTCCGATTATGAGCAGTATGATAACGGGACCAAGATCGTGGGAACTGTGACCAGTGATATCCAGCTGATCGATGCAGATAATTATCAGATGCTTGTGGATGACGGATATTATGAAGAGAATGAAATCATGCCGGAGGCAACTGCTACACCAACGCCGACAGTGACACCGGAAGCTACGGTGACGGAAGAACCGGATATAGATGAAAATACAACGGAAGCTGCATCGGCTTCATCGGAAAAGGAAGAGACGGAAATTTCCGGAACACCGACACCGGAGGAAACAGTAACTCCGACACCTTCAGAGAAGCCAGAAAAGGATGCAGCTGCATAGATCAGAAATGACATCATGATCCGGCTGTGATAAAAATAAAAATACTCCTGGAAACAATGTATATAAGTTTTCAGGAGTATTTTTTATGATAAATCTTATTCACGGAAAGTAAGTTTGCCATCAGCAATGGAGTCAATGATAGCAAGGGATTCCAGGTGGATACCCATGTCACGGATGGTCTGTCCGCCGGACTGGAAGCCTTTTTCGATAACGATTCCGGCTCCTTCAAGAGTTGCGCCGGATTTCTTAACGATGTCGATCAGACCGAGAAGTGCACAGCCATTGGCAAGAAAATCATCGATCAGGAGTACGTGATCTTCAGGTCCGAGAAATTTCTTGGAAAGGATCACATCGTAAACTTTCTTGTGGGTGAAAGACTCTACCTTGGTGGTGTACATCTCGCCGTCAAGGTTCACACTCTGTGCTTTCTTGGCAAATACAACCGGTACATGGAAATACTGTGCCGCAATACAGGCAATACCGATACCGGAAGCTTCGATGGTAAGGATCTTGGTGATTGGACAGTGGTCAAAACGTTTCTTGAATTCTTTGCCGACCTCGTTGATCAGGTCAATATCCATCTGATGATTCAGAAAGCTGTCCACTTTTAAAATATTTCCTTCTTTTACTACGCCGTCTGTCAGAATTCTGTCTTTTAAAAGCTGCATGAAATTTATCTCCTTTGATTTATCACATTAATATATGTTTACTGCCCACGGACAGAGCAGTAATATTTTTAATATGTATCATACGACAATATTTGCGTGAGTGCAATTATTTTTGACAAAAAAACATAAAATTATTATAATAGATAAGATGACGAAGAAAGGAACAGGCACAGATGAAAGAGTACGAAGTAATCTGGGAAATTTTTAACAAATGCCCGAGAAATCAGATGCGTGATGTATTTGTGGAAGAAGTGGAGATTGCAGATCCGGAAGCGTATGTGAAACAGAAATTTCAGGGGAAGGATGTCTCCTACGAGAAGACAGTACTGGAAGACGGAACCATCATTTTTGACATTCAGACATCTATGATCCGGCAGCGCTGTTCTTTCACGGAGATCTGAAGGAGGAAATACACATGAAAGAAACACATGTGCACGTTCTCGAGGATGGAACCGTTCTTGAGCATACCCACGGGGAACAGGAACATGTGCATACTCACGATAGCACACATCCTCATCATCACAGCCACGCACAGACCAAGGCCGTACTCAACAGACTTTCCAGGGCCATTGGTCATATGGAATCCATTAAGCGTATGGTGGAGGAAGGACGTGACTGCAGCGAAGTGCTGATCCAGCTGTCAGCCGTAAAATCTGCGATCAATAATACAGGCAAGATCATACTGCAGGATCATATAGAACACTGCATCGTGGATGCAGTAGAGCATGGAGACAGGGATGCTATCAAAGAACTGGAAAAAGCGATTGACAGATTTATGAAGTAAGGTAAGGAGTTCATGAGAGATCATGAATGAGAAAAATGCACGGACAGAGAGTCAGTTCGGTCAGTGTAAATACAAAGAATGAGAGGAATCTATTATGGCAAAAGAGTGTAGCAATACATCCTGCAACAAATCAAGCTGTGAAGGCTGCGGAGAGAAGAAAAACCAGAGCCTCATGGCAGAACCAAATGTTTTTTCTGACGTAAAACATGTGATCGGAGTTGTCAGCGGAAAGGGAGGCGTGGGTAAATCCTTCGTAACAGGCTCCCTGGCAAACCTGATGGCTTCCAAGGGATATAAAGTGGGCATTATGGATGCTGATATCACCGGTCCGTCCATCCCGAAGATGTATGGCATCAAGGGCAATGCACAGGGCAGTGACAATGGGATCTATCCGATGCCAACTGCAAATGGAATCGAGGTTATGTCTGTAAACCTTCTTCTTCCGGATGAGGAGACACCGGTGATCTGGAGAGGTCCGGTCCTTGCAAATATGGTAAAACAGTTTTGGAGTGATGTGATCTGGGGTGAATTGGATTATCTCTTTGTAGATATGCCGCCAGGAACCGGAGATGTTCCGCTGACAGTATTCCAGTCCCTGCCGATCGAGGGTGTTGTGATCGTTACTTCCCCGCAGGATCTGGTCCGCATGATCGTCAAGAAGGCCTATAATATGGCTGATATGATGAAGGTTCCGGTCCTTGGAATCGTGGAGAACTATAGCTATGTGAAATGTCCGGACTGCGGAAAAGAGATCAAGGTCTTTGGCGAGAGCCATATCGATGAGATCGCTGCAGAATTGAAGGTTCCGGTCCTGGGCAAGATGCCGATTGACGTGAAGCTTGCAGAGCTTGCAGACAGCGGTCTGTTCAGTAAGATCGAGAATGAGTATATCACCGCGGCAGCAGACGTGATGCCGAAGGCTGAAGCGTAAGTAATAAGAATAATATCTGACCGATATCAATAACAGAAAAGACCACCGGAATTGAGTATATAAGGATTGTAATAACCTTATGGCAGATTCCGGTGGCTTTTTTTAACTGGATCAGGGAAATATCCTGCTTCAATCGCGAAAAGCAGTAAGCGGCAGGGACTTGATCGTATCAGATCTGGGAAAAATATTTCAGAAAACACTGGGCAGCCTGAGAAAGCTGCAGTGCTTCATGATGAGCGATCACGGCACTTCTTGCAGGCAGAGGTGTTTTCAGATGGACAGGTTCCAGGCCCGGACGGTTGCGGAGCATATAATCCGGGATACAGGCAATACCAAGTCCGATCTCTGCAAGATCGATCAGCAGATCGTTGCTGTTCAGTTCAACCTCAGGCAGCAGCTTCAGTCCCTGGGCTGCAAACACCTGATGAAGATATTCGCTGGTGGTACTCTTTGGAGCGAGCATCAGGATGGGATAATCCAGAAGATTTTCCATGGAAAGAGGAGATTTGCCCATGGTGAAATAGTCCGGATTTGCCACGAAGATATCCCGGAATTCCAGCACAGTCTGAAGCTTGGTGTGGGCCGAAAGCCGGGAATTCGGGTAGTTGGTGACGATCAGCTCAGCCTGGCCGTTTTCCAGAAGCTCCGCACATCCGATAGAAGTACTGTTGATGATCTTGATCCGTACCTCCGGATGATCCTTGTGGAAACGGCGGAGATAGGGGATGAGAAAATAGCGGCACAGAGTATCGCTGGCACCGATCCGCAGCTGACCGGTAAGATTTCCTTCTCCGGAAAGGACAGCCTCTCCCTCGTTTAGCATGGAAAGGGCCGGTTTTACATGTTGGAGAAGAAGCTCTCCCTCCGGAGTCAGGATGACCCGTTTGGTGCTGCGCACAAACAGAGTATGGCCCAGCTTTTTTTCAAGGTTTTTGACGGCCTGGCTTACTGCAGACTGTGAGATAAAAAGCTGTCTGGAAGCCTCCGAAAAGCTCAGTGTTGTGGCCACATAATAAAACACTTTGTAAAGTTCAAGATTGATATCCATATGTGAAAAATCCTCCGCTTATAAATGATATAAGATATATTAATTTTACTAATGATATTTCCTATGATACTATATTTTCAGCAGAAAAGAAAGACTGAAATGCTTTCTGCACGTTTACCATCCTTATTATCGGATATAGAGAAAGGAGCCTTCTATGAGCAACGTAAGACGTGTGTATGTAGAAAAGAAACCTGCCTTTGCAGTAAAAGCAAAGGAACTGAAACATGAGATCAAACATTATCTTGGTATCAGCACTGTGACAGCAGTCCGTGAGCTGATCCGTTATGACGTGGAGAATATCTCCGATGAAGTATTTGAGAAAGCCTGCAAGACCGTATTTGCAGAGCCGCCGGTAGATGATCTGTATCTTGAAAAATTTGATGTGGCAGAGGGCGCACGTGTATTTTCCGTAGAATTCCTTCCCGGACAGTTTGACCAGAGAGCAGATTCTGCAGTGCAGTGTGTACAGTTCCTGGATGAGAATGCAGCACCGATCATCCGTTCAGCAACTACTTATGTAATTGAAGGAACCGTTACAGATGCAGAGTTTGAGGCAATCAAACATCACTGCATCAACCCTGTGGATTCCCGTGAGACAGGTCTTGAGAAGCCGGAAACACTGGTAACAGTATTCCCGGATCCTGAGGATGTGAAGATTTTTGACGGATTCAAGGATATGGCTGAGGCTGATCTGAAGGAGCTGTACGCTTCTCTGAACCTCGCCATGACATTCAAGGACTTCCAGCATATCCAGAATTATTTCAGGAATGAAGAGAAACGCGATCCTTCCATGACAGAGATCCGCGTTCTGGATACCTACTGGTCTGATCATTGCCGTCATACTACTTTCTCCACAGAGCTTACCAGCGTGAAGTTTGATGAAGGTGATTATAAGACTCCTATCGAAAAAACATACAAAGAATATCTGGATGCCCATAAGAACATGTACAAGGGCCGTGACGATAAGTTTGTCTGCCTGATGGATCTTGCACTTATGGCAATGAAGAAACTGAAAGCAGAAGGCAAGCTGGCAGATCAGGAAGAGTCTGATGAGATCAATGCCTGCAGTATCGTGGTACCGGTGGACGTGGATGGAAAAGAAGAAGAGTGGCTGATCAACTTCAAGAATGAGACACACAACCATCCGACGGAGATTGAGCCTTTTGGTGGTGCGGCAACCTGCCTTGGCGGAGCCATCCGTGATCCGCTTTCCGGACGTACCTATGTATACCAGGCGATGCGTGTGACAGGTGCAGCAGATCCTACCGTATCCGTAAAGGAAACTCTGAAGGGAAAACTTCCGCAGAAGAAGCTTGTCCGCAGCGCAGCCCACGGCTACAGTTCCTACGGAAATCAGATCGGTCTTGCAACCGGTGCTGTAAAAGAGATCTATCATCCGGACTACGTTGCAAAACGTATGGAGATCGGTGCGGTTATGGGTGCGGCTCCGAGACGTGCGGTCATCCGTGAAAATTCCGACCCGGGAGATATCATCATCCTTCTTGGCGGACGTACCGGCCGTGACGGTATCGGCGGTGCAACAGGTTCCTCCAAGGTCCACACAGAGGCTTCCATCGAGGTTTGCGGCGCTGAGGTGCAGAAAGGTAACGCACCTACCGAGCGTAAGATCCAGAGAATGTTCCGCAGAGAGGAAGTCAGCCATATCATCAAGAAATGTAACGACTTCGGCGCAGGCGGTGTTTCCGTTGCCATTGGCGAGCTGGCACCGGGACTTCAGATCGACCTTGACAAGGTTCCGAAAAAATACGCAGGTCTTGACGGCACTGAGATCGCCATCTCTGAGTCTCAGGAGCGTATGGCTGTTGTAGTTGACCCGAAAGATGTGGATACTTTCCTGAAATTTGCAAATGAAGAGAATCTTGAGGCAGTTCCGGTTGCAGTTGTAACTGAGGAGCCACGCCTTGTCCTTAACTGGAGAGGAAAAGAGATCGTAAATATCTCCCGCGCATTCCTGGATACCAACGGTGCACATCAGGAGACCTCCGTTGAGGTTGAGATCCCGTCAAAGGACGGAAATCTTTTCGAGGAACGTCCGGATGTAACAGACGTAAAGAAAAAATGGCTGGATGTTCTTGCTGACCTGAATGTATGCTCACAGAAGGGCCTTGTGGAGATGTTTGACGGCTCCATTGGCGCAGGCAGTGTATTTATGCCTCACGGTGGCAAATATCAGCTGACAGAGACACAGTCCATGGTTGCAAAGGTTCCGGTACAGAACGGAAAAACAGAGACTGTTACCATGATGAGCTACGGCTTTGATCCATACCTTTCCTCATGGAGTCCGTATCATGGAGCTGCCTACGCAGTAACTGAGTCTGTTGCCAAGATCGTTGCAACCGGTGGTGACTATAAGAAGATCCGTTTCACCTTCCAGGAATACTTCCGTCGTATGACAGAAGATCCTAAGAGATGGAGCCAGCCGTTCTCCGCACTGCTTGGCGCTTATGCGGCACAGATCGGATTCGGCCTTCCTTCCATCGGCGGTAAGGACAGTATGTCCGGAACCTTCAATGATATTGATGTTCCTCCGACACTGGTGTCTTTCGCAGTGGATGTTGCAAAGGTAAAAGATGTGATCACACCGGAATTCAAAAAAGCAGGAAGCAGGCTGGTATGGCTCCGTGCACCGAAGGATTCCTATGATCTTCCGGATTACCCGGCTCTTATGGAGCAGTATGATAAATTACACCAGGATATCCAGGCAGGCCGTGTGATCTCCGCATATGCACTTGACCGTCATGGAATCGCTGCCGCAGTCAGCAAGATGGCCTTTGGTAACGGCATGGGCGTAAAGATCGAGCATAACCTTGATCCAAGAGATTTCTTTGCTCCGGCATTCGGTGATATCATCTGTGAGGTTCCGGATGGAAAAGTCGGTGAGCTTGCCATTACCTATACTGTGATCGGTGAGGTTACGGATAATGCGAAGTTCACCTATGGTGATACAGAGATTACTCTGAAAGAGGCGCTTTCCACATGGGAAGGAACTCTGGAGAATGTATTTAAAACAGCAGCAGGAACCGAGGATGTCAAGGCAGATGATGGTTCCCTTTACAAAGCAGACAGCATCTATGTATGCAAACATAAAGTTGCAAAACCACGTGTATTTATTCCGGTATTCCCTGGAACAAACTGCGAGTATGACAGCACCCGTGCATTTGAGAGAGCAGGTGCCGAGGTAGACGTAAAGGTATTCAAGAACCTTACAGCAGAAGATATCCATGATTCTGTAGAACTCTTTGAGAAAGCCATCGCTCAGGCACAGATGATCATGTTCCCGGGCGGCTTCTCAGCTGGAGATGAGCCGGACGGATCTGCGAAATTCTTTGCTACCGCATTCCAGAACGAGAAGATCAAGGAGGCAGTTATGAAGCTCCTCAATGAGCGTGACGGTCTTGCTCTTGGTATCTGCAACGGATTCCAGGCACTGATCAAACTTGGACTGGTACCGTACGGTGAGATCTGCGGACAGAAAGAGGATTCTCCGACACTGACCTACAACACTATCGGACGTCACGTATCCAGGATGGTTTACACCAAGGTTGTCAGCAACAAGTCTCCATGGCTTCAGAAAGCACAGCTTGGCGGCGTATACTGTAATCCGGCTTCTCATGGTGAGGGACGTTTTGTCGCAAACGATGAGTGGCTGAAGAAACTCAAGGAAAACGGACAGATCGCAACAGAGTATGTACCGGTAGATGAGACCGGATATGAGGGTGAGTTTAACGTAAACGGCTCTTATATGAACATCGAGGGTATCACAAGCCCGGATGGACGTGTCCTCGGAAAGATGGCACACAGTGAGCGTCGTGACGCAGGCGTTGCTGTTAATATCTACGGAGAACAGGATATCAAGATTTTCGAATCTGGTGTTGAGTACTTCAAGTAATATCCGTAAGCATGCAGTGGCAGGGGATTTCAGACCTCCCTGCCACTGTAAAAATACAAAAAAGCATATATTTTTTAAAAAATTAAAAAAAGTGAAAAAAACTGTTGACACAAGTCATAAACCATTATATAATAGCAAAGCGAGTTGCGGAACGGAAGAGTTCTTAAGACAAGCGTTTGTTATGGGATCTTAGCTCAGCTGGGAGAGCATCTGCCTTACAAGCAGAGGGTCATAGGTTCGAGCCCTATAGGTCCCATGTTACAAAAGAATATGGCGAGATAGCTCAGTTGGCTAGAGCACACGGTTCATACCCGTGGTGTCGAGGGTTCGAATCCCCCTCTCGCTATTTATATGGGATCTTAGCGCAGCTGGGAGAGCATCTGCCTTACAAGCAGAGGGTCATAGGTTCGAGCCCTATAGGTCCCATGTTACAAAAAAGATATGGCGAGATAGCTCAGTTGGCTAGAGCACACGGTTCATACCCGTGGTGTCGAGGGTTCGAATCCCCCTCTCGCTACTTAACAAAAGGTCTGAAGATTCAATTTCATTGGGTTTTCGGACTTTTTTTGTTATAAAATTCCGGTTGTCTGTGGTAAGACCAGATGTGAAAAGTTAAGATTGACATTTTACATCGTTTTTTTTATCATAGTAAAAGAATAGACATAACGAATCATTTCGGGAAATGAGGATTGTATAATGAAAAAAAGAATGCTTTTTGTTTTCAACCCCAAAGCAGGAAAAGGAAGAATCAAGATGCATCTGCTGGACATTGTGGATATCTTTAATAAAGGTGGTTACGAAGTGATCATCCGTGCCACGCAGGGACCGAAGGATGCTTATGAACAGGTGAAGGAATATGCAGATCAGGTGGATCTGATCGCCTGCAGCGGAGGTGACGGTACACTGGATGAGGTGGTTACCGGAATCGTGGAAGTGGGCAGCCAGACACCGATCGGGTATATCCCCGCAGGAAGCACCAATGATTTTGCCAACAGTCTGTTTATGCCGAAGAGTATGACTGCAGCTGCCTCCATGATCATGGAGGAGCAGATCTATCACTGTGACATCGGTAAATTTAATAACCAGACATTTGCCTATGTGGCTGCGTTTGGACTGTTTACCAATGTTTCCTATGAGACGGACCAGGATCTGAAAAATATCCTGGGACATGTTGCCTATGTGCTGGAAGGAATGAAACAGCTTTTTGAGGTGAAATCCTATCATCTGAAGGTAACTTCCGATGAGCTGACTGTGGAGAATGATTTTATCTACGGTATGATCAGCAATTCCAGATCTGTAGGTGGATTTAAGAATCTTACCGGAAAAAACGTGGATATGAATGACGGACTGTTTGAGGTGACACTGATCACCAATCCGAAGAATCCGCTGGAGCTTCAGGAGATCATGACTGCGCTTCTTACTGCAGAGGATAATACAGATCTGATCTATTCTTTTAAGTCTGCGCATGTTGTGATCGAGTCAGAGGAGGCTGTTCCGTGGACGCTGGACGGAGAGTTCGGAGGAGACCAGACCCGTGTGGAAATCGATAATCTTCATGAGGCCATGAACCTTTATCTTACCAGCAGCAAGAAACAGAAAAAAAGCCGGCTGAACCAGAAAATGCAGGAGATCAAGGAGATCACCCAGAAGAGCGAAGAATGATCCGGGTATCCGGAGATAAGGTGATCATACAGAGGTGAAAATGTCTTTCCTCATAAGAAAGACTGGATATACAGGAACGAAAAGGAGGAAGAAATGGGAGATTATATCAACGTAAAGGAAATCTTTGGCTGCGATGTATTTAACGATTCTGTTATGCAGGACCGTTTGCCGAAGAAGGTATACCGCGAACTGAAAAAGACAATAGAAGAGGGCAAGGAGCTGTCCATGGAGATCGCTGATGTGGTTGCACATGAGATGAAGGAATGGGCTATTGAGAAAGGTGCTACTCATTATTGTCACTGGTTTCAGCCGCTGACAGGTGTTACTGCCGAGAAACATGACGCATTTGTCACAGCGCCAAGAGAGGACGGCAAGGTACTCTTAAGCTTTTCAGGTAAGGAGCTGATCAAGGGTGAGCCGGATGCATCCTCATTCCCATCCGGAGGACTTCGTGCAACATTCGAGGCAAGAGGCTATACAACATGGGATTGCACATCACCTGCCTTTGTACGTCATGACGCAGCCGGCGGGATCTTATGTATCCCTACAGCATTCTGCTCCTATACAGGAGAGGCGCTTGATCAGAAAACACCGCTTCTCCGTTCTATGGAAGCGGTTAATACACAGGCACTTCGACTTCTTCGACTTTTCGGAAATACAACATCAAAAAAAGTAACTCCTTCCGTTGGAGCTGAGCAGGAATATTTCCTGGTTGACAAGCAGAAATGGCTCCAGAGAAAAGACCTGATCTACACAGGAAGAACTCTTTTCGGCGCCATGCCTCCTAAGGGACAGGAGATGGATGACCATTATTTCGGAACTATCCGTCAGAGAATCTCCGCATATATGAAAGAAGTCAACGAGGAGTGCTGGAAACTGGGTGTAACAGCCAAGACACAGCACAACGAGGTTGCACCTGCACAGCATGAGCTGGCACCGATCTACGCACCGGTAAATATTGCAGCAGATCACAACCAGATCATGATGCGTATCCTCAAAAAAGTTGCCAGCCGTCATGGTATGCGCTGCCTGCTTCATGAGAAACCGTTTGCAGGAGTTAACGGTTCCGGTAAGCACAACAACTGGTCCCTGACAACGGATGACGGGATCAACCTTCTTGAGCCGGGAAAAACTCCTCATGAAAATATCCAGTTCCTTCTTGTTCTCACCTGTATCCTGAAAGCCGTTGATGAGCATGCAGATCTTCTGAGAGAGTCTGCAGCAGACGTCGGAAACGATGAACGTCTCGGAGGAAATGAGGCACCGCCGGCAGTTATCTCCGTATTCCTTGGTGAGCAGCTTCAGGATGTTCTGGAGCAGCTGATCAGCACAGGTACCGCCACACACAGTAAGACCGGCGAGATCCTGGATACCGGTGTTAAGACACTTCCGGATTTCATGAAGGATGCTACAGATCGAAACAGAACATCACCGTTTGCGTTCACAGGAAACAAATTTGAGTTCCGTATGGTTGGTTCCCGTGATTCCATTTCCGAGTGCAACGTAGTTCTGAATACGATTGCAGCAGAAGTATTCCGCGATGCATGCGACCGTCTGGAAGCAGCAGACGATTTTGATACTGCAGTACATGACCTGATCAAGGAGTATGCGATCCAGCATCAGCGTATTGTATTCAACGGAAACGGATATGCACCGGAGTGGGAGGCAGAGGCAAAGAGACGTGGACTTCCGATTCTTCCGTCCATGGTAGATGCCATTCCTGCACTGACTACAGACAAGGCTGTGAAGCTTTTTGAATCCTTTAATGTATTTACAAGAGCAGAGCTTGAGTCCAGAGCAGAAATTCAGTATGAAGGCTATGCAAAGGCTATCAATATTGAGGCCAAGACCATGGTGGATATTGCTACCAAGCAGATCATCCCTGCAGTGATCCGTTACACAACAGTTCTTGCAGAGTCCATCAATTCTGTGAAGGCAGTGAGCGCAGCGCTTGATGTCAGTGTACAGACAAGTCTTCTGGAAAAATCCTCCGCACTTCTTGCTGAGACCAAGACAGCTATGGATAAGCTTTCCGGACTGATCGCTGAGTCGGAATCCCATGAAGAGGGACGTGACCGTGCTGTATTTTTCAGAGAGAGCGTGGTACCGGCAATGCAGGCTTTAAGAAAACCTGTAGACGAGCTTGAGATGATCGTAGATAAAGATATGTGGCCGATGCCATCCTACGGTGATCTGATCTTTGAGGTATGATCGGTTAAATAAAATACAGGAAATAAGAGATGTTTCCTGGGTGAAGCGGCATCTTTGAGATCAAATGACGGGACAGATGTAAGATCTGTCCCGTTTTTTACCTGACGGAGAAAGAATCTGTAAGCTGTTGTCCGTCATAGGATCATATAATAACTGCGGATGAGGATATCTGCGGCATTCAATCAGATTCAGGAGTAAGTATATATGATAGAATTAGAATTTTTAAAAGAACAGAACGTTTCCGAAAACCTGATCCACGGCATTGAGAAATTTCGAAAAAATTATAACGTTGATGAGGGGGCTGCAGCCAGAGTTTCCAGACCATCCATACCGTTCTACGGAAAAGAAATCCTGGAAATGTCCATTGCAGGACTTCTGGAAGGAGAAAATCTTCTTCTTGCAGGCCCAAAGGCCACGGGAAAAAATATCCTGGCAGAAAATCTGGCATATGCTTTTGGCCGCCCGGTTTACAATGTATCTTTCCATGTCAATACAAACAGCGGAGACCTGATCGGAACGGATACCTTTGTAAACAATGAAGTCTGCCTCCGAAAAGGGAGCATCTATCAGTGTGCCGAGTATGGTGGCTTCGGTATTCTGGATGAGATCAATATGGCAAAGAACGATGCGGTCTCTGTCCTGCATGCAACTCTGGACTATCGCCGCTCCATTGATGTTCCGGGCTATGACCGGATCGACCTTCATCCTGCGGCACGTTTTATCGGAACCATGAACTACGGATATGCAGGAACAAAGGAGCTGAACGAAGCTCTTGTTTCTCGTTTCCTGGTGATCGATATGCCCGCGCAGACAGAAGAAACCCTGGGATTTATTTTCCGCAAAATGTTCCCGGAGGCAAAGGAAAAGGCAGTGGAACAGTTTATCGGTGTATTTATGGATCTTCAGAAGAAATCCGTAAACAGCGAGATATCTACAAAAGCGCTGGATCTTCGAGGACTTCTGGCTGCCATGAAGATTGTTCGTGCAGGACTTTCTCCCCTGGCAGCAGTGCAGATGGGAGTGGTGAACAAAACTTTCGATATTTTTGAAAAGGAGATCGTGGACGATGTAGTCCGTACAAGGATCCCGGAAGAATGGACAAAGGACGATGTCTATGCATAAAGATCTGACAGAAGAACTTTCTATAGAAGATTACGAGATGGAGCTGGAAAACCGGATCCGTAATCTCCTCTGGACGGTAAGCGGCGATTATACCCTGGATGTGAAGCCGGATGTATCGCTGTTTCTCCGCTCAAAAGAGATCGCTCTTTACGATGGAATCAAACAGGGTGCTTTTGCCAGATATTTTGACAAAAATCTTCTTGGTCTTTATCTTGTAAAAAAAATCTATCTGGATGCATCTGAGACGGAGCTGACCGGGCTGACACAGCTATGTATTGAAGCGGCAGTGGGAGAGCGGATCTGCGAAGAGCGCCCGGGGGTTCGCCGCATGAGAAAAAAAGCTCTGGAAGATATCCTGGATCAGGAATATGAAACCCTGCCTTCCTACGATAAGCTGTTAGACAGGCTGAAAATTGCAGTATTCCGTGATGTACTTACAGGAAGCGTACAGCCTCTGGAGAAAAAACTGTCTGCATTCCGGGATCAGATCTATGCCTGTGCAGAAAGCGGAGACACCATGGAACTGATTCGGATCATCGACAGCCTCTATAATACGGTCATCGATCCGGACTTTGAGAAGAAAAACGGTTCCCTTGAACGGGTAATGGCGGTGACGCTGGAAGAACTGACGGAATTTGGCTGGGAAGACTACCTTAATGAAGAGATGTATGAGGAAGCCCTGGAAAATTATGTGGAAAAGCTCACAGACCGGATGACAGATATTGAAGATTCCTCGCTGACACAGGATATGGAAGAAAAACGTAAGGTGAAAAACAAGATCACGGTGATTTCAGAGGAAGCTCTTCAGAAAGCTCATACCTATGTGGAACTGAATTTTGGAAAAACCTATCTCACACCTGCAGAAGAAAAAAGAATGAACCATCTTATGTGCCGGGGAATACACGGAGACTGCAGCCTGTATTTTACAGAAGGAATCCTGAAAAATCCGGTTCGTGATAATTATCAGTACCAGTATGCAAAGCGTCTGCGTAATAAGAACATATGGACCTATCATGACAAGCACAGAATTGCAAAACGAAATATTGCCATATTGACTGAACTCCTGAAAAAAGCACTGGTGATCCGAAGTGAAAACCAGGAAGTCCTATCAGACCGTGGAACTATCGTTCCTTCCAGGCTGTGGCGTATAGGCAGAAGCTGTGAGGCAAATCTTTTCAAGAGGATTCTTCGTGGAGACAATACGGATTTTGTGGTGGATATACTGATCGATGCCAGTGGTTCACAGATGAGCCGACAGGGAGATGTGGCACTGCAGGCTTATATGATCAGTTCTGCCCTGAGCAATGTGGACATCCCTCATCGGGTTATGAGCTACTGCACATTCTGGGATCATACGATCCTGCACAGGTTCCGGGAATATGATGATCCGGTTTCGGCAGATGAGGATATTTTCAATTATGTGACTTCCTCCAACAATCGGGACGGGCTTGCCATAAAAGCAGCGGGATACAGTCTTTTGCAGAGAGAAGAGGAAAAAAAGATCCTGATCATCTTAAGTGACGGACGCCCCTACGATGTGATCATAAACCGTCCCAATGCAAAGAATCCGGCCCCTTACCAGGGAAAATATGCCATTTCAGATACTGCATCAGAGGTGCGGCGTCTTCGGAGCCAGGGCGTCAGTGTTCTGGGGGTATTTGCAGGCGAAGAGAAGGATCTTCCGGCGGAAAAGAAGATTTTTGGAAAGGATTTTGCCTATATCCGTGATATCGGAAATTTCTCGAAGATCGTAGGACGATATCTGACAAAACAGCTGGAGGCGGACAACTGAAAAAAAAAAGCATTTTTTTAAAAATATATAATATTCAATTGAAAGGAATAAGGTCACTATGTTAGCATACAAGCTGCATAGTGACCAATTATTTGCTTATAATTATACAGAAAATTGTAAATTATATATAATATCTCAGATATAATTCCTTGCAAAATAATGCGGAATTTGCTATACTATATTACGTTACTAATTTAATAGATAAAGGGAGAGGAAATATGAACAAAAACACAGAGTTCAAACCTTACATTCCTGCGGAGAAAGTCACTCCGGAGCTCACAGTTACATCTGTGATCATGGGATGTATCCTTGCTGTCATCTTCGGTGCAGCCAATGCTTACCTTGGCCTTCGTGTTGGTATGACAGTATCTGCCTCCATTCCGGCGGCAGTTATCTCCATGGGTGTTATCCGCGTGATTCTTCGTAGAAACTCCATTCTGGAGAGCAATATGGTCCAGACCATCGGCTCAGCCGGTGAGTCTCTTGCAGCAGGTGCTATCTTCACCATGCCTGCACTGTTCCTCTGGGCAGAGGAAGGACTTTCAGACAAGCCAGGCATCGTTGAGATCACTCTGATCGCACTTTGCGGTGGTATCCTTGGTGTACTTTTTATGGTGCCCCTTCGTAATGCCCTCATCGTTAAGGAGCATGCAACTCTTCTCTATCCGGAAGGAACTGCCTGTGCAGACGTTCTTCTTGCCGGTGAGGAAGGAGGAGCCAATGCTTCCACAGTATTCTCCGGTATGGGACTTGCTGCTATCTTCAAATTTGTTGTTGATGGACTGAAGCTTCTTCCGGCAGATGTTTCAGCAGCATTTAAATCCTTCAAGGGTGAGATCGGTATGGAGGTTTATCCGGCACTTCTCGGTGTTGGTTATATCGTAGGACCGAAGATCGCATCCTACATGTTTACAGGTTCTCTTATTGGCTGGATGGTCATCATCCCGCTGATCTGCCTGTTCGGACCTGACACATGGATGTACCCGGCAGCAGAGGGAACAACAATTGCCCAGCTTTACGCAAACGGCGGAGCAGCAGCAATCTGGTCTACTTATGTTAAGTATATCGGCGCAGGTGCCATCGCAACAGGTGGTATCATTTCTCTGATCAAATCCCTGCCGCTGATCGTTACAACCTTCCGTGACTCCATGAAGAGCATGAAGGGAAGCAAGAACACAAGCACAGAGAGAACAGCACAGGATCTTCCGATGCAGTTCATCCTTCTCGGTATTGTTGCAATGGTATTTATCATCTGGATCGTTCCGGCAATCCCGGTGACTCTTCTTGGTGCATTTATCATCGTAGTTTTTGGATTCTTCTTTGCAACAGTATCTTCCCGTATGGTAGGTCTTGTAGGAAGCTCCAACAACCCGGTTTCCGGTATGGCTATCGCTACTCTTCTGATCGCCACATTTGCGATCAAGAGCTCCGGTAAAACAGGTATCGACGGAATGACAGCAGCAATCGCTGTTGGTTCTGTTATCTGTATCATCGCAGCAATTGCCGGTGATACCTCTCAGGACCTTAAGACAGGATACCTTCTTGGTGCTACACCTAAGAAGCAGCAGATGGGCGAGATGCTCGGTGTTGTTGTTTCAGGTCTTGCTATTGGCGGTGTTCTGTATCTTCTGAATGCAGCATGGGGCTACGGTACAGCAGAGATCCCTGCTCCGCAGGCTCAGCTTATGAAGATGATCGTTGAGGGAATCATGGGTGGAAACCTTCCATGGGGACTTGTATTTGTAGGTGTATTCCTTGCAATCTGCCTTGAGATCCTCCGTATCCCGGTAATGCCTTTCGCAATCGGTCTTTACCTTCCGATCTACCTGAACGCAACTATCATGATCGGTGGTATCGTTCGTGGATTACTTGACCGCAGAAAAGGCGTTGACGAAAAAACTAAGACAGCTCAGGCTACAGATGGTACCCTGTACTGTGCTGGTATGATCGCCGGCGAGGGTCTTGTTGGAATTCTTCTTGCGATCTTTGCAGTTGTCGGTATCAGTCTTGATATGTCCGGCGTTGTAAGCCTTGGAAATATCGGCGGTGTTGTGCTGATGATCATCATGATCCTGTCACTGCTTAAATTCTCTATCTGGAGAAAGAAGAAAGCCTGATGAGAAAAAACAAAAAGGATAAGAAACAGGATATCAACTATCTTGATCTGATCCCGGAAACAAACCAGTCGATCCGGTGGCACCGGGACCTGAAGCAGCGGATCATTCTTGAGATAGAGAATAAGGGTATGTTCAATACCATCGCGCAGAAGGTTTTTGGCAAGCCAAGGTTTTCCAAGGTTCATCTTGATGAAATGGGAACTTTTATCTGGCCTGAGATCGATGGAGCCAAAACCGTGCAGGAGCTTGCCCTGCTGGTGAAAGAACATTTCGGAGATAAGGCAGAACCGCTTTATCCGAGAATCGTAAAATACTTTCAGATAATGGAAAGCTATGAATTTGTTCATTTTATAAATAAAAAGACAGAGAAATAGCATGGAGAACGGGAACGGACGCAGAATAGTGTACGGTCCCGTTCTTTTTATGACACGTCAGTACGGGAAACTGATGCAGTTGTCGTATGATACTATAGCATTTCCGGGATTTTTACAGTGGAATGGAAATATTGCGGACATTTCATGACAGAAATTTTGAGAATCGCTGTAAAAAATGAAAGGAGCACTTTATGAGTCTTGTGGAAAAAAAGAACTGGTATCTGGATTATCTTCTGATCATAGTAGGAACCGGGCTGATGGCACTTGCCATCAATTCCGTTTTTGATGCAACCGGGCTGGTAACAGGCGGCTTTTCCGGTATTGCGATCCTGGTGAAGCACTGGACCGGTGGAATCATAGATGGCGGAGTTCCGCTGTGGCTTACCAACATCACGCTGAACATCCCGCTGTTTTTTCTGGGATGGCGGATCAAAGGCTTTTCCTTTGTAAAAAAAGCTCTGGTCGGTGAGATCTCCCTCTCAACCTGGCTTGCCATTCAGCCGGTGTGGAATATTGCGGGAGATGATCTTCTTCTGGCTGCTGTATACGGTGGCGTAATCCTGGGAATCGGCATCGGAATGGTTTTCCTCGGACAGGGAACCACAGGCGGAACGGATATGATGGCAGCACTGATCCAGAAGTATATAAGTCATTATTCCATCGCACAGATCATGCAGTTTATTGATGGGCTTATTGTGATCGTGGGAATGTATGTGTTCGGTATCCAGCGGGCCCTGTATGCCATCATTGCGGTTTATCTGGTAACAAAAGTATCCGACAGTCTGATCGAAGGTCTGAAGTTTTCCAAACAAACATTTATCATCACGGAGAAGCCGGATGAGGTTGCCAGAGTCATTATGGAAGACCTGGATCGCGGAGCGACAGGGATCTGTGGCAAGGGGATGTATTCGGGTCAGGAGAAGACGATCATCTTCTGTGTGGTAAACAAAAAGGAAATTGTGAAGCTGAAAGAGATGGTAGATGATATCGATCCCAACGCTTTTGTGATCGTTTCCGATGCAAGAGAAGTTCATGGAGAAGGTTTTATAGAGAAAAATTAGGCGGATTTCAACAAAAATTTGTAAATTTTTTCAGTTTTCCTCTTTCATTTTTGGTGATTTTGTATTAAAATAGCCGTAGATAGAGAGGGAAAGACAGAAGATAAGCATACACATAAGTGAGAAGGGATTGAACGGAATGATATCGAATCAGGTGTTACAGAATACGCTCGAGGGACTTAAAGAAATATCAAGGACGGAATTTTGTGTCATTGACACAGACGGCAAGGTACTTGCGTCTACCTTTTCTGATTTTGAAATCCAGCCGGCAGATATCCAGGCTTTTGTAGAATCCCAGGCAGACAGCCAGCTTGTCAAGGGATTTCAGTACTTTAAGGTCTGTGATGATTATCAGTTGGAATATGTCCTGGTAGCCCACGGAGATGATGAGGATACTTATATGGTAGGCAAGCTTGCAGCCTTCCAGATCCAGAATCTGATCGTTGCGTACAAGGAGCGTTTTGACAAAGACAGCTTTATCAAGAATCTTCTTCTTGATAATCTTCTTCTGGTGGATATTTACAACAGAGCGAAGAAGCTTCATATTGAAGCAGATGTCCGTCGTGTAGTTATGATCCTGGAACTGAACCAGGAGAAAGATCACAGCTCTGTAGAGAGCGTGAAGAGCCTTTTTGGCGGAAAGAGCAGAGATTTTATCACTGCTGTTGATGAGAAGAGCATCATTATTGTCAAGGAACTGGAAGAGGGAGAGGGCTATCCGGAGATGGATAAGCTGGCTCATACTATTATGGATACTCTGGATCTGAATAAAGATGGTGAGGATGTCCACATGGCATACGGTACCATTGTCAATGAGTTGAAAGAAGTTTCACGTTCCTACAAGGAAGCGCGTATGGCCCTTGATGTAGGTAAGATCTTCTTCGGAGACAGGGAAGTTATCGCATACAGTTCACTTGGAATCGGACGACTGATCTATCAGCTGCCTATTCCTCTGTGTAAGATGTTTATCCGCGAGATCTTTGATAACAAATCTCCGGATGATTTCGATGAGGAGACACTTGTCACCATCGATAAATTCTTTGAGAACAGTCTGAACGTATCTGAAACTTCACGTCAGCTGTATATCCACAGAAATACGCTGGTATATCGTCTGGATAAACTCCAGAAGAGTACAGGCCTTGATTTGAGAGTGTTTGAGGATGCCATTACATTTAAGATCGCGCTGATGGTTGTTCGATATATGAAATATATGGAGACATTAGAGTATTAATAGCATTCAGAATGCAGGATTTCGCACTCTGCTGAACTGTCTTAAATGCATTATTTACGAGGACTGCTATAGAATTTTTAAACTGCCGCTTATTCCTTCCCGGAATAGGTGGCAGTTTTTGTATGAGTGTTTTTCATCATGGAATATTGTGTAAATGTCCCCCTCCCCGGGTGGAAGCATTCACGAAGCGTGTTACTGAGAACGGAGTGAACAATAACGAATTCACATGAACTTCACAGATAACATCCATGACTCTATTGTAATTTTGGTATTTTTACGTTAAAATAGATAATTTGAAGAGGTCTGTTGGTCATTGTTCACTGGTAATATTCTGCGAAGTGTGTTACTGAGAATGGAATGAACAGTAACGGTTGTGGGCCTGGGAAATTTATTCTTGCATTTAAACAGAATATATATTACAATAATGTTACAAAAAAATTAAGAGAATTATGCTTTTATAATATAGAGGAGGATATATATGATCGATCTTGTAGATGTGAGCAAATCTTACGGCCCGGGTCTTCCGGCTGTGAATCATGCGAACTTACATGTTGATAAAGGGGAATTCGTATTTGTAGTAGGAAGCAGTGGTTCTGGTAAATCCACACTGATCAAGCTTCTGATGAAAGAACTGGATTCTACCAGCGGAACGATCACAGTCAGCGGAGAACGTCTGGAGAAGATGAAACACAGACGCGTTGCCAAGTATCGCAGAAAGCTTGGGGTAGTATTTCAGGATTTCCGTCTTTTAAAAGACCGTAATGTATATGAGAATGTAGCATTTGCGCAGCGTGTCATAGGAAGACCTACTCGTGTGATCCGCAAACGTGTGCCGGAGGTTCTCCAGGAGGTAGGACTTGCAGGAAAGTATAAGGCATACCCGGATGAGCTTTCCGGTGGTGAGCAGCAGAGAGTTGCTCTTGCCAGAGCACTGGTAAACCGCCCGGACATCCTTCTGGCAGATGAGCCGACCGGAAATCTGGATCCGAAAACCTCCGAAGAGATCATGGCTCTGATGGAGCAGATCAATGACAGAGGAACCACAGTTCTGGTAGTCACCCACAATAAGGACATCGTCAATGCCATGCGCAAGCGAGTAGTTACCATGCACAACGGCAAGATCATCAGCGATGAGAAAGAGGGAGGATATCATGAGGCCTAGTACGATCTGGTATACCCTGAAGCAGGGATTTAAGAATATAAAAAGAAACTGGATGTTTTCCCTGGCATGTATCATCACAATGGCAGCCTGCATTTTTCTGGTAGGCATTTTCTATTCCATCGTGAACAACGTCGGTAATATTGCCCATAAGGTGGAGGAAGAAGTACCGATCACAGTATTCTTTGATGAGGGCACTTCGGAGGAAGAGATCCAGGCGATCGGCGATGCTATTCAGTCCAGGCCGGAAGTGGCCAGGATGGAATATCAGTCCGCAGATCAGGCATGGGAAGAATATAAACAGAAATATTTTGGAGATGAAGATGCGGCAGATGGATTTAAAGATGATAACCCTCTTGCCAATTCATCCAATTATCAGGTATATCTCAATGATATTACCAAGCAGACAGAACTGGTGAATTATATCCAGGGACTGGAACATGTCCGGAAGGTAAATCAGTCTGAACAGGCATCCAGGACACTGGGGTCCATCAACAAGCTGGTTTCTTATGTGTCGATTGCCGTGATCGCAATCCTTTTGATCATTTCCATATTCCTGATCAGCAATACAGTATCTATGGGGATTTCCGTCCGTAAGGAAGAAATCGGAATTATGAAATACATAGGAGCTACAGATGCTTTTGTACGACTGCCATTCCTTCTGGAAGGTATGATCCTCGGTGTGATCGGTGCGGCGATACCGCTGATCTGCCTGTTTTTCCTGTATAATTCCGCTGTAGAGTTTATTCTGACAAAATTCAATGTATTGACAGGAATCGTGGATTTCATTCCAATCTGGCAGATTTATGAGGGTCTGGTTCCTATGGGACTTGGACTTGGTGTTGGAATCGGTCTTCTGGGAAGCTTTTTCACAACAAGAAAACATCTCAGAGTATAACCAAATAGCAGAGAATCTTATGTATCCGCATGATGTGTGATCATAAGATATACAGCGGCTGTCGGAAAATCGGCAGCCGTTTTCGGTATACAAAAACCGGACGGCGCACAGCGGGGGACAGAAGAAAGGAAAAATATGAAAAATAAAGAATTCAAAAAAGGTATAGCTATTGGAGTGGCATCAACGCTGGTTGTGACAGGCACTGTTTTTGCCAGCTATCAGAAAATGCTGTTTCCGAAAGGTAATGCGCTGTCCGATGTGAAAACGGTTCAGAAGCTGAATTACCTGGAAGAACTGATCGATAAAGAATATCTGGATGAAAAAGACGAAAGCAGCCTGCGGGAGGGGCTTTATGCTGGCCTGCTTGCCGGCTTGAAGGATCCGTACTCCACCTATTACACAGCAGAACAGTATAAAGAGCTGAATACTTCCAATGAAGGCTCCTATGTAGGAATCGGTGCCGTTCTTCAGAAGGATGACGCCGGAGGGGCAAAGATCATACAGCTTTATGAGGGGGGACCTGGAGAACAGGTGGGACTGAAAAAGGGAGATGTGATCAAGGCAGTAGATGGAACTGATGTTACAGACAAAGAAACTTCAGATATTGCTTCCATGGTCCGTGACAGTGAGAAAGATTCCGTAATGCTGACCATACAGCGGGAAAACGAAGAGAAAACCCGGGATGTCAAAGTGGAGATCCGGGATGTGGAGATTCAGACTGTTTCCCATGAGATGCTTTCCGAAGACACCGGCTATATCCGGATCTCCGAATTTTCTGAGGTGACCAGCGATCAGTATAAAAAAGCATTTGCAGATCTGAAGGATCAGGGAATGAAGAAGCTGGTCGTGGATCTCCGTGATAATCCGGGAGGCCTTCTTACTGCAGTCTGCGGCGTACTCCGCCAGATACTTCCGGAAGGGCTGATTGTCTATACAGAGGACAAAAACGGAAAGAGGGAAGAGGAAACCTGCGACGGAAAAAATAAACTGGACATGCCGCTGGCTGTTCTGGTAAACGGAAACAGTGCCAGTGCATCTGAGATCTTTGCGGGGGCGGTGAAGGACTACGGGATTGGAACGATTGTAGGAACAACTACCTATGGAAAGGGAGTGGTGCAGACCATCCATTCTCTTACCGATGGCAGTGCGGTAAAGATCACTATCGCAAAATATTTTACGCCAAAGGGCAATGATATCAACAAAAAAGGAATCAATCCGGATGTGGAAGCAGAGCTTTCTGGAGACATCACAGACTGGACAGAACTTACACATAAAGAAGACACGCAGCTTCAGACAGCCCTGAAAGAGATTGGACAGAGCTGACGCGTCCGGAGGGGAGAAAGGATGGAAAACCCATTCTGCTTATCAGTCTGGTGGCAGTGATCGGAAATCCTGTCCTCATAATTGTAAAAACAGAATGAAAGTGATAGAATCAAATCATATGAGGGCAGAAGAACTACATCTGCTCATAGTGGAAAACATAGCACAGGAACATCAAAACAGGAGGATAGCATAAATGGAACGACATGCTTTTGCAATGAAAGTAAAAGAAGGAAAAATGAATGATTACCGTAAGATCTTAGGCGAGATCTGGCCGGAGCTTACTGCATATCTTGACCGTAACGGCATCCATAATTTCAGCATCTGGAATGCGGCAGACCTTGTATTCGGATATTACGAAAATGCAGACGGAGCGGTGATCTCTCCGGAAGAGGAGAAAGTAAAGGCAGCATTGACTGAAAAGATAGGAGATACCTTTACCTGGATCTCTACTCCCGGAAAAGACATGCGCCTGATGTATCATAATTTTGGTGTTGTGCGAGAAAACAAAGAACTGATCCGCCACAGAATGTTCATGACAAAATTAAAAGACGGCTGTGAGGAAGAATATAAAGCCCGTCATGACGGACTTGTGGCACAAAGAGGCGAAACAATAGATCCGGGCCCGGACAGCAACTTCAGCATCTGGAGCGCAGGAGGATATATTTTTGGATATGATGAGATCGACATAACCATGGAAGTGGAAGAAACACCGGAAGCAAGAGAGGCAACCATCGCATGGGAGACACGCCAGCTCGGGATCATGGACTGGATCACCAACGATGTGGACTGGATGACAAAAGAAGTACATCCGTCAAGTGTACGTCTTGCATGGCATAATTAAAAAAATGGGAAATTAAAAAGGAAGGAGGCCGGGACTTTGTTTGGAGGCAGCCCCGGCAGTATGAAAAAGAAAAAAGTGTTATCAAAGGTAGTACCCTTTGCACATCTAATAATATACTCATATTTTGTGGTCATTCTGTGACGTCATTCTGAAAAAAGTATGAACAAAAAAGAAAAAATAACTGAACTCAAATCTTAACAATTCTTAAACTTTCCATATTTAGTTGAAACCATACGCCCCGACTGTTATACTGTGACTAGCAGATGTTAGCAGGAGAAGAATATGTTTTATTCCTGATATCAATAAAATAATGAGGCGTGAATTTATGAAACGTTTTTGGAAATATGTAATAGGGATCGTACCTGCGTACGGGCTTTTTCCCCTTGTTTTTTCATTTGTATTTAACTGTCTTGTATATTCCGGTTCAAGGGCGATCGCAGGCGGTTGGTATCATCACAATATAGAAAGTAATCTTGATCTGCGGCTCCCATTTGTGCCGCAGTTTTTGATTATCTATTTTGGCTGTTATGTATTCTGGGCAGTGAATTATATTCTAGCGGCAAGGCAGGAGCGGGAACAGGTTTACCGTTTTTTTACTGCGGATATTATATCCCGTTGTGTGTGTCTGATCATATTTCTGGCATATCCCACTACCAATACAAGACCGATGATCGAAGGAAACGGAATCTGGGATCTGCTGGCCGGCTGGCTGTATTCCATTGATGCGGCAGATAACCTGTTTCCATCTATCCATTGTCTGGTAAGCTGGTTCTGTTTTCTGGGGATCAAAGATCAGAAAAGAATTCCGACATGGTATAAGGGGGTATCGTTTACACTGGCTGTGCTGGTTTTTCTGTCTACCATTTTTACCAAGCAGCATGTACTTGTGGATGTAGCAGGTGGTGTGATCCTGGCTCAGGTATGCTTTATTCTGGGACAGAAAACAGAACTCTGGCATATTTATGAACGGTTTGGAACTAAAATTGAAAAGAAGATCAACAGATATACAGAAGGTGTCAAGTGATGAAGAACAGAAAAAAGATCATATTTAACGGAGTGTTCCTGGCAGCAGTTTTTGCCCTGACCATCTACGGTGTTTTTCACGGAGAAGACCTGTCTTTCATGATGGATGCCATACACAGGGCAGATAAACGGTGGCTGCTTCCGGGAATTGCACTGGTAGCATTTTTTATCTGGGGAGAATCCATCATTATCTGGTATATGATGCGTTCCAGTGGGATCTATCTGAAAAAAAGGACCTGCTTTCTGTTTTCGTCTGTAGGATTTTTTTTCAGCTGTATCACACCATCCGCCAGCGGCGGACAGCCCATGCAGATCTACTATATGAAAAAAGAGAAGATTTCCATTCCGGTGTCAACGGTGATACTGATGATCGTGACGATCACCTATAAGCTGGTGCTTGTGGTGATCGGTATTGGAATCGCGATTTTCGGAAGAGGATTTCTTCACAGATATCTGGAAGGAATCCTGCCGGTGTTTTATCTGGGACTGATGCTGAATATCTTCTGTGTCACTTTTATGACCATTCTGGTATTTCATCCGCTTTTTGCAAAAGCGATCCTGGTGAAGGGAATGAAGCTTCTGGAACGGTTTCATCTGATGAGGAAAAAAGAGGGACGGCTGAAAAAACTGGAAGCTTCCATGGATACTTACCGAAATACTGCGGCATATCTGAAGAATAATCCGTTGGTGATTGTTAAAGTAATAGGGATCACTTTTATCCAGCGTATGGCACTGTTTGCAGTAACATGGTTTGTATATCAGGCTTTTGGACTCCATGGAACCGGTTTCTGGGATATCCTTTTTCTCCAGGCAGTGATATCGGTATCTGTGGATATGCTGCCGCTTCCGGGAGGAATGGGAATCAGTGAGACTTTGTTTCTTACCATTTTCAGTCCGGTATTCGGTGGCCTGCTGCTTCCGGGAATGGTACTTAGCAGAGGACTGGGATATTACGGAGAGCTGCTGATCAGTGCGGTGTTTACTGCGGTGGCTCAGCTCACTATCGGAAAAAGGAATCCTGAAAAGATTTAATCGAATGCAGATCGCGGAGATCTGCTTGACCCAGATCAGGTAAGTCCCCTGCGGGACTGTGAATATAGCCTGACGTGAAAAAGAAAAAAGAGGTGTGCAAATGATAGGATTTTATGATTACACGGTAATAATGACTTACATAAGCGTAGTTTCTTCCATGATCGGAATCTTCTGCGCTGTGACGGACCATATTTCAGCAGCGGTGTGCTGTCTTGCATTTTCCGGACTGTGCGATATGTTTGACGGAAAGATCGCAAGGACCAAGAAAAACAGAACGGAGGAAGAGAAATGCTTCGGGATCCAGATCGATTCCCTTGCAGATATCGTCTGTTTTGGAATCCTTCCCATTGTGCTGGGATTTAAGCTTGGAATGTGTCATGTTTACGGAATAGCTATTCTTTTATTTTATGGTCTGGCAGGCCTGATCCGTCTGGCGTATTTCAACGTCATGGAGGAAAAACGCCAGAATGAAACCTCCGAAAACCGAAAATATTATCAGGGCCTTCCCATCACATCCATGTCTGTGGTCCTGCCGCTTCTGTTTGTGGTATCCCTGCTTTTTCCGGAGTATAAATGGTTTGTGGTGCTCCTTCATATTGCAATGCTGACGGTAGGACTTCTGTTTATCCTGGATTTTAAATTCCGTAAGCCGACCAACCGGGAACTGGTGATCATTGTTGCGGTAGTTGCGGTGGCAGTTCTTCTTGTACTTTTCTACAACGAAGGATGGTGGAAGTTCAATTATCTCTACAAGCTTTCTATGGAGAGAGGCGGTAATCTATGATCCGGACAGCGGACAGAATGGGGCATATTACAGAGGAGGATTCCTTTCAGAACAATCTCCTGGAAAAAATTTACGGTTCTGTGGCCGGACGTATGATGATCCGGCCGCTGGTTACTCCCGTTGTTTCCATTGCCATGGGATGGCTTCTGGATTCCAGGCTTTCGGCAGCAGCGGTGAAACCCTTTATACGGTTCAATCATCTGGATATGAGTGATTATGAAAAGCGTAAATATACTTCCTACAATGATTTTTTCAAGCGGAAGATCCGGGAGGGTGCCCGCCATATTGATATGGAACCGGGACATTTTATCAGTCCCTGTGACTGCAGGGTGAGTGTGTATCCGGCAGATGAAAAAGCCCGTCTTCATATCAAACAGACCGAATATACCATAGAGGAGCTTCTCAGGAATCCTTCTCTTGGAAAAAGATATCAGGGTGGCTATGTGTGGGTGCTTCGTCTCTGCGTTCAGGATTATCACAGATATATTTATCCGGACAATGCGGCGGAGTCCGGACGCATCAGGATCCCGGGGATCCTGCATACAGTCAACCCCGTGGCCAACGATGCCTATCCGATCTACAAGGAAAACAGCAGAGAGTATTCTCTTTTGAAAACAGAGAATTTCCGTACCGTGCTGATGATGGAGGTAGGTGCTCTTTTTGTTGGAAGGATCGAAAACCGACCAAGGAAAGCATCTGTGAAACGGGGAGACGAAAAAGGAAATTTTGCTTTCGGCGGCTCCACCATTGTGCTGATCACTGAAAAAAATGCGGTAAAGCCGGATGAAGATATTTTGAACAATTCCCGTGAAGGAATTGAAACAAGAGTACTCATGGGAGAAAAGATCGGAGAATCCTTTTAGAGGGTTCTCCTTTTTTGGCGGATAAAATAAAAAAAATGAAATTACGTTCACACACACAACACAAACCTGTGATATATTATGAGCAGTAGCAAAGTGGAATGGAAATATCCGCTTTAGAATGAACCGGAAGTAAAAGCTCAGCTTTTTGTAAAGAGGGATAATACAGAGCATTTCGGGCTGTCAGCAGCTGGCCGGAACAGCGACTGAGAAACGGAGGAAGATAGAATGGATGCATTAAAAATTCTTGTAGTAGATGATGAGAGCAGGATGAGAAAACTGGTAAAGGATTTTCTCACCAAAAAGAATTTCCAGGTACTGGAAGCAGGTGACGGTGAGGAGGCCATGGATATTTTTTATAAAGAAAAGGACATTGCGCTTTTGATCCTGGATGTGATGATGCCGAAGATGGATGGCTGGGAAGTATGTCGTGAGATCCGCAAAAATTCCAAGGTTCCCATCATTATGCTGACAGCAAGAGGAGATGAGCGTGATGAGCTTCTGGGATTTGAACTCGGGGTGGACGAATATATCTCCAAACCCTTCAGCCCCAAGATCCTGGTAGCACGTGTAGAAGCCATTCTTCGAAGAACGGGACAGAGCAACCCGGATGAGATACTTTCAGCAGGTGGGATTGTCATTGACAAGGCAGCGCATCAGGCAACGGTAGATGATAAACCGATGGATCTGAGCTTCAAGGAATTTGAGCTTCTGACTTATTTCCTGGAGAATGAGGGAATCGCTCTTTCCAGAGAAAAGATCCTGAATTCTGTGTGGAATTATGATTATTTCGGAGATGCCAGAACCATTGATACTCATGTCAAAAAGCTGAGAAGTAAAATGGGCGATAAGGGAGAGTATATCAAGACAGTCTGGGGGATGGGCTACAAGTTTGAGGTAGGAGAATGAAAAAACCGAAGGAAAAAATAAAAAAGATCCATAGTCTCCGCCATCAGATCACAGCATACTTTATCGGTCTGCTGTTTTTATCCATTCTGACTATTACCGTGATCAACGGAGCCTTTCTTGAAAAATACTATGTGACAAAAAAGATCGATGTACTTCTGGATCTCCGAACAACTCTGGAAAATACAGATATTGACAAGATGATGAACAGCAACAGCTCGAAAGGTTCTGAGAGTATTCCCGATGAGATCCAGAGAGCCTGCTCCAGAAACAATCTTTCCTGGGTTATCATTGACAGCAGCAATACCAGCTGGCTTTCCTGGGGTGAAAATGAAAAAATGCTTCAGAGCAAGCTGTTCGGATATGTCTACGGTCTGGATGAGGACGGAGATAAGAGCCGGACCTTGAAGCAGGGTGACAATTATACCATCCAGCAGTCGCATGACCGTTTTGCGGGAATGGATTATGTGGAATGCTGGGGACAGCTGGATGATGAACATTATTTTATCATAAGGACACCCCTTGAGAGCATCAGGGAGAGCGCTGATATTTCCAATAAGTTTTACTTTGCGGTAGGTCTGATGATCATAATCCTAAGTGGTCTGATCATTATGGTCGTGACCAGGAGGATCACCCGTCCCATCAGTGAGCTTACGGAACTTTCCAGAAAAATGTCAGATCTGGATTTTGAAGCAAAATACGAGAGCAAAGTCGGCAATGAGATCGATGTTCTGGGAGATAATTTCAACCGGATGTCTTCACAGCTTGAGACTACCATCAGTGAACTGAAATCCGCAAACAATGAACTGCAGCGTGACATTGAGGACAAGATCAAGATCGACAAGATGCGGAAGGAATTTCTGGATAACGTATCTCATGAGCTGAAAACTCCGATCGCCCTGATCCAGGGCTATGCAGAAGGCCTGAAAGAAAATATTTCCGATGATTCTGAGAGCAGAGAGTTCTATTGCGATGTCATCATGGATGAAGCCTCCAGGATGAATAAACTGGTAAAAAATCTTCTTACACTGAATCAGCTGGAATCCGGCAAAGATGCAGTTGTAATGGAGCGGTTTGATATCGTATCCCTGATCCGCGGCGTGCTTCAGACCATGAATATCATGATCGGACAGAAGGATGCAAAAGTGATCTTTGAGGCGGAGAAGCCGGTTTATGTATGGGCCGATGAGTTTAAGATCGAAGAGGTTGTGACAAACTATGTAAGCAATGCCCTGAACCATCTGGAGGGAGAGAAAGAAATCGAGATCAAGCTGCAGGATGAGGATAACCATGTGAAGATCAGTGTGTTTAACACAGGGACCCCGATCCCTGAGGCAGATGTACCTAATCTCTGGAATAAATTTTATAAAGTTGATAAAGCGAGAACCAGGGAATACGGCGGAAGCGGTATTGGTTTATCTATTGTAAAGGCCATCATGGAAAGTATGAACCAGGAATATGGTGTGCAGAACTTTGATAATGGCGTGGAATTCTGGTTTACACTGGACCGGAAATAATAAAACTTTACCGTGATAATGTGAAAAAATGGGCGGCAGCAGAGAAAAGTCTTTGCAACCGCCTGTTTTTGCGTTATACTAAAGCAATGTAAATCGAAGGTGAGAGAGGAATATCGAGATACAAAAGAGCAGGAGGAAGCATTATTATGATAGGAATCATTGACTACGATGCGGGAAACATCAAAAGTGTGGAAAAAGCACTTCAGTATCTGGGACAGGAGACTGTCGTCTCAAGAGATCCCCAGGTGCTTCTGAAAGCAGATAAAGTAATCCTTCCGGGAGTTGGAAGCTTTGGTGATGCTATGGAAAATCTCAAAAAATACGGATTTGTTCCGGTAATACATGAGATCGTGGAAAAGGGAACGCCCTTTCTTGGAATCTGCCTTGGACTGCAGCTGCTTTTTGAGAGCAGTGATGAGACACCGGGAGTGAAAGGTCTTGGGATCCTGAAGGGAAAAATCCTGCGCATTCCGCCAAGTCCGGGACTGAAGATCCCGCATATGGGATGGAATTCCCTGCATATTCAGAACAGCGGAAGATTATTTAAGGATATTCCGGAAAACACATACGTTTACTTTGTACATTCCTATTATCTTCAGGCAGAGGAGAAAGAGATCGTGAAAGCGACTACTCAGTACAGCACATGCATCCATGCGTCGGTGGAGAAGGGAAATGTATTTGCATGTCAATTCCATCCGGAAAAAAGCAGCCGGTGGGGCTTGAAGATCCTTGAGAATTTTGCGGCACTTGAGGCAGGCACCGGAAAGGAGGAGGCATGATCATGTTTACAAAAAGAATCATTCCATGTCTTGATGTAAATAAGGGACGTGTGGTAAAAGGCGTGAATTTTGTTGATCTTAAGGATGCCGGAGATCCGGTGGAAATTGCCAAAGCTTATGATGCAGCCGGTGCGGACGAGCTTGTTTTTCTTGATATCACTGCCTCCTGTGAGGAGCGTGATACCGTGGTGGATATGGTAAGAGCTGTTGCAGCCAACGTATTTATCCCGTTTACCGTAGGCGGAGGAATCCGTACCGTAGATGATTTCCGGAAGCTTCTCCGTGAAGGTGCGGATAAGATTTCTGTAAATTCCGCAGCTATCGACCGTCCGGAGCTGATCCATGAGGCTGCACAGAAATTCGGAAGCCAGTGTGTAGTAGTTGCCATTGATGCCAAGAGAAGACCGGATGGCGGCTGGAATATCTACAAACATGGCGGAAGACTGGATACCGGTATTGACGCTCTTGAATGGGCAAAGAAGGTGGAAGAACTTGGCGCAGGTGAGATCCTTCTTACCAGCATGGATTGTGACGGAACAAAGGCCGGGTATGATATTGAACTTACAAGAGCCGTTGCAGATGCGGTTTCCATCCCGGTGATCGCCTCCGGTGGTGCCGGAACCCTGGAGCATTTTTATGATGCACTGACAGAAGGCGGAGCAGATGCGGCACTGGCAGCATCTCTGTTCCACTACAAAGAGCTGGAGATCCGGGAAGTGAAGGATTACCTTGCGGAAAAAGGAATTTCCGTGAGAAGATAAGTTGGATGAGAGGTGATAGATATGGCTCCTATAGCAGGAGACTGGCAGGAGGCACTGAAAGGTGAATTTCATCAGCCTTACTATGCCAAACTTTATAAAACCGTGATGACAGAATACAGAACAAGAAAGATTTTTCCGCCGCCGGAAGATATGTTCAATGCGTTTCATTTTACGCCTCTGCATCAGGTAAAGGTTGTGATCCTGGGACAGGACCCTTATCACAATGACGGACAGGCTCATGGGCTTTGCTTTTCCGTAAAAAAAGGTGTGGAAACACCGCCATCTCTGGTGAATATTTATAAGGAACTTGAGGATGATATGGGATGTTATATCCCAAACAACGGTAATCTGGAAAAATGGGCAAAGCAGGGCGTGCTTCTTTTGAACACAGTGCTGACTGTACGTGCACATCAGGCCAATTCCCACAGAGGGATCGGCTGGGAGCAGTTTACCGATGCGGCCATCCGGATCCTGGACCAGGAGGATCGCCCGATCGTGTTTCTTCTCTGGGGGCGACCTGCTCAGATGAAGGCATCCATGCTTCATAATCCGAAGCATCTGATCCTGGAGGCACCACATCCAAGTCCCCTTTCTGCCTACCGGGGATTTTTCGGATGCAGGCATTTCAGCAAGGCTAATGAATTTTTGAAAGCCAATGGGGTAGAACCTGTTGACTGGCAGATTGAGAATATTTAAGTTAGGGAAAGTAAAATGGGTAAAAAAAATGATAACACACTTGTGAAAAACGCATCTTTTCTTATGGTTGCGGCGCTGATCTCCAAGATCATCGGAATGCTGTATAAGAGTCCGCTTTCAACCACACTGGGAAGTCAGAGCTTTGCACTTTTTCAGTTTGCACAGAATGTATATTTTATTCTGTTGATGATTGCGTCCTTCAGTATTCCTCAGGCTGTATCCAAGATCATGGCGGAGAAGATTGCTTTTCACAGATATAAGGATGCACAGAAGGTATTTTACGGCGCACTGATCTATGCGGCAGTTGCCGGCGGTATCGTGGCGCTGATCTGTGTATTTGGTGCAGGGATCCTGGTTCCTGACAGTATGGCGAACGCCCGTCTGGCACTGCAGATGCTTGCGCCCACAATTTTCATGTCCGGTCTTTGCGGTGTATTCCGTGGATATTTCCAGGCATACCGCAATATGATGCCTACATCGATCTCGCAGATCATTGAGCAGATCTTTGTGGCAACCTTTGCGCTTCTGATGTCACATGTATTTATCCAGCATTTTTCCGCAACAGGAGATATGGATCTGGTTCATCGCTGGGGTGCAGCAGGAGCTACTATGGGTACCGGAGCAGGTGTGGCTTCCGCGCTGATCTTTATGCTGATCGTTTATGGGATAAACCGTAAGATCATCCGGAAAAGGATCGTCAATGACCGCCATTCTGTAAATGAGAGTATGGGTCATGTAATGAGCAATATCGTGCTCATCATTATGCCGATCATTCTCAGTGCTTTTATTTATAATGTAAACGGATATATCAACAGCTATATGTATTCCGGTATCATGGATATCAAGGGTGCCGCCAAGGACGTGATCCAGACCTTGTATTCCGAGTACGGATATTATATGACGCTGATCAATATCCCGCTTACCCTGGCGAGTACAGCACCAACATCTATGATCCCTGAGGTTTCCGCTCATTATGCAATGCACGATATTGAAGGTGCAAATATGAAGACGGACCGTGCCACATGGATCAGTATGCTGATCTCTATTCCTGCGGCAGTAGGTCTTGCAGTTCTTTCCGGATCGATCACGAGACTGATCTTCCCGGGAACCAACGGTGTAGGCGGACAGCTTCTGATCCTGGGAGGAATCACCATTATCCTGAATGGCAACTCCAATATCACCAACGGTGTACTTCAGGGGATCGGCAGGCCGAAGCTCCCGATGATCCATGCAGCCATTGCTCTGGTGGCAGATGTGATAGCCATGGCACTGCTTCTGGTATTTACCAATCTTGGTGTTTATACCATTGTCATCGCCCAGATCGTTTATGCGGTTGTGATGTGTCTTCTCAATGACCGTTCCATCAAGAAATATATGGGCTATAAGAATCCGTGGAGAAGTGCTTATTTAAGCCCGTTCCTGGCATCTATCCCGATGGGGGTTGTTGCGGGAGTGGTGTATTACGGTCTGTATGCGCTGATCCATTCCAATGTGATCTGCCTGGGTATTTCCGTGATGCTGGCAGCAGTTGTATACTTTATTGTATATCTGTTTGTAAGCAAGCCTGGTGAAAAAGAGCTGGGTATGATGCCTGGTGGAAGATATATGAAGAAGCTGGCGAGAATGATGAAGATCATCTGATTTTGAAAGTTTTACAGGATAATAAAAAATACCCGCAGATTTATTCCGGCGAATGATGGACCGGATGATCTGCGGGTGTTTTTTACATTATCTCAGATTACTGGTAATGCAGGTTTTGAAAAAAGTTTCTTCTCAGTATTCCCTCTGGGAAAACAGCTTTATGATCTCCAGGGTAACTTCTACAACGGCATCCATTCCTTCTGATGTAATGTGCTCATAAGGACCGTGATAGGCATGTCCGCCGGTTCCGAGATTCGGGCAGGGCAGTCCCATAAAGCTTAACTGTGCACCGTCTGTGCCGCCGCGGATAGGCAGGATCAGCGGCGTGACACCGCAGCTGTGGCAGGCTTCCTCTGCCAGAGATATCAGCCATGGGCAGGTATCGATGATCTCTTTCATATTGCGGTACTGCTGGGTGATGGTAAGAGTTACGGTGCCTTTGCCCCATTTTTCATTGAGGATTTCTGCGATATGTGAGAGCGTTTTCTGGCGTACTTCAAAAGAAGCGGCATCGTGATCACGGACAATATACTGAAGTTCAGCCTGGGAAACATCTCCTTTCATGGAGCAAAGATGGAAAAATCCTTCATAGTCCGCTGTGTTCCTTGGAGTATCCGCAGATGGAAGCATGGAATTAAACTCCATGGCAACGAGAGCAGCGTTGACCATGGTATTTTTGGAAGAACCGGGATGTACATTAACGCCCTGGAAGGTTACTTTTGCACTGCAGGCGTTAAAGTTTTCGTACTGGATCTCGCCTTCCGTATCGCCGTCCAGGGTATATGCATAATCCGCACCGAATTTTTTTACATCAAAGTGGGCCGGTCCCATGCCGATTTCTTCATCCGGAGTAAAAGCGACGCAGAGAGGTCCGTGAGGTATTTTTTCCGTAAGGATATGCTCCAGCGCAGTGATGATCTCTGCAATGCCGGCCTTGTCGTCTGCGCCCAGGATCGTGGTTCCGTCTGAGGTGATCAGGGTACGCCCGGCAAGTGAAGCAAGATGCGGGAACATTTCCGGGGAAAGGGTTCTGCCGCTTGTGCCGAGAGGGAGCTCTTTTCCATCGTAATCTTCTGTGACCACCGGTGTGACTACATGGTCACAGAAATCGGAAACCGTATCCATATGAGCGATAAAGCCCAGTGCTTTGCAGTGCTCCAGGCCTTTTGTAGCAGGAAGATGTGCATAAACGTAACAGTGTTCATCCAGAGACACATCGGAGATCCCAAGATCTTTCAGTTCCTCCACAAGAAGCCGGGCCAGGTCAAACTGGCACTGGGAAGAGGGGGAAGAAGAGCTTTCTTCATTGCTGGGGGTGAATATTTTTACATAGGATAGAAGTCGTTGGTATGCTTTCATAGAAGAATGTTCCTTTCTGAAAAATTCCTTCCGGAACAGACAGCAGCTGTATTTATGGAATACGTCTGTTTTTCCGGAGATAATAACAGTATAACACACAGTATCTGCATATTTGTGTAAAAAATTTCCCACGATGTGAAAACCTGTGCTATAATCTGTGAGATAATAAGAAACAGGAGGATTTGAGAGTGGAAAAAAGAATTATACAGGTCGAGGAAAAAGTACCTGCAAAGATGCTGATACCGTTAAGTATCCAGCACATGTTCGCCATGTTCGGAGCATCCGTGCTGGTGCCATTCCTTTTTGGTATCAGTCCGGCTATTGTGCTTCTGATGAATGGTGTGGGAACACTCCTTTTTATTTTCATCACAAAAGGAAAGGCACCGGCTTATTTAGGTTCCAGTTTTGCCTTCCTTTCACCGGCTCTTCTGGTGATCAGCAAGTATGGATATGAGTATGCCCTTGGTGGTTTCGTTGTTCTGGGTATTGCTGGTATGTGTGTTGCATTGATTGTCCGCCAGTGCGGAACAGACTGGATCGATATCGTGCTTCCTACAGCGGCAATGGGACCGGTAGTGGCACTGATCGGTCTGGAGCTTGCGGGAAATGCGGCAAGTACGGCAGGACTTCTGGACGATAAGGTAGATCCGAAGAATGTGATCGTATTTCTGGTCACACTTGGAGTTGCGGTATTCGGGCAGATCCTGTTCCGAGGCTTCCTTTCTGTTATTCCGATCCTGATTGCGATCATTGCGGGATATGTGGCAGCAGGTGCATGCGGGCTTCTGGATTTTACACAGGTAAGGGAAGCGGCATTTTTTGCTCTTCCCAACTTTACATCTCCGAAATTTAATTTTGAGGCCATTATGACGATCTTTCCGGCACTGCTTCTGGTAACCTCCGAGCATATCGGCCATCAGATCGTAACCGGAAAGATTGTTGGAAGAAATCTTCTGAAAGATCCGGGGCTTCACAGATCCCTGTTTGCAGATTTCTTCTCTACCACAGTTTCCGGATGCCTTGGTTCTGTGCCGACAACTACTTACGGTGAGAACATCGGTGTCATGGCGGTGACAAAGGTTTACAGTGTACAGGTGATCGGTGGTGCGGCAGTGCTTTCTATCTGCTGTTCCTTCCTTGGTAAACTGGCAGCCCTGATCAGTACCATTCCCGGTCCGGTGATCGGTGGGATTTCCTTCCTTCTTTACGGAATGATCGGAACATCCGGACTTCGCATGCTGGTTGACAATCACGTGGATTACAGCAAGTCCAGAAATCTGACGCTGACAAGCGTTGTCTTTGTTGTAGGTCTTTCCGGAATTGCCCTGAAGCTTGGAAATGTTGAGCTTACCGGTATGGTGCTGGCATGTGTGGTTGCCATGGCGTTAAGCCTTGTATTCTATATTCTGGACAAACTGAAGCTGACCAACGATCAGTAACAGGAAATGTATTGCATAAAAAGCAGATGAAGAGGGAAATCTTTTTATCTGCTTTTTTGTATTCAGAGAGGAAAAAGAAATCATGTATGGGAAGCCTTTTGTCGGATTTTTAGAGATCCTGTCAACAAAAAAACAGAGGGATTTTCAAGTATCTTATTGACAATCATTCCGTTTTATAATACTATGTAATACAGAAAACACGAACAAAGGTTCGGATTGCAGGAAACCTGATTAGAAAGAGAATAAAGAATAGGAGATTACATAATGATCAGTGAAGAGAAGCAGAAGGCGTTGGAAGCGGCCCTTGGAAATATTGAGAAACAGTTCGGTAAAGGCTCTGTCATGAAGCTTGGAGATTCCAGCTCCCATATGCAGGTGGAGGCAGTTCCCACAGGATGCTTAAGCCTGGATATCGCCCTTGGTGTAGGTGGTGTTCCCAAGGGACGTATCGTGGAGATCTACGGACCGGAGTCCAGTGGTAAGACAACGGTAGCCTTACATATGGTCGCTGAGGTGCAGAAGAGAGGCGGAATCGCAGGATTTATCGATGCGGAGCATGCTCTTGATCCTGTTTATGCCAAGAGTATAGGTGTTGATATCGACAACCTTTATATTTCACAGCCGGATAACGGAGAGCAGGCGCTGGAGATCACAGAGACTATGGTACGTTCCGGTGCTGTGGATATCGTGATTGTGGATTCTGTTGCAGCTCTGGTTCCCAAGGCAGAGATCGAAGGAGATATGGGAGACAGCCATGTAGGTCTGCAGGCCCGTCTGATGTCACAGGCACTCCGTAAACTGACGGCTGTTATCAGCAAGTCCAACTGCGTGGTGATCTTTATCAACCAGCTTCGTGAGAAGGTTGGAGTGATGTTTGGCAATCCGGAAACTACAACCGGTGGACGTGCGCTGAAATTCTATGCATCTGTCCGTATGGATGTACGTCGTGTGGAAACCTTGAAGCAGGGTGGTGAGATGGTCGGAAACCACACCCGTGTGAAAGTAGTTAAGAACAAGGTCGCTCCGCCATTTAAGCAGGCAGAGTTTGATATCATGTTCGGAACCGGTATTTCCAGAGAGGGAGATATCCTGGATCTGGCTGCAGAATGCTCCATCGTAAACAAGAGCGGAGCCTGGTATGCATATGAAGGGGATAAGATCGGACAGGGACGTGAGAATGCCAAATTATTCCTGAGAGAGCATCCGGAGATCCGCGATGAGATTGAGAAGAAGGTTCGTGTACATTATCATCTGGATCCGGCAGATGAGACAGCAGAAGCAGCAGTACAGGCAGATGATACAGAGAAGGAAGAGTAGTCCATGCTGGATCTGGAAGAACGAAACCGTGCAAGAAAGAAAGCCATGCGGCTTCTGGAACATATGGACCGCACAGAGAAAGGCCTGACGGATAAACTCCGTCAGGCTGAATTTTCACCGGAGGCAGTAGAAGATGCCATTGCTTATGTGAAGTCCTATGGGTATATCAACGATGCCCGTTATGCCAGAACCTATATCTCCTTCCGCATGGAAACCAGGAGCCGTCAGAAGATACTCTCGGAACTTCAGTTAAAGGGCGTGGACCGTCAGATTGCCCTGGATGCCTGGAATGAGATGGAAGAGCTTATGGAACCGGACGAGCGGGAGATATTACGCAGGACGATCGAGAAGAAATATGCACCGGACACAGAGCTTGATGAAGGACAGATGAGAAGGCTGTATGGATACCTGGCCAGAAGGGCGTTCCGGTATGAAGATATTTCCCATACCCTGGAAGAAATGAACATCCGGGTGAAACATGATATAGAATAACTCTGAAAACACCTCGCGGAATATTCCCAGTGAATAGTAACGAGAAAAGAGCCAGTTCACATATGCTAACCAAAATCTGCTTTTTCATGAGAAAAACTTGACATAAATGTGAAAAACAGCTAAACTTGTATTGTTGTATTTGTACAATGAAAACTAAATAAGGAGGTGCTCCTGTGGCAGGCACAATTATCGGTGTTATTGTCGCTGTGGTAGTCACGCTACTTATTGCAGTTCCTGTTACTTGCAAGGTTGCTGTTGACAAGAAAGTACGCAAGGATGCGGAAATCATAGGTACAGCAGAGGATAAGGCAAGGAATATTCTTGATGAAGCATTGAAAGCAGCAGAGACCAAGAAACGAGAAACTTTACTTGAAGTAAAGGAAGAATCTCTGCGAACTAAAAATGAACTGGAAAGGGAAACCAAGGAACGGAGAAACGAGCTGCAGAGATATGAGAAGCGAGTTTTGTCAAAAGAGGAATCTGTTGACAAAAAAGCGAATGCGGTGGAGAAGCGTGAGCTGGAATGTACAGCGAAATTTAACGAGTTACAAGAAAAAGAAAAACGAGTAAATGAACTTGAGGAAAAAGGAGTACAGGAACTGGAACGAGTTTCAGGTCTTACCTCCGAACAGGCAAAAGAAGAATTACTGAAATCTGTAGAAGATGACGTAAAGGTGGATGTTGCAAGACTCTATAAAGAGCTTGAGAACAGAGCCAAGGAAGATGCCAATAAGAAAGCTAGGGAATATGTAGTCAATGCTATTCAGAAATGTGCAGTGGATCATGTTTCCGAGACAACGATTTCTGTGGTACAGCTTCCAAGTGATGAAATGAAGGGAAGGATCATCGGTCGTGAAGGCCGTAACATCCGTACACTTGAGACACTTACCGGTGTGGATCTGATCATTGATGATACACCGGAGGCAGTGGTACTTTCCGCATTTGATCCGATCAGGAGAGAGATTGCCAGAGTGGCTCTTGAGAAACTGATCGTGGATGGCCGTATCCATCCGGCAAGAATTGAAGAGATGGTAGAGAAAGCCCAGAAAGAAGTGGAAGCACAGATCCGGGAAGACGGTGAGAATGCTGCCATGGATGTAGGGGTACACGGAATCCATCCGGAACTTCTGAAGCTTCTTGGACGTATGAAATTCCGTTCAAGCTATGGACAGAATGCGCTGAGACATTCAATCGAGGTTGCACAGCTTTCCGGACTTCTTGCAGGAGAAGTTGGTGTGGATGTGCGTATGGCCAAGCGTGCCGGACTTCTTCATGACATTGGTAAATCCATTGACCATGAGGTAGAGGGTTCTCATATTCAGATCGGTGTGGATCTCTGCAAGAAATACAAGGAGTCCCCGATCGTTATCAACACGGTTGCGTCTCACCATGGTGATGTGGAGCCGGAATCTTTGATCGCGTGTATTGTACAGGCTGCTGATGCAATTTCCGCAGCAAGACCTGGAGCAAGACGTGAGACTCTGGAAACCTATACCAATCGTCTGAAACAGCTTGAGGATATCACTAATGAGTTTAAGGGTGTAGAGAAATCTTTTGCTATTCAGGCAGGAAGAGAAATTCGTGTTATGGTCGTGCCGGATCATGTAAGTGATGCAGATATGGTTCTCCTTGCAAGAGATATTGCAAAGCAGATCGAGGCAGAGCTTGAGTATCCTGGACAGATCAAAGTTAATGTGATCCGTGAAAGCAGAGCGGTTGACTACGCAAAATAAGCTTTCAATGGAAGAAAGTTCTGGAAATACCAAAGGCCGGACAGCTTTTTAGCTGACCGGTCTTTTTTGTCATGTGGAAAAACGGTCATATTACCGGAAAAACAGGCGTAAACTGGTACAGGGTGAGTAAATGGAGAGTAAGACAGAGAACCGGAAGTGGAAAAATGCCGGACGTTTTCCGGCGGAGATCCTCTTTATGATCGGATTTTTTGCGGGAAATGTGTTGCCGAATCTGATATGGAAAATGGAGTGGAAGCAGAAAACCCTGGCTTCTTTTTATCTGATCCGCAGCTTTGCAGGAAAAGATATTTCCGGTGGAGCTTATTTCCTGGAGGTGCTGCGACGAAGAGGAGGTTTTTTTCTTCTGTTGTTTTTATGCGGATTTACAATATTCGGAGTGCCTTTGACGGTTGCATATATGCTGTTTTTGGGAATGGAGACAGGAATGATCCTGGCATTATCAGTTCTGGAATTCGGTATTTATGGCAGTGTGGCCGGAGCCGGACTTCTGATGCCACAGTATCTGATCTATATTCCGGCGTATTTTTATCTTGCAGGTATTGTATACAGACAATCGTATGGGATCTGGAAAAATTATGGGCTTGTGCCGCAGAAATCCGGGGCTTATTTTCGGCAGGGGATCACAGCTTTTCTGCTGTATACAGGGGGAATCCTTGCAGAAAGTTTTTTGAACCCCTGTATCGTAGAAAAAGTTATAAAGGGCCTGAAAATTTTTTGAGGAAAATTTCCACAATATCTAGTAATGGTTTCCATAAAATCTGCGATATTTGGTAGTTTGTGCCGGAAAGTGTTGAAATTGTGCGGTTTTACGATGAAAAACTGTTTGATTTTATGTAAAATTCACAGTATAATTCAGTCATAAACGAGTATGATTTTAGAGAAACGGGATGCAGAGAAATGGACATAGAGATACGGGAATTTATTACATATTTACATAATAGAAAAAGAACGTCACATAATACAGAAGTATCCTACCAGAGAGACCTGAAGAAGATGGCAGTGTATTTTGCGGATCGTGGGATCTATGATATCCGAGATGTAGGAGAACTGGAGCTGGAAGGCTATCTCAGCTATATGGAGAGAGGACAGTTCGCTTCCTCGACGATCTCCAGAAATGTAGCATCTATCCGTGCTTTGTTTCAGTATCTTTATCAGGAGAACAGGATCGAGAGGGATCCGTCCCTGGAGCTGAAGCCGCCCAAGGTTGAGAAACGGATGCCGGAGATCCTTACTGTGGATGAGGTAGACCGCCTTTTGAAACAGCCGGATCTGAATACACCGAAGGGAATCCGGGACAGTGCCATGCTGGAGCTTTTGTATGCCACAGGAATGCGTGTCAGTGAACTTTTACGGCTGAACCTGGAGGATCTCAATCTCCGGTTTGGTTATGTAGTCTGTCACGATGAAGATAAGGAACGGGTGATCCCGGTTGGAAATGTATGCAAAACAGCCATGGAGAAATATCTGAAAGAAGCCCGTGGAAAATTTGTGAAAGAAAATGAGACGGAGAGTCTTTTTACCAACTGTTCAGGAAAATCCATGAGCAGACAGGGATTCTGGAAGGTCCTGAAGGGATATGCAGAGGAAGCCGGAATCCAGCATGATATCACACCACATACACTGAGACATTCTTTTGCCGCACATATGCTGCAGAATGGAGCAGATGTGAAGAGTGTGCAGGAAATGCTTGGACATTCGGATATTTCCACCACACAGGTCTATCTGAATTTTGGCGTTGCGAAAATGCGAGACGTATATATGAAAGCACATCCGAGGCATTGATCTGTAAGAAATAATACAAAAAACGCGTTCAAAAAAGAACCGGCAGCTTCCAAAATGGAAGAATGTCGGTTCTTTTTTTGAATGTAAATTGTAGAATGATTACAAATGTCTGTTCCCTGAAGTGCAGATCAGACAGAACTTAGCAATTTTCAGCGATCGTGTAAAGCAGCTTCTCAGATTCATCCCAACCAAGGCAGGCATCTGTGATGGATTTTCCGTAGATGTGATCTCCACCGATCTTCTGATTGCCTGGTTCGATATAGCTCTCGATCATGAGCCCCTTTACCATTGAGTGAAGCTCAGGATCTACCTGACGGCTGTGAAGAACCTCACTTGCGATACGAACCTGCTGCTCGTAATGCTTGTTGGAGTTGGAGTGGTTGGTATCCACGATCACTGCCGGGTTGGCAAGGTTCTTTGCATGGTATTTGTCATAGAGAAGACGAAGATCCTCGTAATGGTAGTTCGGGATTGCTTCCCCATGCTTGTTTACCGCACCACGAAGGATTGCGTGAGAGAGTGGATTACCGGTGGTCTCAACCTCCCAGCTTCTGTAAATAAAACGATGAGCGCCCTGGGCTGCAACAATGGAGTTCAGCATAACGCTGTAGTCACCACTGGTAGGGTTCTTCATACCAGCAGGAACGTCCATACCGCTGACAGTCAGTCTGTGCTGCTGATCTTCAACAGAACGTGCGCCTACAGCAACGTAGGAGAGCACATCGGAGAGATAACGGTAGTTCTCCGGGTAAAGCATCTCATCTGCACAGGTGAAGCCGCTTTCGCGGATAGCACGCATGTGCATCTTACGGATCGCGATCAGTCCGGCAAGAAGGTTCGGTTTTTTCTCAGGATCCGGCTGATGGACCATTCCTTTGTATCCTTCACCGGTCGTACGTGGTTTGTTTGTGTAAACACGCGGGATGATAAGGACTTTATCTTCGATCTTTTCCTGAACTTTGCGAAGTCTTAAAAGATAATCGCATACGGCATCTTCGTTATCTGCAGAACATGGTCCGATGATAGCGAGGAATTTATCGGATTTTCCGGTGAAAACGTCGCGAATCTCAGCATCGCGTTTCTCCTTGAGCGCCTGAAGTTCAGCATCGAGCGGATACTGATTGCGGATTTCCTCAGGAGTTGGCAGTTTTTTTATGAATTCAAAACTCATAGTACTCTATTCCTCCATAACTATAGACATTTCGATTATTTATTATAAACGATTATTGGCCGATTGTCGATAGGGAAATTTTAGCGCTTTCACGTGTAGAAGAGTAAGCAGCAGCTCACCCAGAAAAAATCCGTAAAAATAGCCGCGTATCCCTGTCAACGGAATTATAAAAATAACGGAGAAAATGCGGATGAGAATGCCGGCAATACTGTGGATCAGACAGAGCCCCGGTTTTCCAAGTCCCTGCAGGATGCTGGTGAGCATGGTGTTTGTATAAAGAAAAGGACAGATAAAAGACAGATACCGTATGTAGGTGCCGGCAGTCTGGCTGTGAAAAAGCAACGCTCCGAGGAATGGGCCAAAAAGAAAGAATCCGCTTCCGCACAGAAATCCAAGGAACATGCACAGAAAAAAGGTCTGGTCTGTGACACGGCGGATCTGCTTCTGCTCTCCCAGCGCATCAAGCTGTGCGATGGAAGGCATCATCATCACAGCGGCGGAAGACGTAAGTGTGGAAGGAAACAGGAGCAGGGGCAGTGCCATTCCGGTAAAGATCCCATAGATTTTCAGTGAGTCTGATGCTGTCATGCCGGAACGCAGAAGCATCTGTGGAATCAGAACCGCTTCTATGCTGCCGAGAAGTGTCAGAAGAATCCTGTTCAGGGAAATGGGAAAAGACAGTGTGAAAAGGTCCTTTAACAGCGAAAAGATCCTGATGGGATTTTTTTCTTGTACAGGGTGATTTCCGAAATGAAAGGAAACTACCAGCAGAGACACCAGCGAAGCGGCAGCCTCTCCGGCAAGAGAACCACCCGCTGCGATCAATGCAGTGATCGGACGTCCTTCGGAAAGAAAGATCAGATACAGGATATAGGTAGTGCCGATCCGGGCAGCCTGCTCCGAAAGCTGCACGGCTGCCGGAACAGAGGCTTTTTTCCGGGCATAATAATAGCTGTCAATGCAGGAATGAATGGCACAGAGCGGAATACTGACAGCTGTTATGCGAAGAAGACTGGCAGTCTGCGGTGTTTTCAGAATTGTGGAAGCAAAAAAATATGCGTGTTGAAAAAGCAGAAAACCGGCTGCAGCAGAAAAAAAGACAGCCATAAGTGTTCCTGTAACCAGCGAAAAACGTGCCTCCTTTTTCTCCTGAAGGGCAAGTCTGGATGCGATCAGGCGTGAAAGGGCAGACTGGATCCCTGTATAGGATAAAGCGGCCATAAGTCCCTGGAGAGGTAGAACCAGCTGATACAAACCAAGACCTTCTGCACCAATGGCATAGGAGAGGAATATTCTATAAAAGAAACCTGCGATACGGCTGATAAGACCTGTACAGGCAAGAATCAGGGTTCCTTTGAGAAATATTTTTTTTGACATGGATAACCTTGAGTTACTGTTCACCCCATTTTCAGCAACACGCTTCGCGGAATATTACCAGTGAATAGTAACAACCTTGCACCTTTTTGTCAGTATATGAAGAAGTTAGCCTTGACAGAACCATATGTTTCTGATAGAGTAAACATGAAATCCGAGGAAAACACTGGGAATTGAAAAAAGAGGTGAGCGGATGAAACTGTCAACAAGAGCAAAATACGGACTTAAGGCTTTGATAGACCTTGGTCTTTACAGTGAAAAAGAAGCGGTCTCGCTTCAGAGTATTGCGGGCCGTCAAAATATATCAGTCAGCTATCTGGAGCAGCTGATGGCACTTTTGAAGAAAGCGGGCCTTGTGAAGAGTGTCCGCGGCGCAGCCGGGGGATACTTCCTTGGAAGACCGGCAGAAGAGATTTCAGTGGGAGATATCCTTCGTGTCCTGGAGGGTGGCCTGGAGGCTGCAACATGTCCGGGAACAGAAGGTGACGGTGGCTGCCAGGGTTCCGATCTCTGCGTGGCTAAATTAGTGTGGAAGAGGATCAATGACAGCATCACAGATGCAGTGGATACCCTGATGCTCAGTGAGCTGATCGAAGAAAGCCGGAGAATACACGAAAAATAATTATCCTGAACAGGAGGAAAAGAAAATGGGAAAAATGATATATCTGGACAACGCGGCTACCACAAAGACCGCACCGGAAGTTGTGGAGGCAATGCTGCCGTATTTTACAGAGTTTTATGGAAATGCTTCAACTGTTTATGATTTTGCGGCAAACAGCAAGGCTGCCATCGCAAAAGGAAGACAGCAGATCGCAGATGTGATCGGAGCCAAAAAAGAGGAGATCTATTTTACAGCAGGTGGTTCCGAGTCCGATAACTGGGCCCTGAAAGCGACCTTTGAGGCATATAAAAATAAAGGAAACCATATCATCACAACAAAGATCGAGCATCATGCAATCCTTCATACCTGCGAGTACCTTGAAAAAGAGCGTGGTGCCAAGGTCACATACCTGGATGTAGATGAGAATGGTTTCATTGACCTGGATGAGCTTCAGAAAGCCATCACACCGGAGACCATCCTGATCTCTGTTATGGCTGCAAACAATGAGATCGGTACTCTTGAGCCGCTGAAAGAGATCGGACAGATCGCACATGAGCATGGAATCCTGTTCCATACAGACGCTGTTCAGGCATTTGGCCAGATCCCGATCAATGTAGATGAGTTCAATATTGATATGCTCAGCTCCAGCGGACATAAGATCAACGGACCGAAGGGAATCGGCTTCCTCTATATCCGTAAAGGCGTTAAGATCCGCTCCTTCGTACATGGCGGAGCACAGGAGAGAAAACGTCGTGCAGGTACAGAGAACGTTCCTGGTATCGTAGGATACGGTCTTGCAGCAGAGCGTGCAAACAAGTCCATGAAAGAACGTACTGCAAAAGAAATCGAGATCAGAGATCATATGATCAGCAGGATCCTCACAGAGATCCCGTACGTACGCCTCAATGGAGATAAAGTAAAACGTCTTCCGAACAACGTAAATGTAAGCATCCAGTTCATCGAGGGAGAGTCACTTCTTCTGATGCTTGATAATTTTGGAATCTGTGCATCCAGCGGTTCTGCATGTACATCCGGTTCTCTGGATCCGTCACATGTTTTGTTAGCTATCGGTCTTCCTCATGAGATCGCACACGGATCTCTCCGTATGACCTTAAGCGAGGAGACGACAATGGAGGATGTTGATTTTGTAGTAGATAAGCTGAAAGATATTACTGCAAACTTAAGAAGCATGTCTCCGTTATATGAAGATTTTATTAAAAAACAGAAAAAATAATAAAAATACTTGCCAGGAGGAAAAAATAATGTATAGTGAAAAAGTAATGGATCATTTTCAGCATCCACGTAATGTAGGTGAGATCGAGAACGCAAGTGGCGTGGGTACTGTAGGAAATGCAAAATGCGGTGATATTATGAGAATATTCCTTGATATCGATGACGAAACTCATATTATCAAAGACTGCAAGTTTAAAACATTTGGATGCGGTGCAGCAGTTGCAACAAGCAGCATGGCAACAGAACTTGTAATGGGCAAGACCATTGAGGAAGCTATGGAAGTAACCAACAAGGCCGTTATGGAGGCTCTGGACGGACTTCCGCCGGTGAAGATCCACTGTTCCCTGCTTGCTGAGGAAGCAATTCATGCAGCTCTCTGGGATTATGCAGAGAAACATCACATTAAGATCGAGGGTCTTTCCAAACCGAAGTCTGATATCCACGAGGGTGAAGAGGATACAGAAGAGGAGTATTGATCCCTTTTATTTACGATCATAACCGGGGCATGAGCAAGCTTCAGTTGAACAGAACCGTAAGCCATTGAAAGGACAGGTAAGTAAGAAGCATGACAGGACTTACGAACGAAGAGGTTCAGGAAAGAATTGCGCAGGGTCAGGTAAATAATAACGAAAACCCCAACACCAGGACATATAAGCAGATTATTCTGGAGAATACGTTGACATTCTTCAATTTTCTGAACCTGGTGCTGCTGGTTCTCGTACTGCTGGTTGGTTCCTACAAAAACTCCATGTTTGTAGGAATCATTTTTATTAATACCGTGATCGGGATCATTCAGGAGGTCCGTGCTAAGAAAACTATTGACAAGCTGGCAATCCTGACAGAATCCAAGACGGTTGTTCTGCGTGAAGGAAAAAAATGGAAAATTTCTACAGAGAAGCTGGTTGTCGATGATCTGATATTCCTGAAGACCGGAGAACAGGTTCCGGCAGATGCGAAGATCCTGGAGGGAAGCCTTGAGGTCAATGAATCCCTGCTTACCGGTGAGGCAGACAATCTTCCGAAGAATCCGGGAGATGAGCTTTTTTCCGGAAGCTTTGTGACGGCGGGACAGGCCTGCTGCCAGATCATCCATGTGGGAAGCGACAACTATGCGTCAAGGATCACCAGCGAGGCAAAGGAATTCAAACGCCATAATTCAGAGCTTAGAAATTCCCTGAATGCCATTCTGAAGGTGATCAGTATCATTATCGTACCAATGGGGGCGCTGCTTTTTTATAAACAGTACTATTTTGTGGGAGATAATATCCGGGATTCTGTTGTCAATATGGTTGCAGCGGTCCTGGGAATGATCCCGGAGGGGCTTGTCCTTCTTACCAGTGTGGCACTGACTTTGGGGGCACTGAAGCTGGCTCAGAAGAAGACGCTGGTGCAGGAACTGTACTGTATAGAAACTCTTGCACGCGTGGATACGCTCTGTCTGGATAAGACAGGAACTATCACAGAGGGTACCATGTGTGTGGAAGCGGTGGAAAGCTATCCGCCGGTGTATGATGAGATTTCCGAGAAAATATCCGGGAAAGATCCTGAATCCGGCGAAGGTGACAGCGATGGAACTGAAAGTTCTGCTGCCTCTGCAGTTTCAGCAACAGATGCTATCGCAAAGGAGGATGGAAGCGCGAATCTCGTATTGCAGGAAAAGTCAGACACTGACCCGGAGAAACACAGTCAGGAAAATCCGGAGAAGCTCCGGGAGATCGAGCATATCATGGGAAATCTGCTTTCTGTGCTGAAGGATCAGAATGCCACTGCCGATGCACTCAGGGCAAGATTTAAAGTATCTCAGGATATGGAGCTGGATCATGTGATCCCGTTTTCTTCTGACAGGAAGTACAGCGGAGCTGCATTTACAGATGCAGGTACTTATCTGATGGGTGCAGCGCAGTTTCTTTTCCCGGAAGGGAACCCGGAATTGATGGAGTATTGTGGCGGATTTGCAGAGGAAGGTCTTCGTGTGCTGGTCCTTGCCCATAGTGTAAATGTGAGTGAGGGTGCGGAGCTTCCGGGGGGACTGGAACCTGTCGGACTTTTGCTTATTACGGATGTGATCCGTGCAGAGGCACCGGATACGCTGGCATATTTCGAAAGTCAGGGTGTTGATCTGAAAGTGATCTCCGGTGATGATCCGGTGACAGTTTCTGCAATTGCCAGACGTGCAGGTCTTAAAAATGCAGAGCATTATATAGATGCGACAACGATCACAACCCAGGAACAGATGGACGAGGCAGTTGCAGAATACAGTGTGTTCGGACGTGTAACACCTCAGCAGAAGCAGGCAATGGTGAAGTCTTTGCAGGCTCAGAAGCATACGGTTGCCATGACCGGTGATGGTGTCAATGATGTTCTGGCGCTTAAAGAGGCGGACTGCAGTATTGCCATGGCTGAGGGCAGTGATGCCGCCAAGAATATTGCCAATGTGGTATTGCTGGATTCTAATTTTGCAGCAATGCCGGAAATCGTGAATCAGGGACGCCGGGTTGTAAATAATATCCGTACTGCGGCATCTATGTTTCTGATCAAAACGATTTTTTCCGTGCTGCTGTCACTGATTACGATCTTCTTCGGGGATTCTTATCCTTTTGAGCCGATCCAGATGTCTTTGATCAGTGCCTGTGCTGTTGGTATTCCTACGTTCCTTCTGGCACAGGAGAATAATTATGAGAAGATCGACCATACATTTTTGCGTCATGTGTTTATGAATGCATTTCCGGCTGCTGTGACCATCACGGGCTGTGTGTTCAGTGTGATGCTGGTATGCCAGAATGTATACCATTCCAATGCCATGCTGAATACAGCCTGTGTGCTTGTGACAGGATGGAATTATATGGCGGCACTTAAGACGGTTTATGCGCCTTTGAATACCTATCGAAAGGTGATCATTTACAGTATGCAGGTGATCTTTTTCGGTGCGGCGGTGGTTCTGCAGAATCTTCTGACACTGGGATCTCTGGAATTCGGAATGATCATTCTGGTGTTCCTTTTGATGACATTTTCTCCGATCCTGATCGATGTGATCACGGCCTGGCTCAGAAATATTTACAGTCGTTCGCTGGATAGTGGGGAACAGGGGAAATTTGCCGCATTTATTGATAAGCTGAGAAAATAATAATATGAGAAATAAAAAAGGACACTGCCCGTTGAAAATGGCAGTGTTCTTTTTTGATTACTGTTCACTGGTAATATCCCGCGAGGTGTGTTACTGAGAACGGAGTGAACAGTAACCTTTTTTGGGCGAATAAACTGTGGAGAAGTTATCCGGTGCAGATCTGTGTAGAGAATGCAGATTGTGGATATCCGCCTGACGAAGTTATTATTTCGTGTGCATAAGCCAGATAAATCCGAAGGCAGGGATCTCTACAGCCTGTGCGTCTCTCTGAACTCCTGTGAGAAGATCTGTGTAAGTACCGTCCTGTTCGTTGATCCAGGCTACCTTATCCTGATCACTGAAATTGTAGATGCAGATCAGCTTTTCTTCAGAAGTTTCTCTTACCAGGGCAAGGAGAGCCCTTTCCCAGGTTTCCACCGTATGTGCAGGAACTTCAGGTGCAAATACCGGATGGCTGGCGCGGATGGATTCCAGCTGCTCAAGGCTGTTGAAAATGCGTCCCTGAATCGTTTCGACATCGGCTCTGTTCCTGGCAAGTGCCCAGTTGAAACGTCCGTTGTGGAGCCAGCGGGGATCAGATGCTTTGGAAATGTCTGCTTTATAGGTGTAGTCATTCAGCTGTCCGACCTCGTCACCGCTTCGAAGTACCGGAATTCCGGGGAGGGAAAGAAGCAATGCATGAAGTGTTACGTCATAGCGGATTCCCCGGCTGACACCCTCCATATTTCCTTCATAATCAAAACGCTCAATTCCTGCAAGAGATGCGGTTGTTCCGCAGAGCTCAGATTCCTCGTTTTCCGGATTTACATAAATTTCACCCCGGGCAAAGGAATCAGGGAAAATACCTGCCAGGAATTCATTCAGATAATCTCTGTGAGGTCCTTCTGTGATAAAGCTTCCTTTCAGGAAATCATAGTCTAGGTTCCAACGTACAGTGTTGCGGTTACGGAGGTAATTCTGGAATACCGGTGCCTGCGGAAGGTCTGCAGCTCTGTCAATTCCCCGGCGGAGAAGGGCAGTGTCCTTTGTGGCAACGGTATGCCAGAGATCGGACATCAGCCGGGTGCTGTTTACAATGTGAAGTTCCGGCATATCGGAAGTTCCGCCGAATGCAGCAGCCTCTGCAGGTGGGCGGTCTGTTTCGCCAAGGAGAAGAATTCCGGGGCATACGATCTCACACACCATTCTGGTCATACGTAGCAGAGAGTGAAGCTTCCAGAGATTTTCTTCCGGCATCATCGGAAGGACACCAAGGCTGAATACAGAAGCACCTTCATTTGCAAGTTCCAGGATCTGAAGAAGCATTGCATTGAAATAAGCCGGAGTCTGGAGCACACACGGCGCACCGGACTGTGGGTCATCCACAGAAAGGCTTAACGGGATCTCAAGAGCCAGGCGGATACCTGCTTTCCTACAGTTAGCTGCAAGTGTGTACAGATCTTCGGAGGTTCCGATCTCCGGGATAATGCAAAGGGAGCAATTGGAGGTTGCCTGGAAAAGATCTGTCAGGTACAGAGTGTCTGCTTTGCATTCGCTGATATAGTCCAGTTTATCAGATAGACCGGAAAGAGTATCTGCGAAGTCAGCAGGATTTACAGCCATTCCGGTGAAAGTAGTCTTACGGAACCAGTCAGGATCAGCAACGCAGGTCTGGTCAGCTTCCTTCATGGAAAGAGAGCGCTCACGGTAAATCTCTTTCATCTTTTTTGTGAGGCTTGAGAATGTGCCGGCAACTTCCGGATGATCGCGGAACAGTTCACAGTAGAGCCATTTCAGATCATTGTAGTAGTGTTTCAGACGTTTCTCGTAGAGGGCATCGTAAGCTGTGTCCTCCTTGGAGGTTTCGACTTTCAGAGGCTCGGTCTTGGAAGTAGTAACTTTCGCCGGTTCAGTCTTAGAGGTCTCAACCTTGATCGGCTCAGTTTTAGAAGTTTCAACTTTGATCGGCTCGGTTTTAGAAGTCTCAACTTTGATCGGCTCGGTTTTAGAAGTTTCAACCTTGATTGGCTCAGTCTTTGAAGTTTCAACTTTGATCGGCTCGGTCTTGGAAGTCTCAACTTTGATCGGCTCGGTTTTTGAAGTCTCAACTTTGATCGGCTCAGTCTTTGAAGTCTCAACTTTGATCGGCTCGGTCTTTGAAGTCTCAACTTTGATCGGCTCAGTTTTTGAAGTCTCAACCTTGATCGGTTCAGTCTTAGAGGTCTCAACCTTGATCGGCTCGGTCTTTGAAGTCTCAACCTTGATCGGCTCAGTCTTTGAAGTTTCAACCTTGATCGGTTCAGTTTTAGAGGTCTCGACTTTAAGCGTTTCCTTCTTTACGGTTTCAAGTTTTTTTACTTCGACTTTAGTATTTTCAACAGATTTGGCAGCAGGGGTATTTTTTTTCAGCTGCTTTTCTTTTTTTGCCTGCATGGCAGCTTTCTTTTTCTGGAGTCTTTTTGTTGACATATAGAGTTCCTCCTTAGATAAAATGATATTTTCGGTATAAAAGTGTAAACTCTCTCACGTGAGAGAGAAACAGAGCTACAGTTTATGAAAAATAGGGCGACGATTTTTAAATACAGCATAATAGGAAAAACCACATTCACGGAAAATATCAGCTGCCTTGTCAAAAGCATAGCCGATCTTATCCGGAGTATGGGCATCTGCACCAATGGTGATGATCTCACCGCCAAGCTCACGGTAGCGTCGGATAATATTGACACATGGATTTGGTTCACCAAGCCCATAGTGATAACCGCCTGTGTTCAGCTCGATCCCCACATTTTTGCGGATCAGTGTCCGCAGGATCTCGTCCAGGATCTCCTTATATCTTCCATAAGAATACTGACGGTTCCGATTTGGACCATAACGTACTACATAGTCGATATGTCCATACACATCCATCTCATCAAAAGCAGCGATATTTTCCAGGATGGATTCAAAATATTCCATGTAACATGCGGATTCCTTACGGCCCTCAAAATAAGAAGGATAATAAGGATCGTATCCGTGCACCACATGGGAGGAACCAATAACGAAATCAAAAGGAACTTCCTTCAGAAGATCGGAAAAAGATTCTGCAAGCTGAGGCTGAAGTCCAAGCTCGATCCCGAAGTTAACCTGGATCTGGTTTTTAAAAGCATCCGCAAGACTCTCAAGCTTCTGGCGGTATGCAGGGATGTTCAGGGAAAAATCAAGATTTTCCGGAGTATCAGGATAATCCGGATCAAAATGTTCAGTAAAACAGATTCCCATGAGACCCTTGTCTGCGGCAGTCTGGATCATCTTTTCCATCGGTGTATCGGAATCTGCGGAAAAAGAGGAGTGCATATGGCAGTCCCATAAAATTTTCTGGTCCATTTTGTACCTCCATATTCAAGCCTTTATATTCTGTGACAATGATCATATCTGCCTGCTATGAAGCCGGAAAAGTAAGGCTCCCGGAAGGGAGCAGGGATATCTCTTTTGGCGCTCAGCAGGACAGAACTTTCTATCAGAGAATTATAGCACATTTTTCAGAAATTTTCTTAATATTTATTTTAATGTTCTTTTTTATAAAATGCTCTTGAATTTTTGTTTGGAATTAGGTACAATATGAAACAGGTTGATGTTTCTTTAACAAAGGAACGATTTAATCACCATTCAATTCATAGGAGGAATTTATCATGGCAGTAAAAGTTGCAATTAATGGTTTTGGACGTATCGGTCGTCTTGCATTCCGTCAGATGTTTGGAGCAGAGGGATTCGAGGTTGTAGCAATCAATGACCTTACATCTCCTAAAATGCTTGCTCACTTATTAAAATATGATTCTACACAGGGAAGATATGCTCTTGCTGATACAGTTAAAGCAGGAGAGGATTCCATCACAGTAGACGGAAAAGAGATCAAAATCTATGCTAAGGCTAACGCTGCAGAGCTTCCTTGGGGAGAGATCGGTGTAGACGTAGTTCTTGAGTGCACAGGTTTCTACACATCTAAAGACAAAGCTCAGGCTCATATCGATGCAGGTGCTAAGCACGTAGTTATTTCCGCTCCGGCTGGAAACGACCTTAAGACAATCGTTTACAACGTAAACCATCAGGGTCTTACAAACGAGGACAAGATCATCTCCGCAGCTTCCTGTACAACAAACTGCCTTGCACCAATGGCTAAGGCTCTTAACGATCTTGCACCGATCAAATCTGGTATCATGTGCACAATCCACGCTTACACAGGCGATCAGATGACACTTGACGGACCGCAGAGAAAAGGCGATCTGAGAAGATCCCGTGCAGCTGCAGTTAATATCGTTCCGAACAGCACAGGTGCTGCTAAAGCTATCGGACTTGTTATCCCAGAGCTTAACGGCAAACTTATCGGTTCTGCACAGCGTGTTCCTACCCCAACAGGTTCTACAACAATCCTTACAGCAGTAGTTGAAGGAAATGTTACAAAAGAGCAGATCAACGCAGCTATGAAAGCAGCTTCTAACGAGTCCTTCGGATACAACGAGGATGAGATCGTATCCAGCGATATCGTTGGTATGAGATTTGGTTCCCTCTTCGATGCTACTCAGACAATGGTACTTCCACTTGAGAATGGCACAACAGAGGTTCAGGTAGTTTCCTGGTATGACAACGAGAACTCCTACACAAGCCAGATGGTTCGTACAATCAAGCACTTCGGAAGCCTTCTGAACGCTTAATTTTCAGCGAACGAGTGTAGAAGAATAGACTCAGAAAGGGTCCGGTCTGAAGAGGACCGGGCCCTTTTTTTCCAAAAGATCAAACAAAAGAATATCTGAGGAAATGACTGTTGACAGAGCGGACAACAATACCGCTCGCCCTTATTGATCTGCTTCCGGCAGAAATAAAAGTTAAGGAGATATAGAAATGCTGAACAAAAAAAGTGTTGATGATATCAATGTAAAAGGACAGAGAGTACTTGTAAGATGTGACTTTAACGTTCCGCTTCAGGATGGAAAGATCACAGACGAGAATCGTCTTGTGGCTGCTCTTCCTACAATCAAGAAACTGATCGCAGACGGCGGAAAGGTTATCCTCTGCTCCCACCTCGGAAAACCGAAGGGAGAGCCGAAACCGGAGCTTTCTCTTGCACCTGTAGCTGTTCGTCTTTCTGAGCTTCTTGGACAGGAAGTGAAATTTGCAGCAGATCCTGAGGTAGTAGGACCAAACGCAAAAGCTGCTGTTGCTGAGATGAAAGATGGCGATGTAATTCTTCTTGAGAATACACGTTACCGTGCAGAAGAGACAAAGAACGAAGATAAGTTCAGCGAAGACCTTGCTTCTCTTTGCGATGTATTCGTAAACGATGCATTCGGAACTGCTCACAGAGCTCACTGCTCCAACGTAGGTGTTACCAAATATGTTAAGACAGCAGTTGTAGGATATCTGATGCAGAAAGAGATCGATTTCCTCGGAAACGCTGTAAATAATCCAGAGAGACCATTCGTTGCAATTCTTGGCGGTGCTAAGGTTTCCAGCAAGATCTCTGTAATCAACAACCTTCTTGATAAGGTAGATACACTGATCATCGGTGGTGGTATGTCCTATACATTCTCCAAAGCTATGGGCGGACACATCGGAACATCCCTCTGCGAGGATGATTACCTTCAGTATGCTCTCGACATGATGAAGAAAGCAGAGGAGAAGGGTGTGAAACTTCTTCTTCCTGTAGATAACAGAATCGGTGATGCCTTCTCCAACGACTGCAACATCCAGATCGTTAAACGTGGTGAAATTCCGGACGGATGGGAAGGAATGGACATCGGAACAGAGACAGAGAAGATTTTTGCAGATGCTGTTAAAGATGCTAAGACAGTTGTATGGAACGGACCGATGGGATGCTTCGAGATGCCGAACTTTGCACATGGTACAGAGGCAGTTGCAAAAGCTCTTGCTGAGACAGATGCAACAACGATCATCGGTGGCGGTGATTCCGCAGCAGCAGTAAATATCCTTGGATATGGCGACAAGATGACACACATCTCCACAGGTGGCGGTGCATCTCTTGAGTTCCTTGAAGGAAAAGAGCTTCCGGGTGTAGCTGCAGCTAACGATAAAGACTGATAAAAAAATAAAGTGTTCCATAAACACAAAAAAGGAGATAAAACAATGGCAAGAAAGAAAATTATTGCTGGAAACTGGAAAATGAATATGACACCAAGCGAGGCTGTAAAGCTGGTTGAGACTTTAAAACCGCTTGTTGTTAACGACGAAGTTGATGTAGTGTTCTGCGTACCGGCTATCGACATCATTCCTGTTGTTGAGGCAGCTAAAGGAACAAACATCCAGGTTGGCGCTGAGAACATGTACTTCGAGGAGAAAGGTGCTTACACAGGCGAGATCGCTCCGGCTATGCTCGTAGATGCAGGCGTTAAGTACGTAGTACTTGGACATTCCGAGAGAAGAGAGTACTTCGGTGAGACAAACGAAGACGTTAACAAAAAAATGCTCAAAGCTTTCGAGCATGGTATCACACCGATCATGTGCTGCGGCGAGACACTTACTCAGAGAGAGCAGGGCGTGACAATGGATTTCATCCGTCAGCAGGTTAAGGTTGGATTCCAGGGTGTTACAGCTGATCAGGCTAAGACAGCAGTTATCGCTTACGAGCCGATCTGGGCTATCGGAACAGGTAAGACAGCTACAACAGAGCAGGCTCAGGAGGTTTGCGCTGATATCCGTAAATGCATCGCTGAGATCTATGATGATGCTACAGCAGCAGAGATCCGTATTCAGTACGGCGGATCTGTAAACGCTGCAACAGCTCCTGACTTATTCGCTCAGGCTGACATCGACGGCGGTCTTGTAGGCGGCGCTTCCCTGAAACCAGATTTCGGAAAGATCGTAAACTACAAATAAGATCCACTTAAAAAGGGGCTTCGGCCCCTTTTTTTATATCTTCTTATAGAAAAAACCAGAAAAACTCTCCCTGACACGGATAGCACAGCCAACAAAAAGCTGCATCTGATCACAGTCAGAGAGAGTTTTTCTTATCTTCAGAGTAAGGATTGTTTTTCACTGAAGCTTTTTCTGTATGTTCGTTCCTTTCGTCAGGCTCGGGAACATGTTCCACAATGTCCTCGATCTCGCAGTGGAGAATGGAACACAGCCTGTCTATGGTATAAATTTCAACATTTTTATTTTTTCGGAGTCTGTCCAGAAGTGAACGGGTAATCTGGTAATGTTCATAAAGATCATACTGAGTGATCCCACGCTCCTTCATCGTGACCCAAAATCTGTCATATTTTATCATATATATATCCTGTCCGATTCATCCTTGAATTAATCTTATTATGAAGGTAAAATTGGAATCACAACAGTGTCCTTATATCGACACTACAGAAAGGAGAAGCAATGAGGAAGTTTTTTAAAATCTTAATTTCAGTGGTGATCACACTGTATTTTTCAGCTACCATGTTCTACTGCTTTGTGGCAGGAACACCGGATGGTGGAAAAGGGGCAGTGATCTATATGATGTCAGCAGCAGGCTTGTCGATACTGTTTCCGGCTTTTACCTGCGGCTGCATTCATTACATCCTTTATCTCAGAAAAAAAATGGATGAAAGGCGCAAATGATCAGGATTTATGGTATGATAACAATAAATATCTGGCAGGGTATGTCGTTTCAGAAAACGGTTATCTGATAACGGCAGAAACGCATCAGATGGCTGTACTGTGATGCAGCCGTTACGTATTATAATAGAAAGAAAGCCTGCAGCTGTGCGTAAGACGCTTATATGATCATTTGTGGAGGATTTTATGGGGAATATTCTGGATTATCTTGACTGGAGAGGAGATATTACCTTTGAGCAGTCACCCTTTAATGAAGTTGACAATCTGATACTGGCGTGTTTTTCCTATCTTGATCTGGATGAGATGGCAGAAGTAAAAAACGGAAATACTCTTTCTGTAGAAGAACTCTTTGCGGCTTTTTCCAGACGGGAAATAAAGAAGGATCTGAAAGCAGAAAGCGCATTTCTGCAGAATACACCGGTGCTCCTTGAAAAAATGGCCTGTGCGGAGAGATTCCGGAAATGTACAGTAGGAGGCTTTGTCAATGAAATCCTTTCCCGTCAGGCTCAGCAGTTTGCGGCAGTGACTATAGGACTGGATGATGGAACCACATATATTTCATTTCGTGGAACCGATGATACCATTGTGGGGTGGAAGGAGGATTTTAACTTAAGCAACGGAGTTGTTCCTTCGCACAGAAAAGCGTTGGAATATCTGGAAACGCATGGAACTTATATACAGTCCATGCTGCGGATCGGCGGTCATTCCAAAGGAGGAAATCTGGCTATGTATACAGCGATGCAGTGCAGTGACATCCTGCAGGAAAAGATTCTTTCTGTCTATGATAATGATGGTCCGGGTTTTCCGGAAGGATTTTTCAGTCCCGGAAGAGTGGAAAGGGTTTTGCCAAAAGTCACTCGTATCATTCCCGAGGCATCTGTGATCGGGATGCTGCTCAGCCACCAGAAAGATCCGCTGATCGTAGCCAGTACACAGAAGGGAATCCTGCAGCATGATGCTTTTACCTGGGAGGTAATGGGGCCATCCTTTATAGAGAAAGAAAGTTTGACAAGAAGAGCTGCGGCGTCAGACCGAAGTCTTCATAAATGGATCGACCATATGGATGAAAAGCAGAGAGAGCATCTCATCGGGGAACTCTTTTCTGTGCTGGAAGCAACCGGAGCAGATACCATTTCCCAAATCCAGGAAGGCGGTCTGAAAAGTCTGGCTGCCATGGTGCGCCAGCTGGATAAACTGGAACCACAGTCAAAAGCTATGGTGCAGGAGCTGATCACCGGACTTTTTGGCAGCTGGCTGGAATTGCTTCCTCTGCCGGAACTTGACAAAAAGCGTTTTCTGCCATAACATAGGAGTTACTCTGATAAAATTGGAAAAAACGGAAAGGGGACATCAGAAAATGAACGAAAAAGTCGTAAATGCGGCCCTTCTTGGTCTCGGAACAGTAGGGACCGGTGTATATAAAGTGATCAAAAGCCAGGAGCAGGAAATGACAGCTAAGCTTGGATGCCAGGTAAAGATCACAAAGATCCTGGTGCGTAACCTTGAGAAAGCATCCGGGAAGGTAGATGATCCTTCTGTTCTTACAACGGACTGGGCAGATATTGAGGGAGATCCTTCCATTGATATTGTGATCGAGCTGATCGGTGGAATCGAGCCGGCACGTACTTATATCCTTGCAGCACTGAAAGCCGGCAAGAACGTTGTAACTGCAAATAAGGATCTGATCGCAGTCCACGGAAAAGAGATCCTGGAAACTGCCAGGGCAGCACAGAAGGATTTTCTGTTTGAGGCAGCAGTTGCCGGAGGAATCCCGATCATCAGCCCGTTGAAGAACAGTCTTGAGGCCAACCATGTAACGGAAGTTATGGGAATCGTAAACGGAACTACGAACTTTATCCTTACCAAGATGTCCCAGGAAGGAATGGAATTTTCAGATGCACTTGCGCTTGCTACAGAGCTTGGATATGCAGAGGCGGATCCTACTGCAGATATCGAAGGAATTGATGCAGGAAGAAAGGTTGCCATCCTTGCATCAGTTGCCTTCAATTCCAGAGTTACCCTTGATAATGTTCATATAGAAGGAATCACAAAGATCACGGCAAAGGATATCCGTTACGCAAAAGAAATGGGCTGCGAGATCAAGCTTCTGGGTGTTGCACGCTGTCAGGAGGACGGCGTTGAGGCCTATGTCTGCCCGATGCTGATCCCGGCAGAGCATCCCCTTGCATCCGTCAATGATTCTTATAATGCAGTTTTTGTACACGGAGATGCAGTAGGAGATACCATGTTCTATGGACGTGGAGCAGGTGAGCTTCCTACAGCAAGTGCGGTCGCCGGTGATGTATTTGAGGTAGTTCGTAATATGAAGGCAGATTGCTGCGGAAGAGTAGGCTGCACCTGCTATAAGACACTTCCGGTAAAAGATATGGCAGATACCCATAACCGCTATTTCCTCCGCCTGCAGGTAGAGGACCGCTGCGGTGTGCTGGCTGAGATCCTGGAGCATTTTGCAAAATATCAGGCAAGCGTGGCACAGATCATGCAGAAAGAAAGCAAGAGACCGGATACTGCAGAGGTTGTTGTGATCACTAAACTTGTAAGTGAGGGCGCTTTCTTTAAGGTCAAGGAAGAGCTGGAAAATAGCGCATCTGTAAGAAAGATTTCTTCTATGATCCGTGTATACCAGAAATAATATCTTTCGCGTAAATTTACAGATCAGCCGCATTAGTTGTCAGGAAATTGGAAACAGACAAATTTTTGTCAAAGAAAACGTTGCAAAATTTCTGGATTTTGGTACTATATAAAATGGAAAACAAAAGAATCCTGAATGGTACAGAGGGTTTCAGAATCATTGAAGAGCTGTGCCGGACAGATTTTCGATCAAAGATAAGAAGGGGAAAATTATGAGCAAAAAACCAACAGTTTTAATGATCCTTGATGGATACGGACTCAATGACAGACATGACGGAAATGCTGTATATGAGGCAAAAACACCGGTTATGGACGGACTCATGAAAGATTATCCGTTTGTAAAAGGCAATGCCAGCGGTCTTGCGGTAGGTCTTCCGGACGGACAGATGGGTAACTCCGAGGTTGGTCATATGAACATGGGCGCAGGCCGTATCGTATACCAGGAGCTTACAAGAATCACAAAAGAGATCCAGGACGGCGATTTCTTCAAGAATGAGGCACTTCTTGCTGCTATGAAGAACGCAAAAGACAATGATTCCGCGATCCATTTTATGGGACTTCTTTCTGACGGTGGCGTACACAGCCACAATACACATCTCTATGGACTTCTTGAGATGGCAAAGAGAGAGGGACTTAAGAAAGTTTACGTACACTGCTTCCTGGATGGACGTGACACACCGCCTGCATCCGGTAAAGAGTTTGTAGAGCAGCTGGAAGCCAAAATGAAAGAGATCGGCGTTGGTGAGATCGGTGTGATCTCCGGACGTTATTATGCAATGGATCGTGATAACCGCTGGGATCGTGTTGAGCTTGCATATAAAGCTCTTACACAGGGCGAAGGCGTAAAGGGAACAGATGCTGCAGCAGCAGTTCAGGCTTCCTATGATGCTGACAAGACAGATGAATTTGTGCTTCCGACTGTTATCGAGAAAGACGGCAAACCGGTTGCAACTATTTCCGATAAGGATTCCGTTGTATTCTTCAACTTCCGTCCGGACCGTGCAAGAGAGATCACAAGAGCTTTCTGTGATGACGATTTTAAGGGCTTTGAGAGAGCAAAGAGACTGGATACCACATTCGTATGCTTCACAGAGTATGATGATACCATCCAGAATAAGCTGGTAGCATTCCACAAGGTTCTTCTTCACAATACCTTCGGTGAGTACCTTGCAGCTCACGATATGACACAGGCACGTATCGCCGAGACAGAGAAATATGCACATGTTACATTCTTCTTCAACGGTGGTGTTGAGGAGCCAAACAAAGGAGAGGACAGAATCCTTGTAAAATCCCCGAAGGTTCCGACCTACGATATGCAGCCGGAGATGAGCGCACCGGAGGTTTGTGAAAAGCTTGTAGAGGCGATCAAGTCTGACAAGTATGATGTGATCATCATCAACTTTGCTAACCCGGATATGGTTGGCCATACAGGTGTTGAGGCAGCTGCGATCAAGGCTGTTGAGACTGTTGATGCGTGTGTCGGTAAGGCTGTAGAGGCGATCAAAGAGGTTGACGGACAGCTCTTTATCTGCGCTGACCATGGTAACGCAGAGCAGCTTGTAAATTATGAAACAGGTGAGCCATGGACAGCTCATACAACTAACCCGGTACCGTTTATCCTTGTAAACGCAGATCCGAAATACACACTTCGTGAGAACGGATGTCTTGCAGATATCGTTCCGACTCTGATCCAGCTTATGGGTATGGAGCAGCCGAAGGAAATGACAGGAGAGTCTCTTCTTGTTGAGAAATAAATAAGTTTCACGGAATCCCGGCAGATTTTTACGGATCTGCCGGGTTTTTTTATCCGATCGTTCCTGCTTCCACACATGAAAAAAATTTTCAAAATCATCTTGTAAAATCATTCCATTTCAACTATAATCCCTCTGATACATAAAAACAGGTAACTTTTGATTAACTGTAAAGTTACAGAAAGAATAATAAAAAGAATAACAAAAAGCAGCACAAAGTTTATGAACGATCAAATTAAATGGGGGGAAGGAAGATTTCATGAAAACAGACATGACGCAGGGAAAACCGGTAAAAGTGCTCCTGGGATTTACGATCCCGGTATTTATCGGTAATGTATTTCAGCAGTTCTACAATATGGTAGATGCGGTGGTTGTAGGAAAATTTGTAGGAACAAAGGCACTGGCGGCAGTTGGCTCAACAGGAACTATCATCTTTTTGATCATAGGCTTTCTTCTGGGACTTACTGCCGGTTTTACCGTACTGACTGCACAGAAGTACGGTGCGGGAAAAATGGATGAGATGCGTCAGACCGTGGGAAATGCACTGATCCTGACAGCGCTGATCTCGGCAGTGATGACAGCAGTCAGCATGACAGGTATGCATGCACTTCTGAAATTTATGCACACGCCGGATGATATTTTCAAGGATGCATATGCTTACGTTATGATCATCTGCGGAGGGATTTTTGCCCAGGCATTATATAATATCCTGGCCAGTATTCTTCGTGCACTGGGAAACAGTAAGGTACCACTGTATTTTCTGATCTTGTCTGCAATGCTGAATATTGTGCTTGACCTTGTATTTATCATCGTGTTTAAACTGGGAGCACCTGGAGCAGCCTGGGCTACCATTATTTCCCAGGGAGTTTCAGGAGTCTTATGTCTGGTATATATCTGGAAGTTTGTGCCGGAGCTCCGTATGAAAAAAGAAGACTGGTATTTCAGACGTAACCTCGCAGCCAAGCAGATCGGTGTGGGAATCCCAATGGGACTGCAGTATTCTATCACGGCGATCGGAACCATGATGGTACAGTCCGCCTTAAATATGCTTGGCTCCTATGCGGTGGCGGCGTTTACAGCAGGAAGTAAGATCGAGCAGATCTTCACCCAGGCATTTGTGGCACAGGGAACTGCCAGCGCTACCTACAATGCACAGAATATCGGAGCCGGAAAGCTTGAGAGAGTGCGGGAAGGTTTTCGAGCTTCGCATTTTATAGGAATTGTATATTCTGTTGTTGTTGGTGGTTTTCTGTTCTTTGCGGGAAAATATTTCGCATATCTGTTTATCTCAGACAACATTGGAGAAGTACTTCCTATGGTAGCAATCTATGTAAAATGTGTGGCATTGTTTTTTATTCCTCTGTATTTTGTCAATGTGCTGCGAAACGGGATCCAGGGAATGGGCTATGGTCTTCTTCCTATGATGGCCGGTGTGGCTGAGCTTGCAGGAAGAGGGATCACCGCTACCATTGCGGCCGGAAAAAGCAGCTATATCGGTACCTGTCTTGCAAGTCCGGTGGCCTGGATCTTTGCGACGGTGCTCCTTTGGGTAATGTACTTCTATGTTATGAAAGATATGGCGCGGAAGCTGTACGGTACAAATAAGTTATAAAAAAAACATGAAATGAGATGCAATTTCTGGAAAGTATGATATAATGAAAAGGCTGGTGAGTAAGACCAGAAAGTATCAATGGAAAGGTGCCTTTTTGAAGGCACATGAACATAGAGGTGGATAAATATGAGCAACGATGAAAAGAGGGATATCGAGGACAGGATCAATGATGCCATGGCAAAGATCGTCAGTGATACTGTAGGAGAGCCTCATCCTGAAAATAAAAAAGACAGATCAGCTGCTCACAAGTCGGCAAGACCTTCGAAATCAGCAAGGCCAAGGAAAATCACCTACGTACCTATCGATGAATCTGAATTTGAACCTATCGTTATACCCGAAAAGAAAAAGCATAAGGCACTGAAGGTGACCGGAATGATCGCTGCCATGGTTTTTGTAGTGGTGGGCTGTGCATATGCAGGATTATCCTATTATTACACCAGTCATTTCTTTGAGGGCACAACGATCAACGGGATTGACAGCTCCAACAGGACTGCATATGAGGTGGAGCAGGAAATCGCAAAAAAAATGGAAGGCTATTCCATCCAGGTAAAGGCCAGAAATCAGGATACGCAGACCATAGAGGGAGCGGATATTGATTATCGTTATATATCCAGTGGTGAAGTTCTGAAGCTTCTGAAAGAGCAGAAGCCCTACGAATGGGTGAAAGGATTTTTTGAAAAGACGACTTACACGGCCAGTGAGCAGACTGCTTTTGACAAGTTAAAGCTGGAGACAGAAGTGAAAGGACTGAATTGTGCCCGGAAAGAGAATCAGGTAGCACCGGAGAACGCGTACGTAAGCTTTAATGATTCCGAATTTACGATCGTGCCGGATACAGAGGGAAGTCAGCTGAAGGTAAAAGAAGCCTATCAGATGATCAGTGATGCTATCAGCAGCGATGAAGGTGAAGTAGATCTTGGCAGTAACCCGGATGCTTATGTGAAGGCAGATGTGACCAGTGACAATGCAGATCTGCAGGCAACGGTGGATGCATATAATAACTTTGCGAGGGCAAGCATCACCTACACATTTGGAGATGAGACAGTAACACTTGATGGAAGCACCATCAAAAACTGGCTGCAGTTTGGCGAAAAGGGGCAGCTGATCCAGGATGATGCATCCTTCAAACAGCATATCGTGGATTATGTGGCACAGCTTGCTGCGGATCATGATACAGTAGGTACAGAGCGTCAGTTCCAGACAACAAGCGGAAGAACTGTTTCGGTTTCCGGTTCTGCATATGGCTGGAAAATCGATCAGGACGGAGAGGTGGCACAGCTTACCCAGGAGATCCAGTCCGGGGCTCAGACGACCAGAGAGCCGGTTTATTCCATGAGAGCCAATTCTTATGGTGTGAATGATCTGGGAAATACCTACATTGAAGTGGACCTTACAGAACAGTATATGTGGTATTATCAGGATGGAAATGTGATCTTTGAATCAGATATCGTATCCGGACTTGCAAGTGATCCGGAGAGAAAAACACCTCCTGGAATCTTCACCTTGTACTATAAGAAGAGCCCGGATGTGCTCCGTGGCACCAAGAAAGCAGACGGAACCTATTCCTATGAACAGCCGGTAACCTACTGGATGCCGTTTAACGGAGGCATTGGATTCCATGATGCAGACTGGCAGCCGTATTTTGGAGGCGACCGGTATCTGACCGGAGGTTCCCACGGCTGTATCAATATGCCACCGGATAAAGCGGGAGAGCTTTACAACATTATCCAGTATAATGTACCGATCGTCTGTTTCTATTGATCGGATCTGTAGTCAAAAAACAAACAGGAGCCAGCCGGTGATCCGGTGTGTGGCTCCTGTTCTTTAGCAGGAGGAAAATATTATGTTTGATCAGTCATTCAGCTTTATACTTACAATCGCAGCACTGGTAGTAGGCTTTATGCTTTTTACCGGACACGGTTCCATTTTTATGAAAGGCGGAAACACACAGGCCAGAAACCAGAAGTATGATGAGAAAAAAATGGAAAAGGCTTCAGGAATCTGTCTGATACTTATCGGAGTGGCTACAGGAGTTGACGCATTCACCACAAGTGTAGCAGCAAAGATCGCCTATGTAGTAATTCTGTTTGTGATACTTGTGGTATTTCTGTTTGTACTCAGAACAAAATGTATCAAAAAATGATCAAAAATATCAGAACTCCCCGTGAAACGGTAACCTGTCTGATCAGGCTCCGGTATTTGCGGGGAGTTTTTCTGTCTGTATTTATTTTAATTTCGTTCGGCTGGTCTGTCGGAATGTCAGAGTAAAGATGATTCCCTTTACGATGGAAGTAAGGGAAAGTGCCCACCAGATACCATTAAGTCCCATTCCTGCATGAGTCAGCAGCATGGCAAGCGGGATTCTGGCCCCTGTCAGGATAATACTGATGATACTGCAGAGCTTGGTCATACCAAGGCCGGACAGTGCACCGATGGTCATCAGCTCAATGGCCATGAAAGCCTCACAGAAGCCGATGATGATCAGGTAATTTACAGAAATCCCAAGGGATTCCGGATCATGGAAAAATAAACCGGAGATCGGGCGTGGGAGCAGCACAAAGGCTGCAGTTATGATAAGGCCCCAGATTGTCAGGATACCAAAGGAAATACGGTAGCCATGGCGGATGCGGTCGTATTTTTTTGCACCGAAATTCTGTGCGGTAAAAGCATTTAAGGCAGAGGCAAAGCCGTCCGCGGTGTTCCAGGAAACGGATTCGATCTGTCCGCCCACACGCTGGACAGCAATGGCAGCAGCACCGAAGGCGGAAACCATTCTGGTCAGTACCATGGAGATCATACAGTAGATCATGCTCTGGATAGCGGTTGGAAAACCAATGCGGAAGATATTTTTATAAAATTTTCCCGGAAAACGTGAAAAAAGATGAAGTTCACGAAGTACATTTGGTTCCAGCCCGGAAGTAAAGATCCGGAAAAACAGCACTGCAAAAACCAGGAACTGTGCAGTTACTGTGGCAATGGCAGCACCTACCGTTTCAAGCCGTGGAAAAGGTCCAATGCCAAGGATCAGGAGCGGATCCAGGAACATATTTCCCACAAGTCCAAGAAAATTGGCCATCAGCGGAGACCTGGAGTCTCCCTGGGCTGTAAAAAGTCCGGTGAGAGTCAGGTTCAGGAAGGAAAAAATGATCAGTCCGCAGGTGATCAGCATATAAGATCTGGCAGAAGAATATGCTTCCGGGTCTGTCAGATTAAAAAATCCGATCAGAGGATCAAGAAATATAATACTTGCTGCAGCAAATAAAAGACCGAACAGAATGGTCATCTGCAGGGCACTGGCCGCGTAGGAACGTGCCTCTTTATAATCCTTCCGGCCGCAGGACTGTGCTGTGTTTACCTGTCCGCCCATTCGCGGAAGGGCTACCAGTCCCTGGGAAAGCCACACATACATGCCGCCCACACCGACACCGGCAACTGCCTTGGAGCCCAGAAGTCCGATCCAGGCCATATCTGTGATATTATAGGCAGTTCCAAGAAGGGAAGATGCCATGATTGGCAGAGCAAGCTCTGAAAGCGTTTTCAGGATCGGACCGGAAGTAAGGTCTATGGATTTTGATCTTTTCATACTCATCTGCATATCTCCGTAAGGTCAAAAGGCCTGGTGATCCGGTAATCCGGTTTATCCACCTGCCCGAAACCGTATTCGGCAAAGATAAAAGGAACTCCTGCTTTCCGGCAGGCATTAAAGTCTCCTAAGGTATCACCGATATAAACCGGATCGGATAGATTATTGTCCTCGCGGATCTTCATGATATTTTCCGCTTTGGCCATGCCGGTGTCACCGGGACAGAGATGGCCCTTGAAATAGTGTCCGAAGCCTGTGGATTTCAGGAACACTTCAATATATCCGGCCTGGCAGTTACTGACGATAAAAAGAGGGAAACGGCTGGAAAGAATCTTCAGTGTTTCCTCAAGATCCGGATACAGCGGAGCACATTTGCGAAGAAGTGCTTCGTGCTCTGCCTGGCAGCAGCCGTCGATGATACGAAGCTGTTCTGCTTCCGGAAGCTCAGGGAAAAGAGCTCTTGCGATATCCGGCAGCAGCTGGCCAAAAAGCCCCATCAGTCGTTTGGCGCTTACATCGGTATCCATGTGCTCCGTATGGATAAGGTAATCACTCCAGGCCTCAGCTACGATCCCGGTGGAATCCCAGAGCGTACCGTCAACATCAAAAATAATACTGTCCATCAGAAAAACCTCCCCAAAAACTATGATATGTAAAAAATGCAACCCTTTGTACCGGACATAGTACAAAAACAAGTTACTGTTCATTCAATTCTCAGTAACATCAAAACAATTCTATATGAGAAAAGAAAAAAAAGCAACTGCGCTTTTGAAGATTTTATGTTATAGTAAAGGTTACGAGGGAAAAACTATGAATTATAAGAATACGATCAGAGGTATATTCAAAGACAGACCTAACCGTTTTATCGCTCATGTGCAGATCGGGGATCAGCTGGAAACGGTCCATGTGAAGAATACGGGCAGATGCCGGGAGCTTCTTGTTCCGGAAGCAGAAGTGATCCTGGAAAAGAGTGACAATCCTGCCAGGAAAACGAAATACGATCTGATCAGTGTGAACAAGGAGGGCCGCTGGATCAATATGGATTCCCAGGCCCCAAATAAAGCAGCAGAAGAGTGGGTGGCAGCCGGAAATCTTTTTCCGGAGAAAGTGACTGTCAGGAGAGAAAAGACGTATGGAAACTCCCGTTTTGACCTGTATGTGGAATCCGGGAAGCGAAAGGCTTTTATCGAGGTAAAAGGCGTCACCCTGGAAGAAAATAATATCGTGCGCTTTCCGGACGCACCTACAGAACGGGGGATCAAGCATCTCTGTGAGCTTATGCATGCAGCAGCTGACGGCTATGAGGCTTATCTTCTTCTGGTGATCCAGATGAAGGATGTAAGGTATTTTGAACCAAACTGGGAGACACATCCGGAATTCGGAGAAACACTTAAGGCGGCAGCAGATGCCGGTGTCCACATCCTGGCCTATGACTGTGCCGTCACGGAAGATTCCATAAAGATCTGTGATCCGATACCGGTAAGATTATAGAAAGGAAACGATATGCCTGAAAACATTGCAGAACCCCTTCTGAAATGGTACGATAAAAACAAAAGGATCCTGCCCTGGAGAGATAAAGACAATGCCTATTATACCTGGGTATCTGAGATCATGCTCCAGCAGACCCGGGTGGAAGCTGTGAAACCTTATTTTCAGCGCTTTATCCGGGAACTTCCGGATGTAGCAGCCCTTGCGGCGGCGCCGGAAGAGAAGATCATCAAGCTGTGGGAAGGCCTTGGCTATTACAGCCGTGTCCGCAACATGCAGAAAGCGGCTGTTCATGTCATGGAAGAATATGGAGGCAGAATCCCTGAGGATTTTGAGACACTTCTCTCGTTAAAAGGAATAGGAAGATATACGGCAGGTGCCATTGCGTCCATTGCCTACGGAAAAAAAGTCCCTGCAGTAGATGGAAATGTGTTGCGGGTATACGCAAGACTTACCGAAAACCGTGGAGATATCATGAAACAGTCTGTACGGAAATCGGTGGAAAATGACCTTACAGAGCAGATGTCAGAGGACAGACCCGGGGATTTCAACCAGGCTATGATGGAGCTGGGAGCTGTAGTCTGTGTTCCAAACGGAAAAGCAAAGTGCGAAGAATGTCCGCTGGGGCATTTCTGCCTTGCCAGAAAGCATGGCACTGTAGAAGAACTTCCCGTAAAAGCACAAAAAAAATCCCGAACGACAGAACAGAGAACAGTCCTTGTGATCCAGGACGGAGCAGGCACAGCAATCCGTAAACGTCCGGATACAGGACTTCTGGCAGGCCTTTATGAGCTTCCAAATGTGGAAGGCCATCTGACGGAGAATGCAGCACTTGCCCGGGTAAAAGCCATGGGGCTGGAACCACTGCGGATCGAAGCACTGCCAGATGCGAAGCACATTTTTTCCCATATTGAATGGAGGATGTGTGCTTATCGCATCGCTGTATCCTCTCTGGAAGAAGCACCGCAAGGGGAGTTTCTGTTTGTGGATAAGAGTGAATCCGATAAAAAATATGCAATACCATCTGCGTTTCGCGCATACACCAGATATATGAAGGAGGAAAACACATGAAACTTTTGAGCGTAGCAATACCATGCTATAATTCAGAGGCTTATATGTCAAAATGCATCAATTCCCTGCTGATCGCAGGAGAGGAAGTGGAGATCATCATTGTAGATGATGGCTCCAGTGACCGTACTGCCGAGATCGCAGACGATTATGCCGAGAAATATCCAACTATTGTAAAAGTCATACATCAGGAAAATGGCGGCCATGGACAGGCAGTCAACACAGGAATCAAAAACGCAACAGGACTTTATTTCAAGGTTGTGGACAGTGATGACTGGGTAAATCAGGACGCCTATTATGAGGTCCTGAAAACACTTTATGAACTGACACGTGGGGCTGAGACTGTGGATCTTCTCATCAGTAATTTCGTTTATGAGAAGCAGGGAGCTACCCGCAAAAAGGTCATGCAGTACAGACACTGTTTTCCGACAAACCAGATTTTCGGATGGGATGAGGTACGCCACATGAAAAAAGGCCAGTATCTCCTTATGCATTCCATGATATACCGTACAAAACTTCTCCATGACTGTGGAATGGAGCTTCCGAAGCATACGTTCTACGTAGATAACCTGTTTGCGTTTGAGCCGCTTCCCTATGTGAAAAATCTCTATTATCTGGATGTGAATTTCTATCGGTATTTTATTGGAAGAGATGATCAGTCTGTCAATGAGAAAGTGATGATCAAGCGTATCGATCAGCAGATCCGTGTAAACAAACTGATGGTGGACGCTTATCTGAAGGCTAATGTGAGCAACCGCAGACTTCGTGCTTATATGTTCAGCTATCTGGATATCATCACAACCGTTTCTTCGATCATGCTGGTAAGAGCTGCAACGCAGGAATGCCTGGATAAAAAACAGGAGCTGCAGGATTACATCAAGGACCAGAATATGGGACTGTATCGGAAGCTTCGGAGAAGTCTCTTCGGAAGAGTGTCCAATCTTCCCGGAAGAGGTGGAAGAAAGATGTTTGTGGCAGCATATAAGATCTGTCAGAAGTTTTATGGATTTAATTAAAAAAAGCCCCCAACGGGGCTTTTTTTTATAAATTCTGTTCCGGCTTCTTCTTACGCATACGGGATAGGGAGCGCTGTTCCTCGTAGTCATCCACTCTCTGTGGATAGAACAGGAGATGGCCGAACAGTGCCAGTGTGGTACCAAGGCATACATCGATCACAGAATGCTGCTTGATAAACATGGTGGACAGGATGATCAGAACTGAAAGGATCAGAGCTCCTCGCCGGAGCCATTTCCTGTCTTTTAGTGCCTGGCAGTGATGAATGGCAAAATAAACAGCCAGGGAATTAAATACATGGATACTTGGCAGGATATTGGTGGGAGTATCTGTCCGATAGATCTCAGCCACCAGTCGTGTAAAGATGTTGCTTCTGGGAAATACTGCAGGACGGAGATGCTGAACGTTCGGATAGATGTAGGAAACAACAAGGAAAACCGTCATTCCCATCATCAGGTTGAAGATCAGCTGGAAATATTCCTTTTTATTCTTATTGCGAAACAGGAAATACACAACCGTCATTATCACATATGGAAACCACAAAAGGTACGGAATAATAAAAATCTCGCAGAACGGGATCATATCATCAAAAACAGTATGTACAACATGGTAGGCTCGTACAGGCCGGTGCTCCAGATATCCAAACAGGATAAGATAGGCAACGAAATAGATCGCTATGATAAAACCGTGCCTGTATTTTTTTATCTTACTCAACATTTTGCCGCTCCTTTTCTTGAGGTATGGCTGATGTCAGCCTTAAGCTTCTTTTTTGTTAAGTATCTACCTGCTACTATAACACAGGCATTATGATTTTTAAAGGTTTCTTTTCAATGGTCACAGAAAATTCACGCTGGATTCCGCCGGATTCTCCGTCTTTATGCACAGGAAGGGAATGGGCACTTGTAATATGTACGTTCCTGCACTGTAAAATATGTACACCTCGAATGCGGGTATGTTTTCCCCAGAGAGCGCTCGGCAGGCAGAACAGCATTTTCAGCTTGGAGATTCCTTCAATAACGATCACATCCAGTAAACCATCCTCCGGACTGGCGTTCGGACAGAATTTAAAGCCTCCGCCTTCATATTTCTGGTTCATTACAGCCGCAAACCAGGTCCTGCTGAAGGTTTGTGGCTTGTTCCCGTCAAGCGTTAACGTGATCGGGGACGGGGTGAGGAAAAGAAATTGTTTCAGTGCCACCATAAGGTAAATGAGTTTACCCATATGGAGACGGTTGAGAAATTTTTTGCCAGGTGTGATCAGAACTTCCTGACAGATTGCTGCATCGTAGCCTATTCCTGCACTGATGCCGAAACGGTAGGAATGGCTGCCAAGATGTAGCACAGGAACATCCATGGAAATGGTCCGTCTGTTTTCAAGGATAGAGCGAAGCGCTTCAAAAGGATCAAAGGGCAGGCCCATACTGCGGCAGAAATCGTTGCCGGATCCGACCGGAATAAATCCAAAAACAACCGAAGACAGATCAATGATCCCGGTAAGTACTTCGTAAATAGTGCCGTCACCACCTACAGTTACCAGAGTTACCGGATCCTCCGGTGTTCCGGCGGCACTGATCCTCTGTGCCAGTACTGTGGCGTGTCCCACATATTCTGTGAGAAAATACTGATATGAGATCCCCTGACTTTCCATGATGCTGCGAAGCCGGTTCCAGACATTACGCCCCTCACCGGATCTTGAATTGGGATTCACAATAAAAGAATACATAATAAAAACCTCCAAACAACTCTCTGCTTTATCATAACATTGACGTTTGGCTTTTACAAATTAAAATTTCTTAAGGATTTCTATATTTTACATAAACTTAACCTTTTTTCTATGCTGGATTTTACGAATGCACCTTATACTTGCACGTATCAGATGAAAAATGAAGCTGGAGGAAAATTATGATATATCTTGTGGAAGATGATGAAAGTATCCGTGAACTTGTTGTATATACATTAAACAGTCAGGGACTGGAGGCACAGGGTTTTGAAAGGCCGTCACTTTTCTGGAAAGCGCTGGAAAAAGAACTGCCTTCACTGGTGCTTCTGGACATTATGCTTCCGGAGGAAGACGGACTGTCTATTTTAAAAAAAATCCGTATCCGTCCGGATGTACGGAAACTTCCGGTGATCATGCTTACTGCAAAAGGAAGCGAGTTTGATACCGTGGTAGGTCTGGACAGCGGTGCAGATGATTATATTCCGAAGCCATTTCGTATGATGGAGCTGATCTCCAGGGTACGTGCCCTTCTTCGGAGATCAGAGGACAATGGCGCAGAGGAGTATCGTATGGAAAATCTTTATGTATGTCCGGGAAGACATGAGGTAACTGTTGATCAGGAGCCTGTGAATCTGACACTGAAAGAATACGAGATGCTTTGTCTCCTTCTGAAAAACAGTGGTACGGTTCTTTCCAGGACACAGCTTTTAAATCAGATCTGGGGATATGAATTCGACGGAGAAAGCAGAACCGTAGATGTACATATCCGTACCCTTCGCCAGAAGCTTGGCCCGGCAGGAGATCTGGTGGAAACAGTTCGTGGAGTGGGCTATAAGATCAGCGGAAAATGTGCATGAACAGCTGCTGAGAGTAATATGAAATTAAAGAGCATTTCGACGGAAAAAGGCTTCGGCCCTTTTCTGGACGAAGTGCTTTTTTCATGCTATAATAGTTGAACCCCGGAGCTCTGAAAAACAGGCTCCAAATAGTAAGAGGTGAAAGAAAAAAATATGAAATCATTAGTAATTGCGGAGAAGCCATCAGTTGCCAGAGACATTGCCAGAGTCCTCCACTGCAGTCAGAAGGGGAACGGAACCCTGGAAGGAAAAGACTATGTAGTGACCTGGGCCCTGGGACATCTGGTAACACTGGCAGATCCGGAAGAATACGATAAAAAATATACCAAATGGGAGCTTTCCACGCTCCCCATGATGCCGGAGAAAATGAAACTGGTGGTGATACGCCAGACCTCCAAGCAGTACAATGCGGTGAAAACCCAGCTTTACAGGAAGGATATCGGAGAGATCATCATTGCCACAGATGCCGGACGTGAGGGAGAACTGGTAGCAAGGTGGATCCTTGCAAAGGCAGACTGCCATAAACCTATTAAGCGTCTGTGGATCTCATCAGTAACGGACAAAGCGATCCGCGACGGCTTTGCCCACCTTAAAAACGGCCATGATTATGATGATCTTTACCGTGCGGCACAGGCCAGGGCGGAGGCGGACTGGCTGGTGGGAATGAACGGGACCAGAGCACTGACCTGTAAATATAATGCCCAGCTTTCCTGCGGACGTGTGCAGACTCCCACCCTTGCCATGATCGCAAGAAGAGAGCAGGAGATCAGGGAATTTAAGCCGGAGGATTATTACGGGATCACTCTGCAGGCAGGAAATGTACGCTGGACCTGGCGTGACGGAAAAAGCGGAAGCCTCCGTACCTTTAAGAAGGAGCGTGCCCAGGAGATACAGACAAAGGCAGGAAAAAGCAGCCTTACTATAACAAAGGTTTCCAGAAAGCCGAAGAAAACCTATGCACCGGGGCTTTATGACCTGACCACTCTTCAGAGAGAAGCCAATCAGAAATACGGCTTTTCTGCAAAGGAAACTCTGAATATCATGCAGAGGCTCTATGAGAATCACAAAGTCCTTACCTACCCAAGAACGGATTCCAGATATATAGGAAAAGATGTAGTTCCTACCATTAAAGAACGTCTTCAGGCTTGTGGAACCGGCCCTTATCGGAAACTTGCCGGTGCGCTGGCCAATAAACCGATCCAGACCAGTGCAGGCTTTGTGGATGACAAAAAAGTCAGTGACCATCATGCCATCATTCCTACAGAACAGTTTGTACAGCTGGATCATATGACCAATGAGGAACGGAAGATTTACGATATGGTAGTACGCCGTTTTCTGAGTGTGTTGTATCCGCCGGCTGTATATGAGCAGGTAAACATGGAAGGAACTGCAGCAGGAGAAACTTTCGCTGCAAGCGGACGTATTGTAAAAAGTGCAGGGTGGAGAGAAGTTTATGAAGGCGGCTGGCAGGATGATGAAGAAGAGGAATCCGGTGATAAGCTGAAAGACCAGAAGCTTCCGGAGCTTACGGAAGGTCAGATACTTACTGTGGAAGGCGCTGCTCTTACAGCAGGCAAAACAAAACCTCCTGCAAGATTTACAGAGGCCACGCTGCTGGGAGCCATGGAGAATCCGATCCACTTTATGGAAAGCCATGACAAAAAAGCAGTGAAAACACTGGGCGAAACCGGAGGTCTTGGAACGGTGGCCACAAGAGCCGATATTATTGAAAAGCTTTTCAACAGCTTTATGATGGAAAAAAGAGGCAATGAGATCTATATTACCTCCAAGGCGAAACAGCTTCTGGAGCTGGTTCCGGAAGAACTGAAAAAGCCGGAGCTTACCGCAGACTGGGAGATGAAGCTCAGTGATATTGCAAACGGAAAGCTCCGTCAGGATAAGTTCCTCACAGGAATCCGTGAATATGCCTGCGAGATCGTAAATGAGATCAAAAGCGGACAGGGAACCTTCCGCCATGACAATATGACAAACAAGAAATGCCCTAACTGCGGCAAACATCTCCTGGCAGTCAATGGAAAGAATGCAAAAATGCTGGTGTGTGAGGACCGGGAATGCGGATACAGAGAGACAGTATCCAGAGCCACCAATGCGCGCTGTCCGAAATGCCATAAGCGTATGGAGATGCTTCTGAAGGGAAAGGAAGAGACCTTTGTATGTCAGTGTGGCTATAAAGAAAAGCTTTCATCCTTCCAGGCAAGACGAGCCAAAGAGGGTGCAGGAGTAAATAAGCGTGATGTGCAGCGTTATCTTAAGAAACAGCAGAAAGAGGCCAATGAGCCGGTGAACAATGCATTTGCACAGGCTTTGTCAGGAATTAAACTGGATTAAATAAATTGTCTGTCCGAATATCCGGGGTTCGGATGAGAGGAAGACCGGATGCAGATACGTCGGTCGGAGAAATGTGTCTGGCAGAACAGGACAGCAGAAAGAGAGGAAAACGATATGGGATTACAGGATGATAGAATGTCAGGAAATATTCAGGATATCGCAAGACTGATCACAAGACTTCTTCTTAAGGGAGATATGCCGCAGTATACCCTTCCCGCAGCAGAGGCAGATTATACAGAGGCAGACCGGCTTTTTAAGAAGGTTATCGGACTTGCTGATGAGGGTGACATCAACGGAGCGGAAAATGAGCTGCTTATGAATATGGAGGACGATGATCCGGATTATCTGGAGCTTGCCCTTACCTTTTATCTGTATCTTAATGATATGGACGTAGATTACCTGGATGATCACGATTATTCCAGGGAGGAGATCCTGGACGGGTTGAAAAGCCTGGCTGAGGACTGGGGAGTCACAGGACTGGAGGCACTTGTCTGATGCGGCGGGAGGTTACCCTGGAGGAAATTTCCGACGGCCGTTTATATGAGGCAAATGACATGGTAAAGGCAGACTGTCAGGACTGTAAGGGCTGTTTTGACTGCTGTACGGGAATGGGAGATTCTGTTGTACTGGATCCGCTGGATGTATGGCGGTTAAGCCAGGGACTTCATTTAAGTGTGGACCAGCTTCTTGCCGGAAAAATAGAGCTTGGCGTCACAGACGGAAATATCCTGCCGCATCTTAGGATGACAGGGGCAGAGGAACGATGCGTATTTCTGAATGGCAGCGGAAGATGCTCCATCCACAGCTTCCGTCCGGGCTTCTGCCGTTTGTTCCCACTGGGAAGATACTATGAGGACGGTGGTTTTAAATACATCCTTCAGATCCACGAGTGCAAAAAGACCAGCCGCAGTAAGATCAAGGTCCGGAAATGGGTAGATACTCCGGATTTTCGAAATTACGAAAAATTTGTCTGTGACTGGCATTATTTTCTTCTGGATGTCCAGGCGGTTCTCTATGAGAGCGAGGACAGTGATCTGATTCGAAATCTGAACATGTATGTGGTGAACCAGTTTTACAGGAAGCCTTATGATGAGAAGCGGGATTTTTATGAGCAGTTTTATGAGAGACTTGCGGATGGAAAAGAGCTCCTGAGTCTTGGGGTGTGAAACAGACCAGGCAGCGAGTTAGCTGAGCTTACCTGCCTGAAAGTCTCTCATGCGGAGGGAAGAAAGGATTTTTTACATATGAACTTAAATCAGCTTACATATTTTGTGACTCTTGCCCAGATCGAAAATTATACCAGAGCAGCCAAGAGGCTGGATATTACGCAGCCAAGTCTGAGTCATGCGATCTCCAACCTTGAGAAGGAACTGCAGGTTCCCCTTTTTGAGCGCCATGGAAGAAATGTGACCATGACCAAATACGGGGAAATGTTTCTGAAGTATGTGCAGGACTCCTTACATATACTGAATCTTGGTGTGGAGAGGATACAGGAAGCGGCAAGGATTCCGGGAGGAAGTATTTCCATCGGGTATATCCATACCCAGGGACGAAGATTTATCCCGGAGCTTGTTCGAGGATTCCTTAATGAACAGGAAGGGAAGAAGATTGATTTCCGTTTTCAGAATGCAGCTACCGGAAGTCTGATCCGTGGTCTGAAGGAAGAGAAATTCGACGTGATCTTCTGTTCCAGGGCAGAGGGAGAGAAGGAGATCAGCTTTGTGCCGGTGTCAGAAGAAAAGCTGGTGGCTGTAGTGCCTGAGAACCATGCTCTTGCAGACAGAAATTCAGTGACCATAAAAGAACTGGGGCAGTATCCGCAGGTGACCTTTACCCCTGCAAGCGGATTGTATTTTGTGATCCGGGAGCTTTTCGAAAAAGAAGGACTTTCACCGGAGACGGCCTTTGAGGTAGAAGAGGATGGTGCACTGGCAGGTATGGTGGCGGAGGAATTTGGTGTTGGCATTGTGCCGGATGTACCGGTGATCCATACACTTCCTGTGAAAATCTTAAATATCGAGAATCTTCACTGCCGTCGATATATATATATGGGAATGATGAAAAACCGGTATCCAAGTGCGCTTGTGGAGCAGTTCCGGGATTATATATACAAGCATTACCGGATTTATGAAGTGATACAGTAGAATCCAGGTGATAAAATTTCTGTAAAAAATCTCTGCCTCTGTAATAGGGCGGAGATTTTTTTGATACAGATCCTGGCGTGAATACCTGCGTCAGATATCCTTGCCGTGTGTTAAATTATAAAAATAATCTATAGATCACATGCGTAAATTCAATGAAAGTTTGGGTTGAGATAAAAATGACCAGTTGGTATAATAAGAATAGATACTTGGTTTAAAGTGATAAAGTAATGACGGAAATCCGTGATAAAATGAACGAAGTAAAGGAGACATTATGAATCAGTTAGAAGTATTAAGAGAGAGCCTTGGACAGTGCGATGAGATCATACTGGACGCACTCCTTATGAGAAACAGGATCGTAGAGGACATCATGGTATACAAGGAAGCAAATGATCTTCCGGTACTTCAGCCGGAACAGGAGGCGAAGCAGAAGGGATGGCTGGAAGCCAGAATGGAAGGCAGACGTCATAAGAAAGAGGTCAATGATGTTTTTGCAAGTATCATCCAGAACAGTAAGAGAATACAGTCCAGAAATCTTTTCAATTATAATATCTTCCTGATCGGATTTATGGGAGCTGGTAAATCTACGATCTCTGATTATCTGAAGAATGTTCTTGCTATGGATGTTGTGGAGATGGATCAGTGTATCGTGGAGAGACAGGAAATGAGTATTTCCGATATCTTTGAGACCTACGGTGAAGAGTATTTCCGTGAGCTCGAGACAAATCTTCTGATCGAGATGCAGTCCAGATCTAATGTTGTGGTATCCTGTGGCGGTGGTGTTCCGATGCGGGACCGCAATGTTGCTGAGATGAAAAAAAATGGCCGTGTTGTACTTCTGACTGCAAAGCCGGAAACTATCCTGGAACGTGTAAAGGATAATCATGACCGTCCGTTACTTGAGAACAATAAAAATGTTTCATTTATCGCTGATCTGTTGGAAAAACGTCGCGCGAAATATGAGGCAGCAGCAGATATAGTTGTTGAGACAGACGGAAAGAGTGAGCTTGAGATCTGCGAGGAGATGATCCACAGACTTCGTGAGGCAGAGTCAAATAAATAACTGCTGATCATAAAACAGAATAGTTTTACATATAAAAAGGACAGCTGTCCGATAAACCGTACAGAAACAGAACGGAGATCGGGCAGCTGTCCTTTAGGTTATAAAAGATCCGGACCATATATTTGCAGATGAACAGATCGTTTAATTGGTCTTATAGAAAATCTCCCTCGAGGTTTCCTCGATCACAAATTTCTTAAAGGCCTCCACAACCGGCGGATGGTACACATCCTTCAGCATGGCCATGTAGAAATTCCGCTGCCAGCTTGGAGAGACAAGAGGCAGGATCTTAAGGTTCAGAGAGTGAAGGATAGGGATATCCGGTGCAATGCAGATGCCGAAATCATTGGCAACAAACCCTGCGGCAACCTGATCCTCATCGATCTCAAAAGCCACATCCGGGTATTGGCCGATGCTCTTAAACAACTGGTCAATGATCTGGCGGAGACCGCTTCTCTTCTTGAAGATGATCTGCTTGTATGGAAGCGTTTCCTCCAGATGGATCTCGGATTTCTCAGCAAGAGGATGTTCCGGCGGAACGATGACGACCAGATCCTGCTTGGCAACCGGAATAAATTCGATCAGTGGTTCGTCGTCAAATTTGGAACAGAAGCCGATATCGTATTTCTTCTCTTTCAGTCCGGTGAGGATATCGCCGGTAAGCACCTTATCACAGAACAGATTGAAATGAATCTGTTTTCCCTTATTGGCATTAAGAAAGCTGCGGATGATCTTTGGCATAAAGTCAACACCCAGAGTTCTGAGAAAAGCCACATCGATCTGTCCTTCTCCCTTTCCTGCAAGCTGGAGACCGTTTACAGAGGAATCCAGCCGGTTCAGGGTTTGTTCCACATCCTCCAGAAAAGACTTGCCATATTTGGTGAGAGAAACATTCCGTCCGTTTTTTTCAAATAATTTCACTCCAAGCTCTTCCTCCAGAGAAGAGATCGCGTGACTTAGGCTGGGCTGTGTGATGGCCAGAACATCCGCAGCTTTTGTATAATGTTCCAGATGAGCCAGTGTCACGAAATAGCGAAGATGATACAGATTCATTTTTCAATACTCCTTTCGTAAGTTTATCTGAATGTTTTGCTTCGGACAGATCCCCGGTAAGTCTGACAGACATAAGAGATTTGCCGGGCCGTATGCTGTGACGGCGGCAATACGGCTGAATATGTTTTATATAGTATAACATGATATATTGATAAAATCTATGAATTCTCCTGGTACAATCAATTTGTTTTGTATTTAACAAAGTTATATAATGCTTATAGAAAAAAGATACAAAATAATTTAAAAAAAACAAATAAAATTATTTATATTTTCAGGAGGAATTATCATGTCAAAAGAATTTCCAATCACAATCAGTTCCTGGACACTTGGAGATCAGTGTAAATTTGAGGACCGTGTAAAAGCTGCCAAAGAGGCTGGCTATGAGGGAATCGGTCTGAGAGCAGAAACCTACGTAGATGCCCTGAATGAGGGACTTTTCGACGAGGATATCCTGGCGATCCTGGATAAATATGACATGAAGGTAACAGAGGTTGAGTACATCGTGCAGTGGGCAGAGGAGCATCGCTCCTATGAGCAGAAATACAAAGAACAGCTTTGCTTCCATATGTGTGAATTATTTAACGTAAAACAGATCAACTGCGGACTGATGGAGAACTATTCCGTAGAGTACACAGCGCAGAAGCTTCGTGAGCTTTGCCACAGAGCAGGCAAATACATCATCGGTGTTGAGCCAATGCCATACAGCGGAATCCCGGATGTGAAAAAGGGCTGGGCTGTTGTAAAAGCTGCTGACTGCGAGAATGCAAAATTGATCCTTGATACATGGCACTGGGTAAGAGCAAACCAGCCGATCGAGCTTTCCGTACTTGAGGGAATCCCGGCAGACAAGATCGTATCCATCCAGATCAACGATGTATGGGAAAGACCATATGCAACAACGATCTTAAGAGATGAGTCCATGCATGACCGTCTTGCTCCTGGAACAGGAATCGGAACAACTGTGCCGTTCGTAAAAATGATCAAAGAAAAAGGCATTAAGCCAAATGCCATCGGCGTAGAGGTTATCAGCGATGCAAACCTTGAAAAAGGTATCGAGTATGCTGCAAAACATACATATGAGAACACAAAGAAGGTACTGGAAGAGGCTTGGCCGGAAGTACTGTAATTAATATAAGAAACTAATATTTCAGACGAACCCCTGTTTCCGACGTCATACCGGTGACAGGGCGTTCCCGTGAGAGAAAAAAAGATTGTTTCAAAGGAAAGGAGAACGCATATGAAATTCAATGCGATGTTTCAGCCGATCGAGATCGGTCCTATGACAGTAAAGAACCGTTTTGTTGTTCCGCCAATGGGAAACAACTTTGCAAACACAGACGGAACAATGAGTGAGCAGTCCGCTGCATATTACAGAGAAAGAGCAAAAGGCGGATTTGGTCTGATCACCATCGAGGCTACTGTAGTTCACAAAGGCGCAAAGGGCGGCCCGCGTAAACCATGTCTTTATGACGACACTACGATCGAAAGCTTCCGCAAGGTCATCGACGGATGTCATGCAGAAGGAGCAAAGGTGTCCATCCAGCTTCAGAACGCAGGTCCTGAGGGAAATGCAAAGAACGCAGGAGCACCGATCACAGCAGCAACCAGCATTCCGTCTGTATGCGGACGTGATATTCCGAAGCAGCTTACAACTGAGGAAGTTTACGAGCTGATCAAAGGCTACGGTGAGGCAGCAAGAAGAGCAATGGAAGCAGGAGCAGATGCTGTTGAAATCCATATGGCACACGGTTATCTGGTAAGTACCTTCCTTTCTCCGAGAACAAACAAAAGAGTGGATGAGTTTGGCGGATGTTTTGAAAACCGTATGCGTTTCTCCCGTCTGATCATTGAGGAAGTTAAAAAAGCAACACAGGGAAAAATTGCAGTTCTTGCAAGAATCAACTGTGCAGACGAGGTTCCGGGCGGACTTGATGTCCACGACAGTGCAGCGATCGCAGCATATCTGGAAAGCTGTGGACTGGACGGACTTCATGTATCCCGTGCTGTTCATATCAAGGATGAGTTTATGTGGGCACCGACCGTTATCCACGGTGGATTTTCCGCAGCAGAGGTTGAAGAGATCAAACGTGCGGTAAATATCCCGGTGATCACAGTTGGACGTTATACAGAGCCACAGTTCGCAGAGCTGATGGTAAAAGAAGGAAGAGCTGACCTTGTGGCATTCGGGCGTCAGAGCCTTGCAGATCCGGCTATGCCGAAGAAAGCACAGGAAGAGCGTCTTGAGGATATGACTCCTTGTATCGCCTGTCTTCAGGGCTGCGTTGCAAACATGTATGCAGGAAATCCGGTATGCTGTCTGACAAACCCGTTCCTGGGTCATGAGGCAGAGCCGCTTGAGAAAGCTGAGGAGCCGAAGAAGGTTATGGTTATCGGTGGTGGTGTTGCAGGACTTTCTGCCGCATTTATCGCAAAGGAGAGAGGCCATGAGGTAACACTTTATGAGGCAGGGGATATTCTCGGCGGGAACATGAGACTTGCCGCATATCCGCCAGGAAAAGGTGACATCACGAACATGATCCGCAGCTACATCCATCGCTGTCAGAAGGATGGCGTTAAGATCGTGATGAACTGTGAGGTAACTCCGGAGCTTATCAAAGAAGAGAAGCCGGACAGCGTGATCATCGCAACCGGTTCCAAGACTTTGATCCTTCCGATCGAGGGAATCGACAATCCGGCTATCATCCACGGCTCTGACCTTCTGGATGGCAAGAGAGCAGCAGGCAAAAAGGTTCTCGTTGTCGGCGGTGGAATGGTTGGATGCGAGACAGCTGCATTCTTAGGCGAGCAGGAGCATGATGTAACTGTTATCGAGTTCCGTGATACTGTAGGTGCAGACGTGATCCATGAGCACAGAGTATATCTGATGAAAGATTTCGAAGACTACGGAATCAAAGAGATCACCGGCGCAAAGGTATGCAAATTCTATGAAGACGGTGTAGAATATGAGACCGCTGACGGAGTACGTCACGAGTCAAGAGGATATGATTCTGTGATCCTTTCCATGGGATTCCGCAACTACAATCCTCTGGAAGAGAAGATCAAAGATCTTGTGCCTGAGACACATGTGATCGGAGATGCTATCCGTGCAAGACGTGCTCTGGATGCAACAAAAGAGGCTTATGAGGTAGCTTCCAGGATCTGATCTGCCAATTTATCCAATAAATCGGACGGTATAAAAATTAAAAAGATGACCCGGCAGACACCAGAGAAGATATATCCGGTGTCTGCCAGGGGAAAATGCAGGAGGTAAAAAGAAATGGAACAGAGAATTAAAGGAACAACAGGTTTACTTGCACTGATCGGAAGCCCTGTGGGACATTCCGGATCCCCGGCTATGTACAATTTCAGCTTCCAGTACCATAACCTGGACTATGCTTACATGGCATTCGATATCAAAGAGGACCAGGTTCCGGCAGCTCTTGACGCAATGCGTCTGTTCAAAATGAGAGGCTGCAATGTAACCATGCCTTGTAAGAACAAAGTAGCTCAGTGTGTAGACGAGCTTTCACCGGCAGCAAAGATCATCGGTGCTGTAAATACCATCGTTAACGAGGATGGAAAGCTTGTAGGACATATCACAGACGGTATCGGTTTTGTCCGCAATTTAAAAGAGCATGGCGTTGATGTAAAAGGCAAAAAGATGGTAGTTCTGGGAGCAGGCGGAGCTGCAACAGCTCTTACTGTACAGTGTGCCCTTGACGGAGCTGCTTCCATCGCAATCTTCAACCCTAATGATCCATTCCTTGAAAGAGCAAAAGGAACAGCTGAGAAACTTGCAAAAGAAGTACCGGACTGCAAAGTAAATGTATACTGCCTTGACGATCAGGACAAACTGAGAGAAGAGATCGCAAACGCTGATATCCTTGCAAACGGAACACTTGCAGGTATGAAACCACATGACGACCTTACTCTTGTTGACAAATCCATGTTCCATAAAGATCTTGTTGTTGCTGACTGCGTATACAATCCGGCAGAAACAAGAATGGTAAAAGAGGCAAAAGAGGCAGGCGTAAAACTTGCAGTAGGCGGAAAAGGAATGCTTCTGTGGCAGGGTGCAGCATCTTACAAGCTTTATACAGGTCTTGAGATGCCGACAGCTGAGTACCAGAAATTCCAGGCTGAGAACGAAGGGAAATAAGAAAAATGAGCCAGACAGGTAAGAAAAATTTAGTAATTACTTCTATTGCGCTGTACTTTACATATTTCATTCACGGAATCGGTGCTTCCATCATGGGTCAGTACAAACCGGAGTTTGCAGCTCACTGGGGAGCCAAGGCCTTAAGTGACGGAACTATGGATGTCAGCATGGTAGTATCTGTAATCGCTGCATTGGGACTTGGAAGACTGATCTCCCTTCCGTTTTCCGGTCCTCTGTCTGATAAATTCGGACGCAGATTAAGCGGAATTATCGGCGTGATCTGTTATACAGCATACTTTATAGGAATCGCATTTGCGCCATCTATGGGAATCGCATATGCATTTGCTATCGTAGGCGGTATCGCAAACTCCTTCCTGGATACCTGCGTAAGCCCTACATGTATGGAAATCTATGTAAACAATCCTTCTGTAGCGAACCTGTTTACAAAATTCTCCATGTGTATCAGCCAGTTCCTGCTTCCTTTCCTGATCGGATTTGTAGCAGCAGCGAATATGTCTTACAGAACCATCTTTATCGTTGCAGGCGTTGCAATCTTTATTGATGGTATCCTGATCCTGTTCCTGCCATTTCCGGAGAGAAATGCAGCAGGTGCCGGAGCAAAAAAAGAAAAGGCAAAGATCAAGATCACACCGGCCGCTTTTGCAGCTATTCTCATTGGATTTACAAGTTCCTCCACATTTATGCTGTGGCTGAACTGTAACCAGGAGCTTGGAAAGCTTTATAACTTAAGTGATCCGGCCAAGATTCAGTCCTTCTATGCAGTAGGAACTTTTGCAGCGATCCTGTGTTCCTCTGTATTTATCAAAAAAGGACTGAAGGAGATCAATATCCTGATCATTTATCCGCTGATCTCTTTCATCATGCTGGGACTGTGCTACTTTATCCAGAATCCGACCATCTGCCTCATCGGTGGATTTGTGATCGGTTTTGCAGGCGCAGGCGGTGTGCTTCAGCTGGCTGTTTCCACAACTGCGGAATTCTTCCCGGAAAACAAGGGAACTGCAACATCCATGGTCATGATCGCATCCAGCGTTGCGAACTACACCATTCTGACACTGGCCGGCTACATTACAAAGACTGCCGGAACCAGTGCTCCGAGAATGATCCTGCTTCTCAACATGGCAGTGACATTCATAGGAATCCTTCTTGCACTGTTCGTTAAGATGAACCGTGGAAAAGAAGCCTGAGAAGAAAAGACGTGAATAACTGTTGCGATTTGGATGAAAATGGCTGAATCGGAGCAAGGCAAAGTTCCAATTCGGGAACAATTCCCGGGTTGGATTTTGCTGTTTCTGAAAATGTTTGTTAATTAACAAACTTCCAGAATAGAAGATATTATATATGTATTAGCAAAAAAAACGACAAAGGAGAATCGTTATGGCACGTGCAGCAAGACAGCGAAGAGAAAACGAACTGCCCTACATTCCGTTTGGGCCATTTCAGATTCGTTTTCCGTTTATTCACTATAAAATTGAGTCCGTAGAGTTTATCCAGGGCCTGATCCTCGGGGTTACGGCACTGGCGGCGGTTCCTTATCTGGAACAGTATCTGGGACTGCCTTATGAGCTGGCATGGAGCTGTGTGATCATAGAGACCATGCTGTATATGCTACACAGCTTACTTGGTGATCCGGTTGTACCGGGATGGATCACACCGACCCTTCCGCTGACTATCGTATTCCTGGAAGGTTTCCCTATGGGAAAAGAACGTATCCAGGCAATGATCGCCCTGCAGATGCTGGTTGGTCTTGTGTTCATATTTATGGGCATCACCAAGCTTGCGGATAAATTTGTCCATGCAGTACCAAATTCTGTTAAGGGTGGTATCCTTCTTGCAGCGCCGGTGACGGTTATGGCAGGACAGCTGGGAGAGGGCGGCAACATGCATAAGTATCCGCTGGCGATCGTTGCCGGTGTAGGCCTTCTGATCCTGATCAGCTTTTCAGATAAATATCAGGAGAAGAGAAGGAACAACAAATTCCTGGATCTTGTTGCCAGGTATGGAAATCTTTTCCCATATCTGATCGCCATGGTGGTAGGTCTTCTTGTAGGCGAGCTGGATGCGCCCGGTTTGGAACTGGGAACCTTTATCAAGATCCCGCAGTTCAAAGAGATCATCTCACAGGTAAGTATCTTTGGTGTGGGAATCCCGCCGGTCTCCATGTTTGTCAAAGCGCTTCCGCTGGCGCTTGTATGCTATGTTATCGCATTTGGTGATTTTGTTACCACAGAGACACTGGTTACAGAGGCGCGCCAATCCAGAGATGATGAGTATATTGATTTCAATTCCAGCCGTTCCAACCTGGTCAGCGGCATCAGGAACCTGATCCTTTCCGTCATTGCGCCGTTTCCGCCGCTTTCCGGTCCGTTATGGGTTGGAATGACAGTATCTGTTTCCATCCGTTACAAAGAGGGAAAGAAAGCTATGAAGTCTCTGATCGGCGGTATGGCATCCTTCCGTATTGCAACGTTTTTAAGTGTGCTGATCATTCCGGTTGTAAGTTTCTTCCGTCCAATCTTCGGAGTCGGTTCATCCATTACTTTGATGTTCCAGGCCTTTGTCTGTGCAAGGATCGGTATGGATTACTGCAGAACAGACCGTGACAAGATGATCGCAGGTGTTATGGCAGCTGTGCTTGCAACCCAGGGAACTGCATGGGCATCCGCATGGGCCCTGGCTGTAGGCTTCGGTCTGAATATCTTCCTTTCAAACTGGGACCCCAGAAAGAAAGAGGAGAATGCCATCGAGGATAAAAATTGATCCGAGGAATAACAAAGATATAAAAAACAGAAAAAGAAGAAGTGTGCCGGATGGGTCAGCACACTTCTTCTTTTTGTCATGAGATTTGTTGTTTTTAATTATTATTTAATAGATTTGCTATTATGGGATTAAAATTGCAAAAATTTGTTACATCATTGGGTTTAAAAATTGGTTTATAATTCACGTTCTGTTACAAAAATCTACTGTAGATCCTTTTTATGGGAGGTCACAGGATCACAGGCTTTTGTGGATAATGTCAAGAACCTGTTCAAGTTCGTTAACATTGATCTGTCCCGGTGCGGAAGCTTTGGTAGCTGCACCGAAGGTAAGGGCGGAACCGAAGGTTTCGCCGGCGAGACGACTGACAACACCTGTACCTGCCATGGACATGGTAATGATCGGGCGGTCGGCGAACTGCTCGGACATTTCCAGCGTGGCACTTAAGAGTGTAAGCACGTCCTGCTTGTTTCTTGGCATAACAGCCATTTTCGGGATATCTGCGCCATAGTCCTGCATCATGCGGAGACGGCGCACGATCTCATCCTTCTCAGGAGTTGCGTCAAAATCATGGTTGGAAGCGATGACCTTTACGCCATAGCTGTGTGCTTCCCGGATCATGCTTTTTACGATCTCCTCACCTGTGAAGGCTTCTACATCAATGAGATCTACATAGCCGCTTTTTGCGACAGCCATGTTGAGTGCTTTGTAAGCTTCGTTGGAGATCGCTTTTTCTCCGCCTTCCTTTGAAGTACGGAAGGTGAAGAGAATCGGAGTGTCCTTTAAAATGGTCTTGAGATCTTTTGCCACATCCAGAACCTTGTCTGTGTCAAAAACGTCCTCAAACCAGTCAACACGCCATTCCACAACGTCTACGGGGATCCTTGCGAAGGTCCCTGCCTCAAGGAGAATATCATCCTTTGTCTGTCCCACGATCGGGACACAGATCTTCGGTCTTCCCTCTCCGAGTGTGATATTTCTTACCTGAACTGTTTTCATAATGGTCCTTTCTGATACGACAGGAACAGATAGCAGTTTAGTCGTCGTATCTGATGTTAAGAATCTCTTTCATATGCTCGATCGGCATCGGTTCGCCGGTCCACAGTTCAAATGCAGCGGAGCCCTGGAAAAGCATCATGCCAAGGCCGTTCATTGTCTTGCAGCCAACTTCCTTTGCCATAGAACGCATAGCAGTTTCAAGAGGGGAGTAAGGCACGTCAACAACGATAAGCTCCGGGCGGAAGTAAGACTTGTCCGGAACAACGGACTGACCTTCCAGCGGTTTCATTCCAACACCTGTCGCATTTACGAAAATATAACTGTCAGCCATTTCTTTTTTCAGCTGGTCAAGATCTGCCAGATCATAGAGAACAGCATGGCTTGAAGTTCTGGTGTTGATCTTTTCTACCGTAGATACCGCACGGTCCCAGAATTCATCTTTGCGGTTGAAGATCACGATCTCGCCTACACCGTCAAGTGCTGCCTGGATCTCGATAGCAGTTGCGGCACCACCTGCACCTACGATGGTCATTTTCTTTCCGATGGCGTCGATGTTATTGTCTTTCAGTGCTGCCATAAATCCGATACCGTCTGTGATATGGCCTGTAAGATGACCATGATCATTAACGATGGTGTTTACAGCACCGCACATTTCTGCTGCCGGTGAAAGCTCGTCAAGGTACTGGCCTACCAGAGTTTTGTTCGGCATGGAAACGTTGGAACCTCTCATTTTCAGAGTACGGATGGCTTTTACAGCATCCTCGATCTCGTCTGCACCAACCTCAAATGCAAGATATGCATAATCATAGCCAAGCTTTGCAAAAGCTTCATTCTGCATGGCAGGAGAGCTGGAATGGCGGATCGGATATGCCATAAGACCAATCAGTTCGGTATGTCCTGTGATTCTTTCTGACATGGTAATAACTCCTCTCATTGGTAAAATCTGGATGAAGATTTGTCTTTTTTAAACCTCCCGCCACATAGGTCTGAAGAAGCTGCGGACATTCTCCGGACGACTGCGGGGGAGGAAGACGTGGAAAAACTATGTTACGGATCACCGAGTGAACTGTAACAGATTTATATACACTTTCCGGCAGAAGGATTGAAATACTCCCGGAAAGGGTATAGCGGAAAAATATTAAAGGTATCCCTTCTGCTCAAGAATGGTAAGGATATTGCGTCCTTCCTGGGTACCGTCAATGATTCGTCTTGCTCTCTGGCTGTCGCCGATGTTCATGATCTCAACATCCTCAGAAGAAAATTCCTCTGTGAGGTTCTGGTAAAGCTGTCCCTGAGCTCTCATTCCGAGACATACGAAGCCGTATTCAAATGGAAGCTCATAAGGCTCACCTTCGCCCCTGACAAGGAAGGAAGAATCCTTAACCTCAAGGAGAGCAGTTTTTGTAAGCTGATGTACATTGTGTTTTTTCATCATGGTCTTTGTGTCATTTTTGCTTACCGGGTCAAGATCACGTCCGATCTGATCCATCATCTCAACGATAGAGATGTCTGCGTTTCTGTCAGCAAAAAATTCCACAACATCAAGACCTACAGCACCGCCGCCTACAACAACAACCTTTTTGCCTTCCAGATCCTTCGGAAAATCATTAATGTGGCTGATCATACCAAGAATAGAATAAATATTATGGTTCTCGTTGTCAATACGATCCTTCAGTCCTGCGATCGGAGGCAGAAGCGGAGCGGAGCCTGTGGAGCTTACAATGATATTCGGATGGAACTTGCGGATGTTTTCAGGTGTTCCTTCTGTGTTTTTGAAGATGTAAAGATTATCAAGCTGTTCTGCACGATGCATGAGATAGTGCGGGAAATCAGCAAGACGGTTCTTTGCAGGGATCTTTGAGATCAGAGATGCAAGTCCGCCAAGCTCATTGCCTTTTTCCAGAAGGAAGGTATTGCATCCAACCTCTGCGGCTGTACAGGCAGCTTCCAGTCCGGCAGTGCCGCCGCCGATAACGACCACGTTGCAGTTTTTATTTATATGTTTTTTCTTATATATATCGCCCTCAAGAACAGATGGGTTTACAGTACAGCGGATCGGACGGTTTACACCGATACGGTTTCCGGCACAGCCAACGTTACATGAGATACATTTACGGAGGTCGCACTCATGACCTGTGGCAACCTTGTTTACCCATGCAGGGTCTGCGATCAGACCACGGCCCATACCGATCAGGTCTGCGTCACCGTCAGCCAGGATACGCTCAGCAACCTTCGGGTCACGGACATTACCCATGGAGATACATGGCTTGTTGAATTTTTCTTTTACGGCCTTTGCCATGTAGGAACGCCATCCGTCCGGGAGATAATTTGCATCGATCTGGTACTGGATGGAACCGTTAAGTCCGCAGGAAACATCGAAGATATCAACCTCTTCCTGAAGATAATCCAGGTATTCCAGAGTATCCTCCAGTGTATTTCCGCCCTCCATCAGCTCATCCGCACTGAGACGGAGCATGATCGGGAAAAAAGGTCCTACCTGTTTTCTTACCTCATCGATGACCATACGGCAGAAGCGGGTACGGTTCTCAACAGATCCGCCGAACTCATCGGTACGCTTGTTTGTGATCGGGGAGAGGAACTGACTGATCAGGTAGGAGTGTCCTGCATGGATCTCTACTGCGTCAAAGCCGGCTGTCTGTGCACGTTTTGCAGCCTCACCGTATTTTTTTACGATGTGAAGGATCTCATCTTTGGAAAGAGGACGCGGGATCTCGCCGCCTTCTTTGGATGGAACGTCAGATGCGGAAACCGGCTGCATGTTGATCCTGGAAGAAACAGCGGAAGCTCCGGCATGATTGATCTGAATCGCGATCTTTGTTCCGTATCTATGAATATTTTCACAGAATTTGAAAAGACGTGGCAGGTAGTTGTCATGATCGATACGCAGCTGTGTGGTTCCGTTGGAGCCCTGCGGGGAATCGACGCTTGCGTTCTCTACGATGATGAGACCTGTGCCACCCTTTGCACGCTGCTCATAATAATTGATATGAAGAAAACTCATTTCGCCGTTCTGTTCACCGTAGTTGGTGCCCATCGGCATCATAACAATACGGTTCTTGATAGTCATATTTTTAACGGTTAATGGGGAAAAAATATGCGGATAATCATTCTTCATTTGGAAAAACCTCCCTGGTTATTTTAAATAGAATCGTTTGTTTGCGTTAATTATATAACAGAATAATCTATAAAACTAATTCATAATACGGGTTATATAATAAAAATAATCTATAGATTTTTGCATATCATCTTTCAGGCTGCAGGTACTTGCATGCTTATAATATAAAAAAACAGATGTAGAAAGCTAACTGGTTACTGAGAACAGAGTGAACAGAACAACAGTAACGCTAACTGGAAAATGGTGTCGGATCCAGGGGTTTACATATATGATTTTAACGTGTTATCATAACAAATAAAAAAGATACAGAAAACGGAGAAACGGGCAGGCTGAAACGGATCAGATGTAAGACTGTATTTCCGCGTTCTGTAAAAAGACAGGGGATAGATAAAATGGAATTCTGGGATATTTACGATGCAGATAAGAAACCGACAGGACGAACTATGAAGCGCAATGACTGGTGTTTAAAGGATGGAGAGTATCATCTGACAGTCTTAGGTGTGGTAGCAAGACCGGACAAAACTTTCCTTATTACCAAGCGGGTGATGACAAAGGCCTGGGCCCCAGGCTGGTGGGAGGTTTCCGGCGGTGCAGCCCAGGCAGGAGAGGCTTCCCGTGATGCAGTACTCCGTGAGGTGAAAGAGGAGACCGGACTGGACGCCAGTGAGGCAGAGGGCGGATACCTTTTTACATATAAAAGAGAGAATCCCGGGGAAGGAGATAATTACTTTGTGGATGTGTACCGTTTTGTCATGGATGTGGAGGATAAGGATCTGAAGCTTCAGACAGAAGAGACAGACGGATATATGTTTGCAACCCTGGAACAGATCAGGGCGTTTGCCGCAGAGGGAAAATTCCTGCATTATGACAGCATTAAGAAGGCGTTTGAGTTCTGAGCAGATTTCTGACTGGTTTTCCGCGAGGATGTGAAAATAAATGTTGTTTTTTGTGGATTTCTATTTTTAAAAACGTTGTTTTTTGACTTATTTTCGAAGAATTGTCTTGACATTAAAATTGGTAAATAGTAAAATTAAATCAGATGAACTACCAGACTGTTTTTTGAACGCAGATCGCGAAGCGACTGCGTTCATGAGCAAGTAGCGAAGCGGATTGCGAATGTCCGCTTGACCATGAGCAGGTAGCAGAGCGGATTTCAAAGATCTGCTTGACTTTAGGAAGCTGTAAGCCGGATGAATGAAATCCGGCTTATAAAATTATCCAATATTATCAGATCGAGAATAATATAAAATTTTGAAAGTGAGGAATCATCAATGGCAGATGAACATAGAGATCAGATCAGAATCGTACAGGAAACCGTAGCCGGTAAGGAGATCACATTTGCCCATATCATGGGTGGTCCGGCACCTATCATATATCAGAAACTTGGACTGAATCCGCAGGTGGATTATGGATCATCTGCAATTGGTATCATGAACATGACACCTTCCGAGTCTGCTGTGATCGCATCGGATATTGCTGTGAAGAGCGGTAATGTATATCTTGGATTTGCAGACCGTTTTACAGGAACACTGATCATAACAGGAGAGATTTCCGATGTACAGACTGCAATGGAAGAGATCGTGGATTATTTCCGTGATACTCTGGGATATGTAGTATGCAATATCACCAAGAGATAAGGAAGTGTACCATGGAAGAACGGATAACGAAGGAAGAACTGCTGGAGCGGCTGTTTCATGATGATTATGAGAACCTTAAGGGAAAAAGACTTCGGCTGACCCGTGTGCGGGTACCTGGAAAAGAGCTTTCTTTTGCACATGTTTTTACACCAAGTGATAAATCAGTCTATGAGAATCTTGCATTACATATCGGTGTTCATGAAGGCGAGGATCACAGAGGAGATGCCATCGGTATGGTCAGAGTCACACCCTGGGAGGCAATCGTTGTTGCGGCAGATGTTGCAGTGAAGGCTGCTCATGTGGAAGTTGGATTTATGGATCGTTTCTGTGGGACACTGATCCTGACAGGCGGTTTTACGGAAGTGATGACAGCTGTGGAGGAAGTGGTGCGATTTTTCCATGAGACATTGAAATTCGATGTCTGTAAGATCCACAGAAGCTAGAGCAGGACGGGATAAAAAATGAAAAAAATTTTTCTGATGGGTCGAAGTGAAGCCGGCAAAACATCCCTGACGCAGGCGCTTAAAGGGGAAGAGCTTCATTATCATAAGACCCAGTATACCAATACAAATGAAGATACCATTGATTCACCGGGAGAATATGCGGAATCCAAGCATTTCAGCGTAGGACTGGCCTGCTTTTCCTTTGAGGCGGATGTGATCGCTATTGTACAGGCAGCCAATGAGCCGTTTAACCTGTTCAGTGACGGCAGCAGGAATTTTCTCCTGCGGCCGCTGATCGGGATCATCACCAAGGTAGATTCTCCCCATGCCAATATTCCAATGGTCAGACAGTGGATGGAAAACATGGGCTGTGAGAGGATATTTATGGTAAATAACAAGACCCGGGAAGGTATCAGCGAGCTGATGGATTATCTGCAGGATGATCTCCCGAAGCTTACGCTTGAACAGGCGAAATTCAAGCAGAGTATTGGCCTTAACGAATGGGATCCCATGCCGGAAGGGGTGGAGTATCCGGAGTCCATACGGTAAAATAGTAATATTCATGAAAAATGAATAAAAATACAAAATTCAAACAGAAAACGTAGAAATTCCTCCGGAAGTGTGATATACTATGATCGTTTGGAAGATTCGTGAACTGATATGTAAGATCCCCAGAGCATGAAGGATAAAGAGGATAGAAACGGGGCTCGCAGATATATGGCAGAAGAGCTGTATGTCGGGAACTCCGGGTATCCGTATCTGCCTTCATGTTCCGGGGATTTTTTTTATTCTATACACAGATTTTCCGAATGGATGCAAAAGACAAACAATAAGAAAGACAGGAGAGGAAAAGATGTTTGAATTATTTGAAAATCTGACCAACTGGCTCTGGGGACTGCCGCTGCTGATCACGATCCTCGCTACAGGCATATATCTGACAGTACGTTCCGGTTTCTTCCAGTTCCGCCATTTTGGTTACATTGTGAAAAACATGTTCAGTAAAGAACGTCGCCAGGAAGGCGGAGATGACGGAAAGAGCCTGACACCGTTCCAGGCTATTTCCATTGCAATCGGAGGTACCGTTGGTGTATCCAATATGTCCGGTGTTGCAACGGCTATTGCAACAGGAGGACCTGGTGCATTATTCTGGCTCTGGATCGCAGCGCTTCTTGCCATGGTCATCAAGATGGCAGAGGTAACACTTGCTGTATACTACAGAGAAAAACAGCCAAATGGTGAGTATCAGGGAGGCCCAACCTACTATATGCAGAAGGGACTTGGCGGAGAGAAAAAGCTTCCCTTCTGGAAACTTTTTGCAGTATTGTTCGGCGGCTGTATTTTTATGACATGGTTCATTACCTTACAGAATTATACAGTATCAGAGGCTGTCGGAAGTACCTTCCACCTGCCGTACATCGTACCATCACTTCTGTATGTGGCAGCGATCTACCTGATCATCATCGGCGGTGTAAAGAAAGTCGGTGTGATCTCTTCCTATATGACACCGATCATGTGCATGCTTTACATTGTAGGATCTCTTGCAATACTGGTAGTGAATTTTGACAAGCTGCCGGAAACTTTTGGACTGATCTTCAAGGGGGCATTTACAACACAGGCGGCAGTCGGCGGATTTATGGGAGCCGGTGTTGCAACAGCAATGCGTCTTGGATTTGCCCGTTCCGTATACAGCAACGAGGCAGGCTGGGGAACATCTCCCATGATCCATGCTTCCGCAAAGACAGACCATCCTGTAAAACAGGGACTGATGGGAGCATTTGAGGTATTTGCAGATACCATCGTTGTCTGCTCCATGACAGGTCTTGTTGTTATCACCACCGGCTACTGGAATTCAGGACTTCAGGGATCAGAGCTGACACTGACAGCGTTTGAGTCCGGAATGGGCTCTGTTGCGAGAGCACTGATCGCGATCAGTATTTTCCTTTTCGGACTGACAACATCAACCGGATGGTTCACCTACTACAGCGTGATCCTGAAGCACTGGCTGAAAAATAATCAGAAGGTTCTGAAGATCGCAGAGAAGGTTTTTGTCCTTGGAACACCATTATGGGGTCTCCTGGTCACAGTGCTTACTCTTTACGGAAACGGAACACCGGCACAGCTGTGGGTAATTGCAGATTTTACAACCGTATTCCCTACATTTGTAAATGTTGCCACATTGTTTATCTTAAGTGGTACCTTCTTTAAGCTGCTGAAGGATTACAAGGCGCGTTACATGGGAATCGGAAAGGTAGACAAGGATATGGCACTTTTCTACGAGGATAAAAAAGAAAAAGAGGAAAAATAAACAGTGGATACGATTTTTTTTAACGGATGTATAAGAACACTGGATAACAGTGAAAAAGTAGCAGAGGCTGTGGGAATCGAAAATGGCCGGATCGTTTTTGTGGGAACTGATAAAGAAGCGGAAGTTTTTTCCTGCAAAAATCGGATCGATCTTAAGGGAAGGCTGATGCTGCCCGGTTTTGTGGATACACATATGCATATGCTGCATTATGCATTTGTGGAAAGATCTGTGAAACTGTTTGACTGTACAAGTGTTGAGGAGATGCTTGCCGCAGCAAAAAAAAGACTGGAGGAGAGCAAAGGTCAGAAGCTGACCTGGCTCTACTGCAGAGGCTGGAATGAGGAGCATTTTGATAAGCCGCGCTATCCGCATAAGGATGAGCTGGACGCACTTTCAATGGAAATCCCCATCATTATGGTGCGTGTCTGCGGGCATGTGGCTGTGTGCAACAGCTGCGGTCTGGAGCTTCTGAAAAAAATCCCGGAGTTCCCGGAGATTGAGAAGGAGGTTGATCTGGATACCGGACTTCTGAAGGAGAACGCAGTACAGTTTTATTCTTCCGTATTGGATGCACCGTCCCAGGAAGAAGTGGAAGGCTACATCAAATACAGTGCGAAGAAGCTGAATGAATGTGGATTTACAGGTGTGCAGTCCGATGATCTTGCTTCCCTTCCGGGAAAAAACTGGCGTCGGATCATGGCCTCCTACAAGGCACTGGATGCCAGAGGAGAGCTGAGTATCCGCCATTATGAGCAGTGCCTTTTTGAGCGGGTGGAGGATGCGAAGGCTTTTATTGAGGAAGGATATCGTACCGGACAGAGAGGAGAACACTTTACGATCGGGCCGATGAAACTGATCCAGGATGGTTCTCTTGGTGCAAGAACAGCGGCCATGAATGAGCCTTACGAGGATGCACCGGGAAATACGGGGATCATCACATTCAGTCAGGATGAGCTTGACGATCTGTTTGCTTTTTTTGACCGGCATCAGATGCAGGCAGCGGTACACTGTATCGGTGATCGTGCCATGGATATGGTCATTGAGGCAGCTGCGAAATCTCCTTACCGGAAGGATAACAAAAAGGGAAGACATGGTATCGTGCATTGCCAGATCACCAATCCGCGTATTTTGCAGGGGATGAAAGACCAGGATCTTCTGGCATATATTCAACCGGTATTTATCGATCTGGATATGAACACAGTGGAACCTGCCATCGGTGCACACCGTATGGATAAGGTGTATGCATGGAAGAGCATGCTGGATATGGGAATCCATGCATCCGGCGGTTCGGATGCTCCTGTGGTAAGCTTTGATGCCATGGAGAATATTTATTTTGCAGTCACCCGCAAAAATATAAAGGGCCAGCCTGAGGAAGGATGGATCCCGTCCGAAAAAATGTCCGTAGATGAAGCGGTGAAGCTTTTTACAAAAAACGCAGCTTACGCTTCCTATACAGAAGAAGAGAACGGAACCATCGAAGTGGGTAAAAATGCGGACTTCGTAGTTATCGAGAAGGATATCTATGAGATCGACCCGGATGAGATCAAGACCACGAAAGTGGATATGACAGTTCTTGGCGGTGAGATCGTTTATGAGAGAGAAGTAGAAGAATAACGGCAGTATAAAAAGAAAAAAGTGAGAGGCAGAGTCTGAGTGGAGCAGGCTCTGCTTTTTTTGATTTCAGTAAAAATATAGAACAAGATGTATACCATAACAGTGAACAAAATTCGTCGAAGAAAGCAGGAACATTGTTACATGGAAAATATTGATTGAGAAACGAAGGTAAACTGGTTATAATAAAATCAAGAAGAAAGATTTGTGAATTGAGAAACTTATAGTATTATCAGCAGAAAATGAGGTGATGATGTATGCCAAAGATTATGCAGGATTTAATTAAACAGTATGTGGAAGCGGTCAAGAAGATTTATGGTTCCCATGTACGCCAGATAATCCTTTATGGTTCTTATGCAAGGGGGGACTTCCGCCCGGATTCTGATGTAGACATTATGATCCTGGTGGATATATCAGATATGGAATTAAAGGCATATGCACAACAGCTCTCGTACATGACCTACGACTTTAATATGGATCATGACACGGATATAAAGCCCATTGCAAAAAGTGAAGCGCATTTTAACAAGTGGATTGTGAACTATCCATTTTATTCCAATATTCATAAAGAAGGGGTAGTTTTGTATGGAGCAGCATAATCAGGAAATCGGTACTAGACGGGATCTGTCGTTGCATCGCCTGAAAACAGCTGAAATGATCTGAAAACAGCAAGAACATTATTTTTATATTGAAGATTATAAAGAGAACCAATAGTTGTATTTTGGGTATGTGGGTGGTTGAACATCCAATATCGTGGAAGTGGTAGTGGCGAGAGTATGGGTGAAAAGCGGGTGACTGAAGAGATTTTGTGACTTTTCATTGCCTGCTTTTTTTGAATAATGAAAAATATAGTGTATGAACATAAAATACTTGTTATAATCTAAATATAAATATGACGGAAAGGTTGGTGGTGATTATGTGTGAGAAAAAAGAATTGAGCTTTTCAATATTCATGCTGTATAGTCTTGCGGATAAGTGGAAGATGTCTCCAGCCAAAGTGTATAAAATATTAAATTCAACCGGAATTTTGGATAACTATATTATTAAATGTTACGATGTTCTTCATACACAGGGAAAGGAATATTTGGTAGAAGATATTACCGATTATGTGAGAGAAAAAGGAGTTAATGTATGATCGTATATCATGGATCAACAGAAATTATAAAAAGTCCGGACGTAGTACATTCGAAAAAGTATCTGGATTTTGGCCGGGGATTTTATATTACAACTTTCGAAAATCAGGCAAAGAAATGGGCAGTCCGAAAGGGCATGAGACAGGAAAAGGCTGCAATAGTTAATGTTTATGAATTATCTGAAGAATGGGATGATTTTAAGGTATTATCTTTTGAAAAAGAAAATGAGAAATGGCTTGATTTTGTATGTGCATGTAGAAAAGGACAGCCGTTAAATAAAGAATATGACATTATTATAGGAAATGTTGCGGATGATGACGTGTTTAAGACTGTAGATATGTATTTTAGAGGATTATGGGATAAGGAAAAAGTTTTAGATGAATTGAGATACTATAAGATGAATAATCAAATCTGTATTGTAAATCAGGAAACACTGAATCGAGTGATCGCTTTTAAAAGAGCATATGAGGTGGAAAACAATGGTAGATAAGAAGCAATTGGAAGAAGTTTATAAGCAAAATTTGGAAAATGATATTATCAATGCAATTTCAGAAATGAAAGGGATTGATTTGCGAAAGGCATTTGATATTTATTATTCCAGTAAACTTGCTGAACAAATTTCAAATGACAGTTATGGAATAGAAAATATGGATGCAAAATATCTGGCAGAAGATTTGATTGAGAATGAGCCGGAGCTTTTTGGATAAATTAATAATGAAAAGTACAGAACAAACATTCGCTTGTTCTGTACTTTTTTTACTCTGAATGATATACTGTAAAAGCAAGAATAATAAAGATAAAAACACTTTTTTTACATGTAGTAACAGGCAGTATTTACATATCCACAAATTTCAGAATAACAAGGAGAAACGTATGGATCATTTCAAATTACACTCCGAATACAAACCAACAGGCGACCAGCCTCAGGCAATTGAGAAACTGGTCAAGGGCTTTAAAGAAGGCAACCAGTTCGAGACTTTGCTTGGTGTCACAGGCTCCGGTAAGACATTCACCATGGCGAATGTTATCGCCAAGTTAAACAAGCCAACTTTGGTACTTGCGCACAATAAAACACTGGCTGCACAGCTCTACGGAGAGTTCAAGGAATTCTTCCCTGAGAACGCAGTGGAATACTTTGTCTCCTACTACGATTACTATCAGCCAGAGGCTTACGTCCCGTCAACAGACACCTACATTGCCAAGGATGCGTCCACTAACGATGAGATCGATAAGCTCCGCCTGTCTGCCACAGCAGCCTTATGTGAACGGAAGGATGTGATCGTGGTCTCTTCTGTCTCCTGTATCTACGGATTGGGTGCGCCGCAGGAATTTTTTGACATGATGATCTCTCTTCGCCCAGGAATGGAGAAGGATCGTGATGAGGTTATCAAACAGCTGATCGACATTCAGTATACAAGAAATGAGATGGATTTCCACAGAGGAACCTTTCGTGTCCGGGGAGATGTACTGGAGATCTTTCCGGCAAACTCCACGGACAGGGCAGTGCGTGTGGAATTTTTCGGAGATGAGATTGAGCGGATCACAGATATCGATGTGCTTACCGGTGAGATCAAAAGCGTGGAAAGCCATGCGGCTATTTTTCCGGCGTCTCATTATGTAGTACCACAGGAGCAGATCCGCCGTGCGGCAGATGCAATCCTGGAAGAAATGAAGCAGCAGGTGGGATATTTCAAAAGTGAGGACAAGCTGATCGAGGCTCAGCGAATTGCAGAGCGTACCAACTTTGACGTGGAAATGATGAAGGAAACCGGTTTCTGTTCCGGAATCGAGAACTATTCCAGACATCTTACAGGACTGGCTCCGGGCCAGCCGCCGTATACGCTGATGGACTATTTCGGAGATGATTTTTTACTTATTATAGATGAGTCTCACAAAACAGTTCCTCAGGTGGGCGGTATGTATGCCGGTGATCAGAGCCGTAAACAGACCCTGGTAGATTACGGCTTCCGACTTCCATCTGCCAAGGACAACCGTCCATTGAGCTTTGATGAATTCGAGAACAAGCTTGACCAGGTAATGTTTGTATCTGCGACACCGGGAGAATATGAATATGACCATGAGCTTCTCCGTGCAGAGCAGATCATCCGTCCTACAGGGCTTCTTGATCCGAAGGTGGAGGTGCGTCCGATCGAAGGACAGATCGATGATCTTGTAGCGGAAGTAAATAAGGAAATTGAAAAGAAAAACAAAGTCCTGATCACGACCCTGACCAAACGTATGGCAGAAGACCTTACCGATTATATGAAAGATCTGGGAATCCGTGTCCGATACCTCCATTCAGACATTGACACTCTGGAACGTGCGGAGATCATCCGAGATATGCGCCTGGATGTGTTTGATGTGCTGGTCGGTATCAACCTTCTGCGAGAAGGGCTGGATATTCCGGAGATCACGCTGGTAGCGATCCTGGATGCAGATAAGGAAGGCTTCCTTCGTTCTGAAACATCTCTGGTACAGACTATCGGTCGTGCTGCCCGGAACAGCGAAGGACATGTGATCATGTATGCGGATAACATGACAGAATCCATGGAAAAAGCAATCTCGGAGACTGAAAGAAGGAGAGCGATACAGGAGGCTTACAACAGAGAGCATGGCATCACTCCGACTACGATCAAGAAGGCAGTCCGTGATCTGATCGCTGTCTCGAAGAAGGTGGCAGAGACAGAAGTGAAGCTTAAGAAGGATCCGGAATCCATGAACCGCAAAGAACTGACGAAGGTAATCGCCCAGGTAGAGAAGCAGATGCGTGCTGCTGCAGCAGACCTGAATTTTGAGCAGGCTGCAGAGCTGAGAGACAAGATGCTCGAATTAAAAAAGAATCTGGAAGAATTAACGGAATAGGCTGCAAAGCAGCTGACGATACAATGCCCCTGGCTGTCAGCGTCAGGGGCATTTCTATGGAATAATTAAATAGAGAAGTGAGTTAAGGGTATTTGCCTGAGCTTTTGGGAAGAATTTTTATCAGGATTTTTTTCCATTTTTTCATAGCGATCCCTCCTTCGAAAAAATATGATGATCCTCTTTATTAATTGATTATAAGTAAAATTCCGGAGAAGGGCACTGGCATTTGTGACAGTAACTTTGTTATAAAGAAGAGAAGAAGTTATGTATGTTGTTCACGATAGGCGGAAGGTGTGATCCCCATTTTCTTTTTGAAGCTGGTGCTGAAATAATATTGATTGGCATAACCACATTTCAGGCTGATCTCCTTCAGACTCATACTGGTTGCAGAAAGGTAACGGGCGGCTGCGGAAATCCGCTGAGATGTGATAAAGTCGCTGATACTGATCCCCTGATTTTTTTTGAAAAGAGCACTTAAATAAGCAGGGCTTACATTGGCAGAGGCGGCAATGTCATTGAGGCAGAGCGTATTGTCAGTGTAGTGTTCGTTGATATAGGAGATCACCAGTTCACAGAGCTTCTGGTGATAATCATTCATGGAGGAATCAAGCTTCCGGCATAAAAGATGGCATAGATCCTTCAGCCATTGACATAGTTCTTCCGTATTATGAAACTCATTTATGTGGTTGTAAACATACAAAATTTTAGCTTCCAGGTCATGAGTATCCAGATTTAATTCATAGAAAAATTTCAGGATCCGGCCGAGAAGAGAATAGATCTGTATGAAAGCGAAATTCTTTGTGCGAAATTTCTGAGTGAGCCAGTCGGAAAAATTCTGAAACCAGAGATCTATGGCAGCGGTATCCTTTTTGCAGAGAAGCCGGATCAGTTCATCCTCCTTTGTATCTGAAAAATCTGCAACAGACAGATCGGAACCCAGAGCCTCTCTTCCGTCAAAGATATTCTGATGCGGGAAAAAGAATCTGTATTCCAGTGCATGTACGGCGCTTTTATAAGAATGGTTCAGGTTCCAAAAATCCTGGACAATTGTTCCAATACCTGCGTTGAGAGAAAGTCCCAGTGGCTGGCAGGCATCTGCGATTGAGGAAATAAGTCCGCTGGTAAGCTGGCGGAAGCTGTTGGACTGACAGCCGCTGTGTCCCAGAATGCACAGATAGCCATCCATATCCGGGAGAAGATACACAAAATCAAGAGAAGCGGTTTCCTCAGTTATCAGATCCTGAAGGTTGAAAAGCTCCATCTGAAACTTTTCAATCCCGTAAACAGCTTTTAGATCCGGAGCATTTTCAAGCTCCAGAATAACAACTGTATAAAAATCATAATTCAGCTCCAGGTTCAGATACTTAAGATAAGGCTTCAGTCGGTAGGCTGCTTCAGAAGACGGAAGGTGTGTGATCTCGCGGAAAAATTTTTCCGTAAGAAGAGGCCTGCTTTGTTTCAGAAGCTGGAGATTTTTCTGTTCCTTTTCCATCAGTGCAAAAGCGTTTTTTACCTTCTGGATAAGATAGGCATAATCCAGAGGCTTTTCGATATAATCCAGAGCACCGAGGAGCAGAGCGCGTCTTGCATATTCAAATTTATCATAGGCACTGATCAGGATGATCTTCACCATAGGATTGATCTCAAGAGCTTGACGGCTCATGGAAATGCCGTCAAGATCAGGCATTTCAATGTCAGAAATGATCAGATCTGCCGGTTCTTTTTTCATGGCTTCGATAGCAGAGGTTCCATTGTAGCAGACATGGATGATCTCTGCATTCAGTGTTTCCCAGTCTATGTTTTTTTCGATACCTTCTGCAGATAAGTAATTATCATCTACGATCATTATTTTTTTCATCGATATCTTCCTCCATCTGTTCGAATTCAATGGTGACGTATGTGCCGTTTCCGGGGTTGCTGCGGATCCTTACGGAACCGTTTCCGTATAATGGGTTGGAAATACGGGAACTTACGTTGGAAATTCCAAAATGCTTCTCATAATCAATAACATTATGCTCAATAGCATGGCGCAGCTGTGCAAGGGTTTCGGAGTCCATGCCGGCACCGTTGTCCTCAATGGAGATCACAACCGTATCATCGCCATAAAGAACATGGATCGAAATGAAAACAGCTGGTGTGCCCGAAGAAATCCCGTGCAGAATGGAATTTTCGAGAAATGGCTGAAGTGTAAACTTGCAGATCAGGAAATTTTCGATTCCATCTTCTGCTTCGATCTCCCAGTCCAGATTATCTTTATGACAGAGCTTTTCCATTTCCAGATAAAGCCGGGCAATTTCCAATTCATCTTTAATAGGAATAAGTTCCTTTGATTTACGCAGGGTAAGACGGTAAAAGGCAGTCAGATTTGCAATCATCTGATCAGCAATGTCAAGCTTTCCAAGGGACTGGCAGGTACGGATCGATCCCAGGATATTGTAAAGAAAATGCGGATTGATCTGTGACTGGAGCAGCTGGTATTTCAGACGTTCTTCGTTTACGGAAAGATTTACAATGGACTTCAGGTTTCCGGCTATTGTGTGCTGCATATCTTCAAAGGTGATGCCCAGTCTGTCAATCTCATCATACCTGGAAGGGTCATCCGGGTGGGGAACAGTAACGATAGACAGATGTTCCGGATCATGTCCCAGCTGAAAAGTTTCCATTGCATAGGAAAGTGCAGTGATCTTCCGGGTAAGATTTTCGGAAAACAGGATCACGATGATAACAGTAAGGGGCAGAAAAATAAGGACAGTGATCAGTAAGGCACGGATCAGGATGTGTGTGTTGCCCTGAATGTAGCTTTCAGGGATTTCGGTAACATGGAGCCAGCCATTGCTTAAGGTACAGCAGTTATAATATTTGTCGCCGCTGTGAAAAGAAGAATCTGCATTTTCTTTAAATTTCTGAAACTGTGCTTTGGAAATTCCGGATAAATTCAGTGAGGATGTATTTTTTGCTGCAATCTCTCCGTGATCTGTGAGAATGTAGCTGTATATGCGGGAATCCAAAGCAGCAGGCTGCAGATAAGTGGTAAGCTCTGAGGTGTCCAGAGCAATGCCGTAGGCGTATTCCAGAATACCGGTGGCCTGATTTTTCAGTGCCCGGACGCAGAGGATCACATCGGCAGATGATTTTTTTGTGGACAGTATTTTAGGCAGAGGCATATTGGAAACCGGTATCCAGACAGAGGAAAAGCCTGAACCGGAAACAATATTTTTATCCAGACCATATGCAGAAAGCTCATCTGTGGAAAAGAAGTACAGGCTTTCTTTTGAACCGAGCTGATCGGGCTGCAGAAAAACATATATATGGAAGAAATCGAATGTGGATTTATACAGCGAAATATTGTTTTTTACAGTGGTGAATTTTTTCAGTGCATCTACCTTATTAGAGGAAGGCTGATTTAGGGAGTACATTTGAAACTGTATGGTATCTGCTACATTTTCAACCTGACCGAGGCGGTCGTTCAGCTGAGAGACCAGCTGCTTGTCAGTCATTACGGCAGAATCGATGATACGATCTCTGGCAATGTTATAGGAAATGTGATAGCTGATGAAGGTCAGGGAAATCAGAGGTACCATAGTTGCGATCAGAAATGCGAGCAGGAGCTTATAGCGAAATGAGGAAAAACTGGGTGGGATACATTTGTGGAATTTCATAGTACATATTCTCCTTTATGTCAAAAACAAATTAATGAAACCGAATTCAGCTGTGAAAAAAAGCCGTTACAAATATAGATTATATAAAAGGATTATAAAAAATTAACAACAAAAATACAAGAGAACGAAAAATAATATAAATAAATCATAAAATATTGTATTTAGAATGAGGGGACTCTCTGGTATCCTTAAACCATCAAAAACAGGTGTGGACAAACACGAAAATGTCCAGAAAGGAAGAAAGATATGAAGAAAAAAGTAATGAGTGCAGTTTTGGCAGCAGCGATGGTTGTGGGTATGGCAGGTAACGTGGTTACTGTTTCCGCAAAGGAGAAATATGATCTTACCTTATACAGCATCAACACCACAGACCCGGATTTTGAGGACTGGCTTGCAAATGTGGAAGATGCCACGGGCCTGAACATTAATGTAGTTGCGGCACCTACAGATTCAGATACACGTCAGCAGAAGATCACCACAATGCTTTCCACAGGAGATGCTTCCGTGGATGTCATTGAGATCAACGATGAGATGAGTGCGGCATTTAAAAATTCTGGATGGCTGGAAGGACTGAATGATACAGTAATGACAGATGATATCGCTGATCAGTTTGCCCAGGGATATGTAAAGGATATGATCACAGATAAGGACGGAAACATCATCGGTGTTCCAGGATATACAGGATATCTTGCATTCTGGGTAAATCAGGAGATCATGGATGAGGTCGGAATCAAATCCATTGATACAAAAGAGGATTTCATGAAGTATATGAAGGCTGTTTCCAAGGACGGAAGATTCGGCTACGGCGGTTCCTGGGAGAAAACTTATGCATTTAACGAGCTTGCACAGTTTGTAAACATGTTCGGCGGCGATTATTTTGACTGGACCAAAGAGGAAAACAAGGAAGCAGTTCAGTTCCTCCACGATCTGGTTGCTGATAAAGAAACATCCATTGAGCAGATCGCTGATAAATATGAGCAGATGAATCCGAAGATCAATGACGGAAAATACGGATGCTGGTTCATGTGGGGCCTTGGAACAGATTATGCAAAGGCAGATATGCTTGGCGCAGATAAGATCCACATGGAAATGGTACCGGATTTCAGCGGTAAGGGAGAGCGTGCGATCTTTACAGATTCCTGGAGCTATGTTCTCAACAAAGCATCCAAGAATAAAGATGCAGCTGTGAAATTCCTCCAGTATATGGCTGATGAAGGCGGAATGGAAGCTTCCTATAAAGCATTTGACAGATATCCTGCAAGAAAGGATGTTGCAGAGAAGGTAGTTCCGGATTCTGACCCGGCAAAAGAAATGTACAGCAGATATGCAAATGAATGCAATGTACAGGGACGTCCGATGGTGGCACAGACAATGGAATTTATCAGCGATATGGGAACAATCTTCCAGTCCTGTATGAAAGACGAGATTACAGTTGATGAGTTCTGCAAGAAGGCTCAGGATGTGGTAGATATGTATAAGTAAAAGATATAAAAAAACAGCAATGTAAAGCAGAGGTAAAAGTCTGCTTTACATTGCTTGATGAACAGGGAGGAAAGTTCCATGACAATAAGTAAAAAAACTATGAAGTGGATACCGTGGCTTTTGATCCTGCCAGTTGTACTGATTCGAGGCTTTACAACATTATATCCCATTCTGATGACTGTGAAAAACAGCTTCTTTAATATCAGTATCCTTGCAGGTATCAATGAATTTATAGGCTTCAAGAATTACCTGAAGGTATTTTCTGATCCTAAAGTGCTCACATCGATCAGCTTTACGGCAATATTTGTGGTTGCTTCCATGATCCTGCATGTGATCCTCGGAGTTATCCTGGCACTGATCCTGAATATGAAATTCAAAGGCCGCCGTTTTCTGAGGACCATCGTGCTGATTCCGTGGGCTATGCCTGCAGTAGTAGCCGGTATGGCTGCAAAATGGGCATTTAACAATGATTATGGTCTGATCAATGATTTTATCCGCTGGTTTGTACCGGGCTACCAGAACAGCTGGCTGATCAATACAGGTACTGCAAGAGCAGCGGTAATTGCAATGGACCTGTGGAAGGACCTTCCGTTCTTTGCAATCCTTGTACTTTCCGGACTTCAGTTTATTTCCGGCGATATCTATGAGGCAGCAAAGGTAGACGGTGCAAACGGGATCCAGAGCTTTTTCCGGATCACACTTCCGCTGATCGCAAAAAATGTCCTGACTTTATGTATTCCGTTCACACTCTGGAGACTGACAACCTTCGATCTGGTTTATTCCATGACATCTGGAGGCCCTGGAGAGGATACTGCGCTGATCGCATACAGAATCACAACAGAAGCATTTACAAATCTAAACGTAGGATATGCTTCGGCGCTGGCTATGCTGCTGTTTGTTGTAATGGCGATCTTCAGCTGGCTGAATATACGTGTTATGAATAAGTTTGACAGTTAGGGGGAATTATCGTGAAGAATACAGGAAAATATAATGTTTATCATGGAGTGGTAGCCGTTGGAAGATGGGTTCTGTTTGCAGTCGTGGCTTTTCTGATCCTGTTCCCGGTTTACTGGATCTTTATTTCTTCGATCACACCGGCAGGAGAACTGTTTAAAACACCGATCGATTATCTTCCGGATCATCCCACACTGGAAAGCTATAAATTTCTGATACAGAATGTAGGACTGCTTTCAAAGATCGGAAATACAGTTCTGATCGTAGGCCTTACACTTGTGATCAGTACCGTGCTGTGTGCAATGGCTGCCTATGGATTCTCAAGATTTAACTCAAAGGGAGTTTCTGTTGCATTTGCATTTGTGCTGGCTACCATGCTGATTCCTGAGGTTGTTACAGCCCGCCCGCTGTATGAGTTTATGCAGAAGGTAAAGCTGTATGATACATATCCGGGACTTATCCTTCTTTATATCAGTACCGTTATACCGTTTACGGTCCTGATCCTCAGAAACTTTGTCGGTGAGATCCCGATCTCACTGGAGGAGGCAGCTGCTATTGACGGCGCATCTTTTTCACAGAGACTGTTTACGATCGTTCTGCCGCTGATGAAGCCGGCGATCGCTACGGTTTGCATTATCAACTTTATTACCTGTCTGAATAACTTTTTCACACCGTTGTTTTATTCAAATGGTATTCAGGTACTTTCCGTTTCCATTGTACAGCTTCCGTTACGTGACAACATGTATGGAGTTCCGTGGGATTTGGTCAGCGCCATGGGATGGATCATCCTTCTTCCGATCATTATCTTTGTAGCTGTTTTTGAGAAACAGATCATGGATGGTATCATGGCAGGTGGAGTAAAAGCGTAAATATTTTTAATTTCCAAAAGAGAGGAGAAAACAGATATGTATCAGGCATTTACAGGCGGACTGGGAGGAATCGCACTTGCAAAGCATGGAAAAAGCCGTGCAATCAACGCGGAAAATCCTCATGGAGAAAAAGGCAGAGGCGGTATGGCTGCAAGTCATTTGGGACCATCCAGAAAAGGAAGCCCGTGTCTTAAGGATATTGAGCCGGGAACTGTGGTAACTCTGGCAGAAATGGAAGGACCGGGACAGATCAATCATATCTGGATCACCGTTGATAATAAGACTACAGAGGCAGATTGCTTTGTACTGAGAGATCTTGTGATCCGTATGTACTGGGATGACGAGGAAACTCCTTCCGTGGAAAGTCCTCTGGGTGATTTCTTCTGCTGCGGATTCGGAAGGGAATGTTTTGTAAATTCTGTTCCTGTGGCTGTTGTTCCAAGCAGGGGATTTAACTGCTATTTCCCGATGCCGTTTAAGAAGAAAGCAAAGATCACACTGGAAAACCAGCATGCAAATAAAATCCCGGCGTTTTTCTATCAGGTAGATTATTGCCTTTATGATGAGCTTCCGGAAGATATTGCTTATTTCCATGCACAGTGGAGACGGGAACGGTTGACAGAAAAAACAAAAGATTATACAATTTTGGATGGAGTAAAAGGAAAAGGCCATTATATAGGAACCTACATGGCACTTACTACACTGGAACGTTACTGGTGGGGCGAGGGAGAAATGAAGTTTTATATTGACGGAGATGAGGAGTATCCGACCATCTGCGGAACAGGAACGGAAGATTACTTTGGAGGTTCCTGGAGCTTTGCCAAACAGGTGGATGGAAAAACCGTGGAACAGAATTATAACACACCATATCTGGGATATCCGTATTATTCTGCCCATGACGAACTGATCCACAATTTTTATCATAATGATGACTGCCCGCCAATGCGAGGCTTTTACAGATGGCATTTACAGGATCCGATCTGCTTTGAAGAGGATCTTCACGTTACGATTCAGCAGATAGGCGTCGGATACCGTGGCCTGTTTGAACGACAGGATGATGTGGCAAGTGTAGCGTACTGGTATCAGACACTTCCTCATGCACCGTTCCAGCCGTTGATGTCAAAAGAGGATAGATGGCCCAGATAAAAAGGGTGGTAGAGATTGAAAAAACAGGTATTTTGCGGGGTATTTGCCCTGGCTCTGGCAGTGACAGGATGTGGAGTCCAGAAGAAGGAGGCTGCATCTGATATTGTGCCGGAGAACAGACAGGAACTGACGATCCTTCATGTGGATGCAGGCACAGAAGGCTTTGATTCTTTTATCAGCCAGGCGGAAAAAGATCTTGGAATAAAGATCCATATTGAAAAATGTCCGGCCAATGCGGACAATCGCCAGGCCAAAATAGCAACTCTTCTGACATCAGGAGATGATTCTGTTGATCTGATCACAGTAAATGATGAGATGATATCCGAATTTAAACATAAGGGATTTCTTCTTCCGTTGGAAGATACGGTTATGACAGAGGAGACAGCGGCGAATTTTCTGCAGGAATACCTGAAAGAAATATGCATGTCAGACGGACATATTTTTTCGGTACCGTTCAGGATGGATATCATGGCATTCTGGGTGAACCAGGAATTGCTGGATCAGGCTGGTCTGGACAGACTCTCCTGTCTCAGTGATCTTGAGATCCTTCAAAAAAAGCTTCAGAATACGGGAAAATATGCATATGGGGATGCATGGGAGATTTCTTACATATATAATAGTATCAGCGAGTATGTCGATTTTTTCGGAGGAGATTATACAGACTGGACGGATCCGAAAACAAGAGAAGCGGCAGAATATATGAAGCGAATGCTGGATACAGGGATGATATCAGAGGAGAATCTGATTGACCAGCATGACCAGCTGAATGAAAAATTTATAAACGGCCAGTATGGATGTATGTTTATGTATACCGGTGTGTTGAGTACTTTTCAGAATGCAGGCGTGTATGGAAAAGATAAGATCCATATGGCACCATTTCCGGAATTTGACGAGAAGGTGACCAATATCGCAACCTGGCAGTATGTACTGAATAAAAATTCTGATCATAAAGAAGCAGCTCTGAAGTTCCTTCAGTATGTGTCCGGATATGAGGCCAGCAAAAATTACGGACAGCTGACAAAAATGTGTCCGGCAAGACTGGATGTGATCGAGGATAAGAATTTTGATTTGGATGGCATTGAAATGATCCGGCAATATCTGAAAGATTATAAGCTGAAGGCAAGACCACTGTGTGCCGATTCCATAGAAGCTGTTTCGGCTATGGGTACGGAATTTCAGAAATATGTGCTGGGACAGAAAACAGAAGCGGAATTTTTTGCCGGGGCACAGAACTGCATAGACCAGTATTACAAAAAAGCATCGTACTGATGCTTTTTTTGTTTTGAAAAAATAAGAACTTTTTTTCAAAACATATTGACAAATATTTTACATGGTGATATCTTAAAGACTGTAGATGTTAGCACTCCACTAAAATGAGTGCTAACAGATATAAAAAAAGAATCAACATCCGTCAGGAAGAATAAAAAGGAAAGGAGATGGCTTCATGGAAGAGGTGTTGAATGAGCGCAAGCAAAAAATCTTAAAAGCAATCATCAAGACCTATATGGAGACCGGAGAACCGGTTGGCTCCAGGACCATTTCCAAGTATGCGGATCTCAATGTAAGTTCCGCAACGATCCGAAATGAAATGTCAGACCTGACAGATATGGGCTATATCGTCCAGCCTCATACCTCAGCAGGAAGGATTCCTTCAGATAAGGGCTACAGACTTTACGTCAATGAGCTGATGAAGGAGAAGGAAGCAGAGGTTGCAGAGTTGCGAGATCTGATCATTGAGAAGACAGATAAGATGGATAAGGTGCTTAAGAAGGTTGCGAAGGTTCTTGCTTCCAATACCAACTATGCTACCATGGTTTCCGTTCCGCAGTACAGCGGCAACAAGATCAAGTTCATCCAGCTGTCGAGAATGAGCGAGCTTCAGCTTGTGGCAGTGGTTGTCAGTGACAACAACACAGTCCGGAACCAGATCATCAATCTGGACGAGGAAATGGACGACCAGACGATCCTGAAACTGAATCTTCTTCTTAACACCAATCTCAATGGGATCCCGATCCAGGATATCAACCTTGGGATGATCGCCAGACTGAAGGAACAGGCAGGCAGCCACAGTGGTGTGGTGGCAACAGTTCTGGATGCAGTGGCAGCCACCATTCATGTGGAAGAGGAAGATATGGAGATCTATACTTCAGGTGCAACCAACATCTTCAAGTATCCGGAGCTTGCCGATAAAGAAAAGGCAACGGAGCTGATCTCCGCATTTGAGGAGAAGCATGAACTTGCCGATCTTGTAAAAGAACAGATGTCAGATGGAGAGAATACAGGAATCCAGGTTTATATCGGTGATGAGATGCCGATCCAGACCATGAAGGACTGCAGCATTGTAACTGCCAGATATGAACTGGGAGACGGAATGTACGGAACCATCGGGATCATCGGTCCCAAACGAATGGATTATGAGAATGTAGTGGACAGTCTGAAAGAGCTTAAGAATCATCTGGATGACGTTTTGAAAAAGAAGAAAACTTAGAAAGGCGGTAGAAAAAAAGTGTCGGAGGAAACAAAGAAAACATCCGAAGAGCAGGAAGCGGAGAAGGAAATCCCCGTAACTGACGGAGATCAGGAAGAAAAAAGCCTGACACCGGAGGGAGAAGATCTGCCGGAGGAAGAAAACAATACTCCAGGCGAAGAAGCTGCCTCAGAGGATAAAAAAGAAGAAAAATCAAAAACTTCCTTCTTCGGAAAGAAGAAAAAAGATAAATCTGAGCAGAAGGTGGAGGAACTTACCGATCGCCTGAAGCGTACCATGGCTGAATTTGATAATTTCCGTAAAAGAACGGAAAAAGAAAAATCCAGCATGTACATCATCGGAGCGAAAGAGATCGTTGAAAAGATCCTGCCGGTTGTAGATAACTTCGAAAGAGGTCTTGCACAGGCACAGGAAGGCGATGCTTTTGCAGATGGAATGAAAATGATCTACAAGCAGCTTACCACAACACTGGATGAGCTTGGTGTGAAGCCAATCGAAGCAGTGGGAAAGGAATTCAACCCGGATTTCCATAATGCAGTGATGCATGTGGAAGATGAAGAGGTTGGAGAGAACATCGTGGTGGAAGAATTCCAGAAGGGTTACACCTACAAGGATTTCGTAGTACGCCACAGTATGGTAAAGGTTGCGAACTAACTGACAACAAACTTTATTTTAACAGATACAGACTAAAACAGGAGGAAAAAATCATGGGAAAGATTATTGGTATTGACTTAGGTACAACAAACAGCTGTGTAGCCGTAATGGAAGGTGGACAGCCGACAGTTATCGCAAATACAGAAGGCGCAAGAACAACACCATCCGTTGTAGCATTTACAAAAACAGGAGAGCGTCTGGTAGGTGAGCCTGCAAAACGTCAGGCAGTTACAAATGCAGACAGAACAATCTCCTCTATCAAAAGAGAGATGGGTACCGATTACCGTGTAACCATTGATGACAAGAAATATTCTCCACAGGAGATCTCCGCAATGATCCTTCAGAAACTGAAAAAGGATGCAGAGGCATATCTTGGTGAGAAAGTAACAGAGGCAGTTATCACAGTTCCGGCTTACTTCAACGATGCTCAGCGTCAGGCTACCAAAGATGCAGGTAAGATCGCAGGTCTTGATGTAAAACGTATCATCAACGAGCCTACAGCAGCAGCTCTTGCATATGGACTTGACAATGAGAAAGAGCAGAAGATCATGGTATACGACCTTGGTGGCGGTACATTCGATGTATCTGTGATCGAGATCGGTGATGGCGTTATCGAGGTTCTTTCCACAGCTGGTAATAACCGTCTTGGTGGAGATGACTTTGATAAGAAGGTCACAGATTACATGCTTTCCGAGTTCAAGAGAACAGAGGGCGTAGACTTAAGCAACGATAAGATGGCTCTTCAGAGACTGAAAGAGGCAGCTGAGAAGGCTAAGAAAGAGCTTTCTTCCGCAACAACAACAAACATTAACCTTCCGTTCATCACAGCAACAGCTGAAGGACCGAAGCATTTCGATATGAACCTTACAAGAGCTAAATTCGATGAGCTGACACATGATCTTGTAGAGCTGACAGCTGAGCCGGTTCGTCGTGCACTGTCTGATGCAGGTATCACAGCTTCTGAGCTTGGCCAGGTACTTCTGGTTGGTGGCTCTTCTCGTATCCCGGCAGTACAGGATAAGGTAAGACAGTTAACAGGCAAAGAGCCGAGCAAGAACCTGAACCCGGATGAGTGTGTTGCACTTGGTGCTTCCGTACAGGGTGGTAAACTTGCAGGTGATGCAGGTGCCGGTGATATCCTTCTTCTGGATGTTACTCCGCTGTCTCTGTCCATCGAGACAATGGGTGGTATCGCAACTCGTCTGATCGAGAGAAATACTACAATTCCTACAAAGAAGAGCCAGATCTTCTCCACAGCAGCAGATAACCAGACAGCTGTAGATATCAACGTTGTACAGGGTGAGCGTCAGTTCGCAAAAGACAACAAATCCCTCGGCCAGTTCCGTCTGGATGGAATCCCGCCAGCACGTCGTGGTGTTCCGCAGATCGAGGTAACATTTGACATTGATGCCAACGGTATCGTTAACGTATCCGCTAAGGATCTTGGAACAGGTAAGGAGCAGCACATCACAATCACAGCTGGTTCTAACATGTCCGATTCCGATATCGACAAAGCTGTCAAAGAAGCAGCTGAATTCGAGGCTCAGGATAAGAAACGTAAAGAGGCGATCGACACAAGGAACAATGCAGACTCCATGGTATTCCAGGTTGAGAATGCACTGAAGGAAGCAGGCGACAAGCTTGATGCAAACGATAAAGCAAGTGTTGAGGCAGACCTCAATGCACTGAAGGATCTTCTTGCACAGACAGCAAATGCTCAGGAGCTTACCGATTCTCAGGTTGCAGACATCAAGGCTGCACAGGAGAAGATGATGGAGAGCGCTCAGAAGCTGTTTTCCAAGATGTATGAGCAGACTCAGGGAGCTCAGGGTCAGGCTGGTCCTGGACCGGATATGGGCAACATGGGCGGAAACGCTGGTGCCCAGGGCGGAAATGAAGCAGGATACGGCGATGATGTTGTAGATGCTGATTACAAGGAAGTCTAAGACAAGTAGGAAACAATTACAATGGCTGATAAAAGAGATTATTATGAAGTCTTAGGTGTGGATAAAAACGCCGATGACGCAACATTAAAAAAAGCATATCGTAAGCTGGCCAAGAAATATCACCCGGATGTAAATCCGGGTGATAAAGAGGCTGAGGCGAAATTCAAAGAAGCGACAGAGGCTTACTCCGTTTTAAGTGATGCCGATAAGAGAAGACAGTATGATCAGTTTGGTCATGCGGCATTCGAAAACGGCGGTGGAGGCGGAGCCGGCGGCTTTGGCGGATTTGACTTCAACGGTGCAGATATGGGAGACATCTTCGGAGATATCTTCGGAGACCTTTTCGGCGGCGGAGGCAGAACCAGACGGGCCAACAACGGACCGATGAAGGGCGCCAACCTTCGTGCACGTGTGAACATTACTTTTGAGGAAGCGGTTTTCGGATGCGAGAAAGAGCTGGAGATCGTTCTGAAGGATGAATGTACCACATGTCACGGAACCGGAGCGAAACCTGGAACATCACCGGTCACATGTCCGAAATGTAAGGGCCAGGGTCAGATCGTTTACACCCAGCAGTCCATGTTTGGTATGGTACGTAATGTTCAGACCTGTCCGGACTGTAATGGAACCGGTAAGGTGATCAAGGACAAATGCAGTGCCTGCCGTGGAACAGGATATACCTCTTCCAGAAAGAAGATCCAGGTGTCTGTACCGGCCGGTATTGATAATGGTCAGTGTATCCGTATCCGCGAAAAAGGCGAACCGGGAACCAACGGCGGACCGAGAGGAGATCTGCTGGTGGAGGTAAATGTAGCTCGTCATCCGATCTTCCAGAGACAGGATATGAATATCTTTTCAACAGCTCCGATCACATTTGCACAGGCTGCACTTGGCGGGGAGATGCGTATCAATACGGTAGACGGTGAGGTTGCCTATGAGGTGAAGCCGGGAACACAGACTGATACAAGAATTCGTCTGAAGGGCAAAGGTGTTCCGTCATTACGTAACAAGAATGTTCGTGGTGATCACTATGTAACCCTGGTAGTCCAGACTCCGACAAATCTCAATGAGGAAGCAAAGAAAGCTCTGGAAGCTTTTGATGCGGCATGTGGAAACCGTCCGTCAGAGGACAGCACATCCGAGACTTCCGAAAAAACTGAAAAGAAGAAAAAAGGTTTCCGTGAGAAAGTTAAGGAAATGTTCGAGGAATAAATAAAGTGAAAACAGGAAAGAGGCACAAAATGCCTCTTTCTTTTTTTTCTGTATTCGTGTATATTAAAAGAAGTGCCCGTTTTCGGGACAATAGAAAACAGGCGACAGACAGGAACGAAAATCCGTAAATGTGTATACAGCATAAGGAGATATAGAAATATGAAATGGAACCGTTTTACACTTAAGACAAAAACAGAGGCAGAGGATATTGTGATCTGTACACTTGCCGAGGTGGGGATTGAAGGTGTGGAGATCCAGGACAAGCAGCCGCTGACCGATGAGGACAAGGCACAGATGTTTGTGGATATCATGCCGGAAGGACCGGCAGATGACGGGATCGCATATCTGAACTTCTATCTGGAAGAGGATGCGGATACCGAGGCAATCCTGAAAGATGTGAAAGCTGCACTTGAGGATCTGAGAAGCTTTGTGGATATCGGAGAGGCAACCATCACAGAATCCCAGACAGAGGACAAGGACTGGATCAATAACTGGAAACAGTACTTCCATCAGTTCTATGTAGACGACATTCTGATCGTACCGTCTTGGGAAGAAGTGAAGGCAGAAGATAAAGACAAGATGATCCTCCACATTGATCCGGGAACTGCCTTTGGTACAGGAATGCATGAGACTACCCAGCTGGTGATCCGTCAGCTGAAGAAATTTGTGAAGCCGGGAATGGAGATCCTTGATGTGGGAACCGGAAGTGGAATCCTGGGAATCGTTGCACTGAAGCTTGGTGCAGGCCATGTGGTTGGTACAGACCTTGATCCCTGTGCAGTTCCGGCAGTGTCTGAGAACAAGGAAGCCAACCAGATCGAGGAGAAGTCCTTTGACATGATGATCGGAAACATCATTGATGACAAAGAAGTTCAGAATCAGGTCGGATATGAGAAATATGATATCGTAACTGCAAATATCCTGGCAGATGTTCTGGTACCTCTGACTCCGGTGATCGTTGCACAGATGAAAAAAGGCGCTTACTACATTACATCAGGTATCCTGGATGTAAAGGAGGATGTCGTAGTGAAGGCTGTAAAAGACGCCGGACTGACTCTTGTTGAGGTGACTCATCAGGGCGAGTGGGTATCTGTGACAGCAAGAAAGGACTGATCTCATGCAGCGATTTTTTGTGGAACCTCATCAGATCGACAGGGACAAACATGAGATCCGTATCACAGGAAATGATGTCAATCATATCGTGAATGTACTCCGCATGAAAAAAGACGAGGAGCTCTGGATCAGCGATAAGGAAAAAGAATATCACTGTGTGATCGAAAACACGGGTGAGGATGAAGTCCTGCTTCATATCCTCTATGCACAGGAGCCGGATTATGAGCTGAAGAACCGTATTTATCTCTTTCAGGGACTACCGAAAGCGGATAAGATGGAGCTGATCATCCAGAAGGCAGTAGAGCTTGGAGCATATTCCATAGTTCCTGTTTCAACCAGGCGCTGCGTGGTAAAACTGGATAACAAAAAAGCAGAAAAAAAAGTATTCCGCTGGCAGCAGATCGCAGAAAGTGCGGCAAAACAATCCAAACGTATGTTGGTGCCGGAGGTACATTCCGTGATGAGCTTTAAAGAAGCCCTTGCCTATGCAGAGGAACTGGACATTCTGCTGATCCCTTATGAGCTTGCAAAGGGAATGAAAGAGACAAAGGAGCTGATCCGGTCAATCGAACCGGGAAAAAGCATAGGTGTCTTTATTGGCCCTGAGGGTGGCTTTGAAGAGCAGGAAGTGACAGATGCCATGGAAGCCGGTGCGAAACCCATCACCCTGGGACACCGGATCTTACGGACAGAAACCGCGGGACTCGCAGTACTTTCTGTTCTGATGTTTCAACTGGAGGATGAATAGATTATGGAAGCATATTTTGACAATTCCGCGACAACGAGATGCTTCGACGAAGTAAAGGATATTGTCTGCAAAACCATGACAGAAGATTTCGGAAATCCTTCTGCCATGCATAAAAAAGGAGTGGAAGCGGAGAATTATGTTCGCAGAAGTGCCCAGACCCTTGCAAAATTACTGAAAGTGAATGAAAAAGAGATTCTTTTTACATCCGGTGGAACAGAGTCGGATAACCTTGCCATCATCGGTGGTGTGGAAGCCAATAAGCGTATGGGAAATCATATCATCACAACTGCAGTAGAGCATGCAGCAGTGGCCCAGCCTTTTGCTTATCTGAAGGAACAGGGTTATGAGGTGACCATTCTTCCTGTTGATCATCACGGCGTTGTAAAGCTTGATGCACTGGAAGCGGCTCTTCGTCCGGATACCATTCTGGTGTCTGTAATGTACGTGAACAATGAGGTAGGAGCTGTGATGCCGGTAGAAGAGATCGGAAAGCTTGTCCATGAAAAAAGTCCGAAAGCACTTTTTCATGTAGATGCCATCCAGGCATTCGGAAAGTATCGTATCTATCCGAAAAAGCTGGGAATCGATCTTTTATCTGTAAGCAGTCACAAGATCCACGGACCAAAAGGCGTGGGCTTCCTCTACATCAACGAAAAAGTAAGAGTACAGCCGCAGATCCTTGGCGGCGGACAGCAGAACGGCATGCGCTCCGGAACGGACAATGTGCCGGGAATCGCAGGACTTGGCGTTGCCGCAGATATGGTATACACAGATTTTGATAAAAAGATACAGCAGCTCTATGCTCTGAAAGAACGGATGGCAGAGGGACTTTCAAAGCTTGGCGATATTACTGTTAACGGAATGCCGTTAATGGAGGGAGCACCACACATCATGAGTGTAACCTTCCATGGAGTACGAAGTGAGGTTCTTCTCCATACACTGGAAGAATTCGGAGTATATATTTCCGCAGGAAGTGCATGCTCCAGTCATAAGAGAAAACCAAGTGCAACACTGACAGCTATGGGCTTGAGCAGAGCCGATGTGGAAAGTACCGTCCGCATCAGCTTCTGTGAGGAAAATACCTTTGAAGAGGTAGATTACTGCCTGGAAGCACTGGGAAAAACAATTCCGATGCTGCGCAGGTATGCACGTCGATAGAGAATACAGAAGAAAGGGATTTTTATGTTAGTACATGCATTTCTGATCAAATATGCGGAAATTGCCCTTAAGGGAAAGAACCGCTATCGTTTTGAAGATGCTCTCGTACATCAGATGGAGATCGCACTCTCCAAGATCGAGGGAGATTTTGAAGTAAAAAAAGAGCAGGGAAGAGTTTATGTATTCTGCCCGGAGAACTATGATTACGATGAGGCTGTAGATGCGCTGCAGCATGTATTTGGTATTGTTGGCATCTGCCCGGTTATGATCTATGAAGAACAGGGCTTCGAGAAGCTTGCCGAAGATGTTGTGAGTTATATGAAGCAGTGGCATCCGGACTTTAACGGAAGCTTCAAGGTTTGGACACGCCGCGCAAAGAAATCCTACCCGATCAGCTCTATGGAAGTCAGCGCTGAGCTTGGCGGACGTATCCTGGATGCGTTCCCGGAGGCAAGTGTGGATGTTCATCATCCGGAGTTGGATCTTTCTGTTGAGATCCGTGACAAGATTTACGTATATTCCCAGACCATTCCGGGCGCAGGCGGAATGCCCATCGGAACAAACGGAAAAGCCATGCTTCTTCTTTCCGGTGGGATCGACAGTCCGGTTGCCGGCTATATGATCGCAAAACGTGGTGTCAAGATCGATGCGGTATATTTCCATGCACCGCCCTACACCAGTGAGCGCGCAAAACAGAAGGTAGTGGATCTTGCCCGCCTGGTAGCCAAATACAGTGGACCGATCCGTCTCCATGTAGTTAACTTTACAGATATACAGCTTTATATTTATGATCAGTGTCCTCATGATGAGCTTACTATTATCATGAGAAGATATATGATGCGTATTGCCGAGCATTTCGCTAAAAAAGACCGTTGTCTCGGACTTATCACAGGTGAGAGCATCGGACAGGTTGCAAGCCAGACCTTACAGAGCCTTGCTTCCACAAATGAGGTCTGCACACTTCCGGTATACCGTCCGGTGATCGGTTTTGATAAAGAGGAAATCGTCCGTATTTCCAGAAAGATCGACACCTTTGAGACTTCTATTCAGCCGTTTGAGGATTGCTGTACCATCTTTGTGGCGAAACATCCTGTAACAAAGCCGAATCTTAAGGTGATCCGCCGTTCTGAGCAGAAGCTTTCCGAGAAGATCGATGAGCTTATGGAAACTGCTCTGAATACCACAGAGATCATTGAAATTCAGTAATCCGTTTTTAGATAAGAAAAAACAAACAGGGAACCTCACTGTAGAGGTTCCCTGGAGCTACCGATATATCAGGAAAAGGGAGTTCATTGAGAACAGAAGAATTCTGAAAGCATGAAAAAAGAGGAACTGTATCCGATACAGTTCCTCTCAAATATACAGTATAGATTAGTCGATTGTATATTTGGAAATAATCTGCATTACGTTATCCAGAGCAGCGCCGTCTGCATGGATGTTGAGGTCGATCGGCTTGGAAAGATCCAGGCTGAAGATACCCATGATGGATTTTGCATCGATCACATATCTTCCGGATACTAAATCAAAATCGCAGTCGAATTTGCTGATCTCGTTTACGAATGCTTTCACCTTATCGATGGAATTCAGTGAGATTTTAGCTGTTTTCATTATAATAACCTCCCTTGATAGATTTTTGTTGTTTTACAGCTTTCATCTTACCTGTCAGTACCCAAAAAGTCAAGGTGAAAAGAGATAAAAATTGTTTCAATAATTAGTTAAAGTGTAAAAAAAGTGAGGAAAAATGGGAAATAAAGTTGCATTACACAACCTTGGCTGCAAAGTAAATGCCTATGAGATCGAGGCCATGCAGCAGCTTCTGGAGGAGGCGGGATATGAGATCGTGCCTTTTGAGCCGGGAGCGGATATTTATGTGATCAATACCTGCACAGTAACCAATATTGCAGACAGAAAATCAAGACAGATGCTCCACAAAGCCAAAAAAATGAATCCGGAAGCGATCGTGGTGGCAACGGGCTGTTATGTACAGACCGGTGGCGAGAAACTGGAAAAAGACGAAGCCATTGATCTTGTTCTGGGAAATAACCAGAAGATCAATATTGTGGAGGCACTGGCCGAATATGCGGAAAACAAACCGGGCCATGGTTCTCATGTGATCAAGATCAATCAGACAAAAGAGTATGAGGATCTTTCCATTGATCATACAGCAGAACATGTAAGGGCATATATCAAGGTTCAGGACGGATGCAATCAGTTCTGTACGTACTGTATCATTCCCTACGCAAGAGGCCGTGTCAGAAGCCGGAATATTGAAAGTGTGCTGAAGGAGGTCCGTGCACTTGCGGAAAAAGGGTATAAGGAAGTGGTCCTTACAGGAATCCATTTAAGTTCCTACGGAGTGGATTTCCCGGATGAGAAAAAAGAGACACTGCTTTCTCTGATCCGTGCTGTGCATGAGATCGAAGGAATCCAGCGTATCCGGCTGGGATCGCTGGAACCTGGAATCGTTACAAGAGAATTTGCGGAAGGGATCGCTGCGCTGCCAAAGGTATGCCCGCATTTCCATCTTTCCCTGCAGAGTGGCTGTGATGAGACTCTGGAGAGGATGAACCGCAGATACAGAAGCGGGGAATACAGAGAACGCTGTGAGCTTTTAAGAGAAGTGTATGGAAATCCGGCACTGACAACGGATGTGATCGTAGGCTTTCCGCAGGAATCGGAGGAAGAATTCCGGAAGTCCTATGATTTTGTGGACAGCATCCGTTTTTATGAGACTCATATCTTCAAATATTCCAGAAGACAGGGAACAAAGGCGGCTGCCATGGACGGACAGCTGACAGAGGCGGAGAAATCCTTCCGCAGTGAGAAGATGATCGAGCTGCATCATCGTCATGCAGGGGATTATGAGAAATCCATGCTTGGCAAAAATCTGGAGGTACTGATCGAGGAAGAGTATACAAAGGATGGACGGACCTGGTATCTGGGACACAGCCGGGAGTATATAAAAACTGCTGTACCGAAATCGGAAGCTTATGGCGTAAATGATATCGTAAACGTAAAGGCAGAAGGCTTTCTTGAAGAGCATATCATGACCGGTGAAGCCGTGGAGTGAAGAACGGGATTGTATGTTGAAAGGTTGTTTGTTCACTGGTAATATTTTGCGAAGCGTGTTACTGAGAACGGAGTGAACAGCAATGTTGACAGTTTGTATCCGCAATCCTCGTTAAATTTAAGATTGTAATTTATGTAAATTTATATTAAAATAAAAAAGAATATATTTTAAGGACGTGAGAGACAATGGCAGAGAATAATCTGGGAAATACACAGTATTTCAGAACAAAACCGGATCAGGAGCTTCAGGTAAAAGAAGTCCTGGATCTGGTGTACAATGCAATGGATGAGAAGGGCTATAATCCGGTGAATCAGATCGTAGGATATATTATGTCCGGAGACCCGACCTACATCACAAGCCACAAGGGTGCGAGAAGCATGATCATGAAGGTGGAGCGTGATGAACTGGTAGAAGAACTTCTCACCGAGTATATCAAGAACAAGTCTTGGGAACGGTAATATGAGAGTACTGGGACTGGACTATGGCTCGAAGACTGTGGGGGTTGCAGTGAGCGATCCCCTTGGTCTGACAGCCCAAGGTGTGGAAACCGTATGGCGCAAGCAGGAAAACAAGCTTCGTCGTACTCTGGCACGTATTGAAGAAATCATTTCGGAGTATCAGGTTACGGAGATCGTTCTGGGATACCCGAAAAACATGAACAATACAGTAGGAGAGCGGGCCGAGAAATCTCTGGAGTTTAAGGAAATGCTGGAGAGACGTACGGGCCTGCCTGTTGTTATGTGGGATGAGAGACTGACTACCATGGCGGCAGACCGCACTCTGGAGGAGACCGGTGTGCATAAGGAAGACCGTAAACAGTATCTGGATCAGGTAGCTGCAGTCTTTATCCTGCAGGGATATCTGGATGCTGCCGCATACAGAAGAGAGCAGCAGGAAGGCGTGGAAGAATGATCGGAAACGCAAATAGATGTTTTGAGCGGATCAGGTAGCAAATGCGGATTGTGAATATCCGCTTGACAAGAACGGATAAGGAAGAATTAAATATGGAAAAAATAATATTTCAGTCAGACGACGGCACAGCTGCTGAGTTTTACGTAGAGGAGCAGACCAATATTGCGGGTGTGACTTATCTTTTGGTGTCCGATTCACAGGATGAGGAAGCAGACGCATATATTCTGAAGGATATTTCAGCTCCGGGAAGTACAGAAGCCTGTTATGAGATGGTCGAGGATGATGACGAACTTCAGGCTGTATATGCAGTTTTTCAGCAGATGCTGGATGACGTGAATTTTGAATGGAGGAGCGATTTTTGAAAAGCGAGAACAACGATGACAACAAAAATGCGGAGAGCAGAGTACAGGTTTCCGCAGGCGGTGCCAGAAGAACCGCATCAAGACAAAAGAATGCCGGATCAAGAACAAGACAGTATCGTGGTGGCGGCAAAAACCGTCAGGATAAGCCTTTCCGGCCAACAGCAAAGAAAACAGCAGCCGGTGGCGCTGTAAAAAACAGCAGAAACACACAGAAACCGGCAAAGACCAGCGGCAGGCCATCCGGTCGGAAAAACGGCCGCAGAGCAACATCCAAACTTAAGATCATACCACTTGGCGGTCTGGAGCAGATCGGAATGAACATTACCGCTTTTGAGTATGGCGACAGTATTGTAGTTGTAGACTGTGGTCTTTCTTTCCCTGAGGACGATATGTTGGGAATCGATCTGGTCATTCCGGATGTAACATACCTTAAGGAAAATATTTCCAAGGTGAAGGGATTTGTGATCACTCATGGACATGAAGATCATATCGGAGCTCTTCCGTATGTGTTGAAAGAGATCAATGTTCCGATCTATGCTACCAAGCTGACACTGGGACTGATCCGCAACAAACTGAAAGAGCATAACCTTGTGCGTTCTACCAAACTGAAAGAAGTAAAACATGGGCAGGTAATCAATCTTGGGGATTTCGCTGTGGAATTTATCAAAACGAATCACAGTATCCAGGATGCATCCGCACTTGCTATTTATTCACCGGTAGGAATCGTGATACACACAGGAGACTTTAAAGTTGATTATACACCGGTATTTGGAGATGCCATCGATCTGCAGCGTTTTGCAGAGATCGGCAAGAAGGGTGTGCTTGCACTGATGTGTGAGAGTACCAATGCAGAGAGACCGGGATTTACAATGTCCGAGCGTACAGTGGGACATGTATTTGATAATCTTTTTAATGAGTACCGTACATCCAGGATCATCATTGCAACCTTTGCATCCAACGTGGATCGTGTGCAGCAGATCATTAACACTGCATACCGGTTCGGAAGAAAGGTTGCTGTGGAAGGCCGCAGTATGGTCAATGTTATTTCCGTAGCGTCAGAACTTGGCTATCTGCAGATCCCGGAGAACACACTGATCGAGATCGATCAGGTGAAGAATTATCCGGACGACAAGGTGGTTCTGATCACAACCGGAAGTCAGGGTGAGTCCATGGCGGCACTTTCCCGTATGGCAGCCAATATCCATAAGAAGATCACGATCAAGCCTAACGATACCATCATTTTCAGCTCTAATCCGATCCCAGGAAATGAAAAGGCAGTTTCCAAGGTCATCAACGAACTGTCTATGAAGGGAGCCAAGGTTATTTTCCAGGATGTTCATGTTTCCGGACATGCCTGCCAGGAGGAAATCAAGCTGATCTACTCCCTCGTAAAACCGAAATATGCCATTCCAATCCATGGTGAGTACCGTCATCTGACTGCACAGAAACACATAGTGGAAGATCTGGGAATCCCGAAGGAGAATATTTTTATCCTTTCTTCCGGAAATGTTCTGGAGTTGGACGGACAGGATGCCAAGGTGACAGGAAGTGTTCATACAGGTGCGATCTTCGTAGACGGACTTGGAGTTGGCGATGTGGGAAATATCGTACTTCGTGACCGTCAGCACCTTTCAGAAGATGGAATCATGATCGTAGTTATGACACTGGAGCGCCACAGTAATGTAGTTCTCGCAGGTCCGGATATCGTTTCCAGAGGTTTTGTGTATGTAAGAGAATCTGAGGATCTTATGGAGCATGCCAGACAGGTTGTGGAAACTGCACTGGATTCCTGCCTGGAGAACAATATCACTGACTGGGGCAAGATCAAAACCGAGGTCAAGGATGCCCTTGGAGAGTATCTGTGGAAACGGACCAAGAGAAATCCTATGATCCTGCCTATCATTATGGAGGCGTAGGTTCATGGATGAGATCAGCATGGAGATCGAGAAGCTTCTCGATGCTGTGCACAGAAGCGATGAATATCAGGAATATCAGAAACAGGCAGCCCAGCTTGAAGCAGATCCTGAGCTGAAAGCCAGAGTGATGAGATTCCGTGGAGATAATTTCAGACTGCAGAATCATTCAGACAGGGATGAGCTGTTCCATATTGAGGAACAGCTCAATCAGGAGTCTGCAAGTCTGAGACAGAACCTGAAAGTAAATGCCTATCTCGACGCTGAGCTTGCGCTGTGCAGACTGATGCAGCGGATATGCAGGACGCTGGTGGACGGGATCGACATACAGATTCCTGACTTATAGGAGGAAAGACTATGGCAGACACAAGAGACAAGGTTGGCAGGGCCGGCGTTTTTCTGGCTGGAGGGGTATTTAAAACCGCTGTATATATCTTTATTATCGTATTTCTGATCTGGGTTGGAAAATCAGCATATCAGTTTGGCTACGATGTGTTTAACCAGCAGGCTATGAGCCCGGGAGAGGGACAGCAGGTCACGGTAGTCATAAAAGAAGGCGCCTCTGCATATAAAGTAGGCAAGACACTGGAGCAGAAGGGCCTTGTCAAGGATGCGCTTGCATTTACCATACAGGAAAGAATGTCCGCATATCACGGACAGATCAAAGCCGGTACATACCTTCTCAGTACAGCCTATACACCGACCAGGATCATGGCAGTGCTGTCAGGAGAAGAGAGCAAGGAAGGATCGAACAGCCAGTGATCGTAGAAGAACGCATGCAGACCTATATCAATTCACTGGATATGGGGAATACTCCATTTCTGCAGGAGTTGGAGACAAAGGCACTTGCAGACCGGGTGCCGATCATCCGGAGAGATATGCAGAGCTTTATGAGGATGCTTCTGGCACTGAAACAACCGAAGCGCATTTTGGAGGTGGGGACTGCCGTAGGCTTCTCCACACTTCTTATGTGTGAGTATGGGCCGGAAGATATGGAAATTGTTACCATAGAGAATTATGAAAAAAGAATTCCTGTCGCAAAGGATAATTTCAGGCGCGCAGGAAGAGAGTCACAGATCACGCTTCTGGAGGGAGATGCCGGAGAGATCCTGAAGAATCTTACCGGAACCTTTGATATGATCTTCATGGACGCAGCCAAGGGCCAGTATATCCACTGGCTTCCTGACGTGCTGAGACTGATGAAAGAGGGAAGCGTGCTGGTATCTGACAACGTGCTGCAGGAAGGGGATATTATTGAATCTCATTATCTTGTGGAACGGCGTAACCGTACAATCTATAAAAGAATGAGAGAATATCTCTGGCAGCTGACTCACAGTCCGGTGCTTCGTACATCGGTGCTTCCTCTTGGAGACGGAGCGGCTGTAAGTGTAAAAACAGGAGAACAGGCTTATGAAACGACCAGAACTATTGGTTCCGGCGAGCAGCCTTGAGGTTTTAAAGGTTGCCGTCATATATGGTGCAGATGCTGTTTACATCGGCGGAGAAGCTTTTGGACTTCGCGCAAAGGCTAAGAATTTTTCAAAAGAAGATATGTGTGAGGGAATCGCATTTGCCCATTCCCATGGCGTAAAGGTTTATGTGACAGTAAACATTCTGGCGCATAACCGTGATCTTGAGGGTGTAAGGGAATATCTTCAGGAACTGAAGGAGATCGGACCGGACGCACTGATCATCGCAGATCCGGGAATCTTTATGTATGCAAAGGAAATCTGTCCGGAGATCGAGCGTCACATCAGTACACAGGCAAATAATACCAATTATGAGACTTACCGTTTCTGGTATAACCTTGGTGCCAAACGTGTGGTAAGTGCAAGAGAGCTCTCTCTGGAAGAAATCCGGGAGATCCGGGCACATATTCCGGAGGATATGGAGATTGAAACGTTTATTCACGGCGCCATGTGCATTTCCTATTCCGGAAGATGTCTTCTCAGTAACTTTATGGCGGGAAGAGATGCTAATCAGGGAGCCTGTACCCATCCATGCAGATGGAAATATTCTGTTGTGGAGGAGAAGCGTCCGGGAGAATACATGCCGGTATTTGAAAATGAGAGAGGAACTTTTATTTTTAATTCCAAGGATCTCTGTATGGTAGAGCATATGGAAGATATCCTTACAAGCGGTATTGACAGCCTGAAGATCGAAGGACGTATGAAAACAGCTCTTTATGTGGCAACAGTGGCAAGAACCTACCGCAAAGCCATTGACGACTGTATGGAAAGTTCGGAAAAATATCATGCAAATATGCCGTGGTATCAGGAGCAGATCTCAAACTGTACCTACCGTCAGTTTACCACCGGATTTTTCTACGGAAAGCCGGATGAGAATACCCAGATCTATGACAGCAACACGTATGTAAGAGAATACACATATCTTGGATTTGCAGAAGAAATCGATGAGAGAGGTCTGGCAAGACTGACACAGAGAAACAAGTTTTCTGTAGGAGAGACCATCGAGATCATGAAACCGGACGGAAGAAATATTCCGGTCACGGTGGAAGCCATTTATAATGAAGAGGGCGAAGCCATGGAGAGTGCACCACATGCCCAGCAGAGAATCTATGTGAAACTGACTGAGATGCCGGAGGTATTTGATATTCTCCGAAGAGGTGAATGATCCGGAAGGGTGGATAAGAGAGTGTAAAGGGGAGAACGAAAAGAACGTTCTCCCCTTTACTGATTTTCGGGAAAAAGAGTACGGAGTTTTCGAAGAGCGTTCTTTTCGATACGGGATACATAGGAGCGGCTGATGGAGAGATTTTTGGCAATCTCTCGCTGGGTCAGTGGCTCCTGGCCATTCAAACCGTAGCGGCAGCAGATCACCTGGTATTCCTTTGGGGAGAGTACTGTCCGGATATAACGGAGAAGATAGGAAATGCTGTCCCGTTTGAAACAATCATCCACAACATCAACGGGGGGACTTTCAATGATATCGAGAAGGCTGATCTCATTGCCTTCCCGGTCTGTGCCGATGGGTTCATAGAGAGAAACTTCTCTGGAACGTTTCCTGCGGGCACGAAACATCATGAGAAGCTCATTGTCGATGCACCGTGCAGCATAAGTGGAAAGTTTGGAAGTCCGGCTGGGATCAAAGGTGGAAATGGCTTTGATCAGACCTATGGTGCCTATGGAGATCAGATCATCCTGATCCTCGTCACATCCCTGATATTTTTTTGCAACATGTGCTACGAGGCGGAGATTGTGTTCGATAAGGATATTTTTTGCTTCCGGATCGCCCCTTTGGAGCTGCAGAAGATAGAACTGCTCTTCCGCAAAAGAAAGCGGTTTCAGAAAGGTTTTCAAGAGTTCACCTCAAAGGGGATTTCCTTATAGCTTATGAGCCGGACGTGCTTTTCGTGCTTTTCCAACAGAAACTTTATAAAAAGGACAGAGGCGAACACCTGTTGCGCCACATTCTGATCTGGTGTATAATCATAAAATACGAGTGACAACAATCAGTGTATATTGATGAGGAGTATATATTTTGAAAAAGAGGATAGAACAGCTTCTTAACGGAAAATTTATTTATGAACAGCCGGAGCTTCTGTTTTCACAGGACCGTATTTTCGCTACGCTGAAGGCAGGAGAGACCACAAAGGATGAGATTTATTTCGGTACCGATGACAACCGCAGGATCAGTGGATTTGTGACTTCATCTGACCGGAGACTGGTACCCGGATTTGACCGCTTTTCCGGAACTACGGTGCGCATGCCTTATGGGGTAGATGCAGAGGGAATGAAGCCGGGAGAGAGCTTTGAAGGCTGGCTGTGTTTTACTACCAGTATCGGAGAATATAAGCTGCCGTTCACTGTACAGGTACAGACGGAAGAGGTGAAGAGTGCAGGCAGAAAGGTGTCTTCTTTGGAAGAATTTCTGCACATTGCAAAAGAAGATTTCCATGAGGCTTACCGGATTTTTACAGAACGCCATTTTTCCCTGATCCTGAGTGATCAGAGTGAGAAGATCCGTTCTCTTTATGCAGGAATGTCACAGCAGCCGGTGACCTATCAGCATCTGGAGGAATTTCTGATCGCAGCCGGTGCCAAGGAAAAGGTGACATTGAGTCTGAACAGAGAAGAGGCCGGTTTTTATGATGTCAGTGAATCTGTTCAGGAATCCCTTTATATCCACAGGAGCGGATGGGGACACCTGCGGGCAGATATTGAGGTAAACGGGGATTTTCTGGAAGCAGGCAAGCATGTGGTCACAGAAGAGGATTTTATCGGAAGTACCTGTGAAATAAACTATGTGATACGCCAGGAAAAACTGGGAAAAGGGAATCAGTACGGCGAGATCATTGTAAAAACCCCATACCAGAAACTGGTATATCACGTTCTTGCATCCAGAGGAACTGAGAGTGCCGTGAACCTGGATCTTCTGGAAAAACAGTACCGGATATCTCTGATGAAGGAATACCTGGGATATCTCTGTAAAAGAACAGATTTTCAGGCCTGGACAGCCTTTACTCATGAGAAACTTGACCGTATGGGCGAAAGCGGACTGAAATATCCGGAATATCAGCTTCTGGAAGCCTATCTTCTTCATCTGGAAGGAGAAGATGACCAGGCTTCAGAAATCCTTGAGCGTTATCAGAATAAATCCTTTCATCACAATGAACTGGAACTGGCAGGGATTTATCTGTATCTGTGTACACAGACCGGGCTGTACCGGGATAAGGAACAGGCCCTCCGCAAGGTACAGAATTTCCGGATGCAGAAGGAAGACAGCTTTATCCTTCTGAAACTGGCATTTGAAATGGATCATACGCTTTCTCCGTCAAAAAAGATCTTTCTGATGGAAGAACTTTTTGAGCGGGGATGTACAAGTCCTTTTCTGTATCTGGAAGCATGGAACAGTATTTGTGCAGATATGTCGCTGCTGCATCGAATCAATGGGTTCTGGGCCCAGGTATTCCTTTTTGCAGGAAAAGAACAGATGCTGACGGAAGAGCTGGTCATGCGCCTGGCATATCTTTCCGGCTATGAAAAAGCTTTTAACGAAAGCCTGTACCGTGCTATGGCCATGGGATGTGAAGCCTTTCCGTCAGATGATACCGTGGAAGCTATCTGTAAATATATTATGAAGGGAAATCCAAGAAAACCGGAATATTTTCAGTGGTTTTCTGCTGCCGTGGACCGCGGAATCCGGATCACACGGCTGTATGAATATTATGTGGAAACACTGGATACCTCTTATCGGAGAGTCCTGCCGAAACCGCTTTTGATGTATTTTACCTATAACAACAATACTCTCGGTGATTCCAAGCGTGCCTATCTGTATGCATGCATCATTGCAGGGAAGGAACGTGATCCACAGACATACGAAAGTTATCGTGAAAGCATGGAGGAATTTGCTTTCCGTAAGTTACGGGAAGGCCGGATGAATGAAAATTATGCCACTGTTTATCAGGAATTCATGCGGGAACCATCGGACAGCGAAAAAGCGCAGGTGATCGCCTCCAGAATGTTTACCCACCGGCTGTATACGGATGATCCGAAGGTCCGTAGTGTGATCGTCCGTCACAGACAGATGAAACAGGAAGAAATCTATCCGTGTATCCATGGGATCGCTTACCCGAGGATCTGCAGCGAAGATGCGGCCGTTGTATTTCAGGATGAAAAACAGAGACGTTATGCTGCTACGGTAGATTATAATCTGACACCACTTTTCGATGATCGTGAGATGGTTCCGGCAGTGCTGGAAAAAGGGGCAGATGAACCGGCTGTGCTTTTACATTACTGTCAGGGGCAGGAGATCAGTCGTAAGAATCTGGGGATTTTTCAGAAACTGGTCCTTTCACCGGCGTTTACCGATGAATATAAGAGGCTGATCCGCAAAAAGATCCTGGATTATTATCGGGATCACGTGCAGGGAGAAGATCTGGATGCCTGTCTGGAGATGATGGATTATCGGGAATATGCCATGGTCGACCGGAAAACCCTTCTGGAGATCCTGATCCAGCGGGGACTGTTTCCGCAGGCTATGAGCGTGGTGGAAGCATTTGGATTTGAAGGAGTAGAGGAGCGTGCTCTTCTGAAGCTGGTAAGCCGTATGATCATCCGCTGTGACTGTGCGGAAGACGAAGAGCTGATCGCACTTTCCTCTCATGTATACCGACAGGGAATCTATGATGAAGTGATCCTCATGTATCTGATGAAATTCCGGTTTGGACCTGTGGATGAGCTTCTGGATATCTGGAAAAGTGCCTGTGGGTTTGAGATGGATACCTATAATCTGGAGGAGAGGATCCTTTCTCTTCTGATGTTTAACTGGGATTACCGGTCAGAGGGTGCGGATATCCTGAAAGCATATATCCGCCATTCCGGAAAAGAGAGTGTGATCGGTGCGTATCTGACTCTGATGTCTTACGGAATGTTTGTAAAAGAAATGCCGGAGATGCCGGGACTTAAGGAGTATCTGAAAAATCGCAGAGAAAAGGAGTGGCCCGGAGACCGGATCTGTGACCTGACCCTTCTGAAACTGCTTTCCGAAGAGAAAACTTCTGATGAAGAAAATCTGGAAATGGAGGAAAAAATCCTTTCTTCCTGTGTAAAGGAAGGAATGATATTTGAGTTTTTCCGGAACCTGGATCAGAGTATCCTGCGACCGTATCAGCTGGATGATAAGACTTTTGTAGAGTATCATACTTCACCGGAGGCTTCGGTCACACTGTATTATTCCTTGGATACCGGACTTGGAACTGTACCGGACTATAAAAGTGAACCGCTCAAAAATGTCTATGAGGGAATTTTTGCCAGAGCATTTACATTGTTTTATGGAGAAACCCTGCGATATTATTTCCAGACAGAAGATGAAACCGGTGTACACAAAACGGAAGAAAAAATACTGACCATGAACCAGAGTAGTGATCAGGCATCCAGCAAATATCAGCTGATCAATCAGATACTCTGTGCAAGAAAACTTGAGAAAGAAACGGAAGTGAAGGAGAAGCTGGCACAGTATCTCCGGCAGGAACAGTACGTTAATGAAATGTTTGTCATAGAGAAGGAACCGGAAAGATGAATGAAATTCGTGACTTGATCATAGGAATTGATATTGGAAAAGAATACACACAGATCTGTTATTATGACAGAAAAGCAGAAGAAGCCCGTTCTCTTTCCATGAAGGTAGGAGCCAGTCAGTACGAAGCTCCGGGCTGTATCTGCTATCGTACCGATCACGGTGATTACTGCGTAGGTCTGGAAGCAGAGTATTTTGCCAGGGAAAAGGGCGGGATCATGATCGGAAATATTTATGATATCTGTCAGAAGGAAGAAAAGATCCAGGTGGCAGGAGAGGAAAAAGAGCCGGCAGAGCTTCTGGCACATTTTCTGAGGGGAATCCTGAAATTTCTGGGAATCCAGGATATTGTAAAGAATACCCGGTGCCTTTGTATCACATCGCCGGAACTTAGTACACTTCAGGTACGGAATTATCAGAAGGCCTGCAGCCTTGCAGGTTTTTCACGTGAGAAATATATGCTTATGGACTATGGCGAGAGTTTTTATTATTATGCGCTGGGGCAGAAACGGGAAACCTGGAATCGAAGTGTAGGATGGTATGCCTTTGCAGGCGATACGGTAACCTTCCGGAAGCTGACTATCAACGGCTCTTCCAGACCGGTGCTTGTAAAACTGGAGGATCCGGTCAGTACAAAGCTTGAACCGGAAGATGAGATCCGTGATGTGGAATTTTACCGTTTTATCAGTAAGACTCTCGGCAAAGAACTCTTCTCCAGTGTGCAGATCACGGGAGAAGGATTTGACCAGAAGTGGGCACAGCAGTCTGTAAAGCTCCTGTGTCATCAGGGACGGAAGGTTTTTTATGGAAACAATCTTTTTGCAAAGGGAGCCTGCATAGCCGGTAAGGACAGGCTGGAGGATAAAAAACTCAAAGGTTACCGCTATTTAAGTGATTCGCTGGTGGCTGTGGATGTAGGGATGGACATGCGGGTGATGGGCTCTCCGGCTTACTATCCGCTGATCGAAAGCGGCAGCAACTGGTATGAATGCAGTGCATCCTGCGAGCTAATCCTGGATGATACCAGTGAACTGGTATTTGTGGTAAGTATTCCGGAAGAGACCGAGAAGAAACGTGTGGCCATGGCACTTGACGGTCTGCCAAAGCGGCCTAATCGGACTTCAAGGCTTTCCCTCATGCTGAAATACGTATCGCCGAGAGACTGCGAGATCACAGTGAAGGATCTGGGATTTGGCGAAATGTATCCTTCCAGTGGAAAAATCTGGAGGGAACTGGTACGATGGGATGAGCAGGAAGAAAGGAATCAGGCATGAGCGGATATATTTTATGTCAGGTAAAAAAAGCAGAGAAGCCGTTTTATATCGAAAATATCAGTACCAATATCTATTCTATAGAAGAACTCTGCTATTATCTTTATAACAATCTTTATCTTGTGGACAGCTCATTGATCAGCAGTAAGCTTTGTACCTGGCTGGAGGAAGAACTGGAGCTTCCGAAGCTTGCGGCCAAGCTGAAACCTTATATTGGGAGAGAGGCCGGACTTGAAGAAGTACTGTATCCGATATTTAAAGAGATCAATTATCTGGCTTATGAAGAACTTAAGACCTTAAACGGGCGCATCGAAGCCAGAAAACGTGAACCTGAAGAAATACGGGAGAAGCGAAAAGGCGACGCACTGATGGAAAACCGGATGTATGTGAATGCGCTCCGTGTTTATCAGAAGCTTCTTGAGCACGGCGGGAAAGAGATTACCGGAGAGATGCGAGAAAGAATCCTGCATAACCAGGGATGCGCATACGGTTATCTGTTCCAGATGGATAAGGCGCTGGATTGCTTTTGGAAAGCATGGAAGGAGAATCATTCAGAGAAAGCAATGAAGGTTTATCTTCTGGCCTACCGCAGTGTTCACAGTGAAGAAGAATACAGGAAACGACAGGAAGAGCTGAAGACAGATGAAAGGGTAATGCAGGAAACAGACCAGGCTCTGAAAAACTTTGCCGGTCTCCCGGAGCAGCATATCGTATCCGGAGAAACCGACAGGATCCTGGAGGATCTTACAAGAGAATATCACAGAAGTACCGGCTCTTAAAGCTGTTCAAGAAGTCCCAGCAGGATCTGCCGGGCTTCTTTTTTTGTATATACGGATTCTTCCTCAGACAGAGAACAGAGGTAATCATTCAGGGCCTGTCCGATACTGGTCTCTTTCAGATAGATACAGAGAAAAGTATCTTTTTCGGAAAGAAAGCAGAGAAAAACGGAATAGTCAGATAGAACTTCCAGATGAATCCCGGTTTCAGGAAGTACGGAAGGCTTCAGGATCCTGCATTTTTCATGTCCCATATCTGTGTCAAGAAGATGCCTGAGGGCTTTTTTTCGTTCTTCTTTCGGAAGAGGGGTCTGATGGTAGGAATAAGGACCGTCAAGGAGTCCGGTACGGGCAAATTTCCGGATCCCGCTCAGTGTAAAATAATTGCAGGAAAAGGCAGCTTCTGTAAAAGCAAAGGAAGTCTGGTTCAGGACCGCTGCCAGCTGGGTATAGACCGGATCGGAAAGATCGATATCCCTGTTATCAAACAATGACTGAATAAAGCCCGGACCATAGGACATCAGTGCAAGGCAGGGATGAGATTCCAGTGCAAAATTTGTTGAGATCTTTGTCTGCATGATAGAATCAAAGATATTAAGGATCCTGTCCGGAGAATCCGATTGCAGGAAGAATTGACTGGAATTCTCAAGAACCCGCCGGAATTCCTGCTGATATGCGTGGATCGCTTCTGGATTTTCGGTAAAAATACAGGTCATCATATCTGAGGATAACAGCAGCAGTTTTTTTTCAGTGAGTAAGAAAAAAGGAAACAGTTCATAGCTGGAAAACTCTCGGCCTGCCTGAGTATAGTAATAATATGGCTGGTAGCCCGCAAAACCTGACAGGATCGGAAGGAGTGTGCAGAGAAAGGTTTCCAGATTCATGTTGTAATCCGGTGAGGCGGACGGGTTCTGGTGAAGCGGCAGGATCTGGATCACCGGTGGCAGTTTCTCATATTTGGGATAAAGATGGGAAAAAATCTGTACAAGAAGCCGGCAGTTGGCCGGAAGGTTGGTACGGATCGTTTCGGAAGAACCGGAAGACAGGATGTCCTCAAAAAGGCTCAGGACCTTCTTTTCCACATCAAGAGAAAAAGTTCCACGGTAAAAGGGAAAGGATGGAAGCCTGAGAAAACCTTCCCGGGAAATGACCTGCCGGGAGCTGATAACACCCAGAAGTTCCTGTATATATTTGCGGTTGTAATAAATTTCTTTTCCGATTTTTTCTATTTTATATAATTCCATCAGTTCCCGGCGTTGGGAAGGGTTGATCCGGAGGGAATCGCAGAACTGGCGCACAAAATCAATACCGGGAAGACGTTTCCCTGTGATCATACGCTGCAGAGAGGTACGGTCAAGTCCCGAATAAGCAGATAACTGATAAACGTTTTCTCCTGTATCCTTTAGGTATTCCCGGCATTTGCTGCTGAAATCAGACATGATAGTACTCCTTTTTGTGCTTATATGGCATTATTATACGAAAACAGATCATGAATTGCAATAATTTGTAAAAAAACAAGGCACAATTAGAAGCACATATTGCGCAGGTCTTTCTTTGAAAATAAAATGTTAAATATCAGAAAGAGCATGATGGAGGAAAACTCGGCAATGGCAGTGATGACGATCGCGATATGTGATGAAATACGAAAGGATGCACAGAGGCTGTACAGGCAGCTTTCCACACTGGTTCCTGATGCAGAGCTCCTTCTGTATCGGACCAGGGAGAGTCTTCTGAAAGGACTGGCAGAGGGACATAAGATCTGCGATCTGATATTTTTGGGACTGGATGGTGATCAGGGCAGGAGTCTGGAAACTGTACGGACAATGCGTCTGAAAGGACATTATATCCCGGTTGTACTGGTGGCAGAGAATGAGAAATTCTATAAAGAAGCATTTGAAGTGTTTGCCTATAACTATCTGGTCAAACCGGTTGAAAGTGGAGAACTGGAACATGTTCTGGAACATATCCTGGAGGTATGCAGGCGTGAAGACGGAAGAGCGCTGTATTTTCGTTACAGGACACAGGTTTATACACTGCAGCACGATCATCTGGCGTATATATCCAGTAGTCTTCACAGTGTGACATTTCATCTTACCGATGGAAAAAAGATCAGCTGCAGAGCCAGGCTGGGGGATTTTTCAGGACAGCTGTCAGACAGCAGCTTTCTGAGATGCCATCAGAGCTTTTGTATCAACATGGAGAAGGTAACTTCACTTAAGAAGAACAGTTTTGTGGTCGGACAGACGGAAATCCCAATTTCCAGAACATATTTGAAAACGGCCAGAAAGAAATACAAAGATTATTTGGCGGAGCAGAAGGTTTGCTCTTGACAGCTCCTTTTGGGTATGTTACTATAACCATACACTTTCACGTGGTAGAGTGACCATGTGATAAAGAGATAGCCGAAAAAAGGAGAATGACCATGAAGAAGAGAACAGTTGCAGTAGTAATGGCGGCAGCGATGACAATAGGAATGATGGTAACAGGAGTGAGTGTACAGGCAGGTGTTGAGGATAAGAACCTGATCGTAGGATTTGATGCTGAATATCCTCCATTCGGATATAAGGATGATAATGGAGAATATGTAGGATTTGACCTTGACCTTGCCCAGGAAGTATGTAATAATCTTGGCTGGGAACTTGTTAAGAAGCCTATCAACTGGGATTCCAAAGATATGGAGCTGAACTCCGGAACGATCGACTGTATCTGGAATGGATTTACTATCAACGGACGTGAGGATGACTATACATGGAGTGATCCATACATTAACAATGAGCAGGTGATCGTAGTTGCCAAGGATTCCGGAATTGAGAAGCTTGCGGATCTTAAGGGCAAGAACGTAGTTGTACAGGCTGCATCCGCTGCGCTGGACGCACTGAACAACGATGACAATAAGGAACTGAAGGACAGCTTTGCATCTCTTACAGAGAATCCGGACTACAACACTGCATTTATGAATATTGATTCCGGAGCTGCAGACGCTGTCGCTGTTGATATCGGTGTTGCTAATTATCAGCTTTCCCAGAGAGGCAAGGATAAATATGTGATCCTTGACGAGCCGATCCAGAACGAACAGTATGGCATCGGATTCAAGAAGGGAAATGATGAACTGAAGGATCTCGTATGGGATGAGGTCAAGAAGCTTGACGAGTCCGGCGAGGTTGACAAGCTTGCAGATAAGTATGAATTGGATAAGAGCATGCTCTGCATCAGTGAGGATAAGGATAAGACAGAGGATTCTGATTCTGCAGAAGCTGAAACAGAAGAAAATGCAGACAGCACAGAGAAAGAAACCGATTCTGAATCCAAATGATCCGGTGCAGATCCGGCACAGTAAAAACTGTGAAGATGTTTTTTTAGCTATCCAACAGCAGTAGAAATAAGAAACATAGCAGAAGCTTTTGAAGCTTCCGCATAAAAAGGAAATGAGGGTGCTTCGGCGCAGAAAGAGCTGCCGTGCACGCTCATTTCCTGTTGTTTACAGGAATTACAGGTATCAGTCCGATAAATAGGACTGATACTCCGAACCAGGAGGAAAAAAATGAGTTTTAGTGTAATGCTCCAGCAGCTGGCAGGAGGAATGCTGGTCTCTATTGAGATCTTTTTTATAACCTTGCTGTTTTCTCTGCCGCTGGGACTTCTGATCTGTTTTGGCAGAATGTCCAGAAACAAAGTAATCCGTACCATTGTATCCGGGTACATATCCATCATGAGAGGAACGCCGCTGATGCTGCAGCTGATGGTTGTATATTTCGGTCCGTATTTTATCTTCGGGATCCGTATTTCCATGGGATATAGTCTGATCGCTGTATTTATCGCATTTGCTATCAACTATGCAGCTTACTTTGCAGAAATCTACCGTGGCGGCATTGAATCCATGCCGGTGGGACAGTATGAAGCTGCAAAGATCCTTGGATACAATAAGGTACAGACATTTTTCCGCATCATCCTTCCACAGGTGATCAAGAGGATTTTGCCGTCTATTACAAATGAGGTCATTACGCTGGTCAAGGATACTTCTCTTGCGTTTGTTGTGGCAGTTGCGGAGATGTTTACCATTGCCAAGCAGATCGCAAGTGCACAGACAACAATGATGCCACTTGTGATCGCTGCGATATTTTATTATGTGTTCAACCTGATCGTGGCTGTTGTGATGCAGAAGGTTGAGAAAAGCATGAATTACTACCGCTGACCGAAATGGAGAGTATAAAATATGAAATTATTTGAAATGAAACACATCAAAAAAAACTTTGACGGACTGGAAGTTCTCAAAGATATCTCTCTTGACGTGGAAGAGGGAGAGGTTTTAAGTATCATCGGTCCTTCCGGTTCCGGCAAGTCAACCATCCTGCGTTGTGCCACAGGACTTGAGACGCCGGACAGCGGCGAGATCATCAAAAATGGTGATGTGGGACTGGTGTTCCAGCAGTTCAATCTGTTTCCGCATTTTTCTGTACTGAAAAATATAGTGGATGCACCTCTGAAGGTGCAGAAGAGAAAGAAAGATGAGGTTTACGCCCAGGCAAGAAGCCTTCTTAAGAAAATGGGCCTTGCAGACAAGGAGAAGGCATATCCTTTTCAGCTTTCCGGAGGACAGCAGCAGCGAGTTTCCATTGCCCGTGCGCTCTGTATGAATCCGAAGATCCTGTTTTTTGATGAACCTACATCTGCACTTGATCCGGAACTGACCGGTGAGATCCTGAAGGTTATCAAGGATCTTGCTCAGGAGCATATCACCATGGTGATCGTTACTCATGAAATGAATTTTGCAAGAGATATTTCCGACCGTATCATCTTTATGGATAAGGGTGTGATCGCAGTGGAGGGAACGCCACAGGAGGTATTTTCTTCCGAAAATGGCAGAATGAAGGAATTTTTGGGAAAATTCCATCAGGGTATGGAGTAACAAACGGTTGCTTTTAAAGAGGCAATGTTATATAATTTCAAGAGGCGTGAATTAACCAGAACCGGGCAGATAACGGATCTTTCGCCATTCCGGCCCGGAGGTATGTGATCAGGAGGTAGTAATGAATACAGACAGATATGTAAGCCCGCTGTCAGAGCGGTATGCAAGTAAAGAGATGCAGTATATTTTTTCTCCGGACATGAAGTTCCGCACATGGAGAAAGCTGTGGATCGCACTTGCTGAGACGGAACGTGAGCTTGGCCTTAACATTACCCAAGAGCAGATCGACGAAATGAAGGCTCATGCGGATGATATCAATTATGATGTGGCTAAGGAGCGTGAGCGTCAGGTTCGCCATGATGTAATGTCTCACGTGTATGCGTTTGGCGTACAGTGCCCGAAGGCAAAAGGCATCATCCATCTGGGAGCAACCTCCTGTTATGTAGGAGATAATACGGATATCATCGTTATGACAGAGGCACTGAAGCTTGTCCGCAAGAAACTTGTGAACGTGATCGCAGAGCTTTCCAAGTTTGCAGCGCAGTATAAGGATCAGCCAACTCTGGCGTTTACTCATTTCCAGCCGGCACAGCCGACAACCGTAGGCAAGAGGGCAACTCTCTGGACTCAGGAATTCCTGATGGATCTTGAGGACCTTGAGTATGTATTAAGCACTATGAAGCTTCTTGGCTCAAAGGGAACAACCGGTACACAGGCCAGCTTCCTGGAACTTTTTGACGGGGATCAGGAGACCATCGACAAGATCGATCCGATGATCGCAGAGAAGATGGGATTCAGATCCTGCTATCCGGTTTCCGGACAGACCTATTCCAGAAAGGTTGATACCCGTGTGCTGAATATCCTTGCGGGAATCGCTGCAAGTGCACATAAGATGTCTAACGATATTCGTCTTCTTCAGCATCTGAAGGAAGTGGAGGAGCCATTTGAGAAATCCCAGATCGGATCTTCTGCTATGGCATATAAGAGAAATCCGATGAGAAGTGAGAGAATCGCTTCCCTGTCCAGATATGTGATGATCGATGCACTGAACCCGGCGATCACATCTGCAACACAGTGGTTTGAGAGAACTCTGGACGACTCTGCAAATAAGCGTCTCAGCGTTCCGGAAGGATTCCTTGCGATCGACGGAATCCTGGATCTCTGCCTCAATGTTGTAGACGGACTGGTTGTTTATCCGAAGGTTATCGAGAAGAGACTGATGTCTGAACTTCCGTTTATGGCAACTGAGAATATCATGATGGATGCGGTTAAGGCAGGTGGAGACCGTCAGGAGCTTCATGAGCGTATCCGTGAGCTTTCCATGGAAGCAGGAAAGAACGTGAAGGTAGAGGGTAAGGATAACAATCTTCTTGAGCTGATCGCGGCAGATCCGGCGTTTAATCTGACTCTTGAGGATCTTCAGAAGGCCATGGAACCGTCCAGATATACAGGACGTGCCAAAGAGCAGACAGAAGCTTTCATTGCAAATGTGGTACAGCCGGTGCTGGATGCGCATAAAGATCTGCTTGGCGTTAAAGTTGAGATCAATGTATAATGCTGTAAGCATAAAAAGAACACAGACAGGAATGTCAGTCTTCTGTGGATGATATACAGATAACGTGGCATTCCGAATAATAGAGAAAGACACAAGGAGGAACTGTGTTATGGTAACTGCAGTAGTAGGAGCAAACTGGGGAGATGAAGGTAAAGGCAAGATCACAGATATGCTTGCTGAGAAAGCTGATATCATCGTGAGATTTCAGGGTGGAGCCAATGCGGGCCACACCATCGTAAATGATTACGGTAAATTCGCACTTCATACGCTTCCGTCAGGTGTGTTTTACGGACATACGACCAGTGTCATCGGAAACGGTGTTGCACTGAATATTCCTGTATTCTTTAAGGAGTACAATGAAGTGGTAAGCCGTGGAGTACCTGCACCGAAGATCCTGATCTCCAACAGAGCACAGATGGTAATGTCTTACCACATTCTGTTTGATCAGTACGAGGAGGAGCGTCTTGGCGGCAAGGCTTTCGGTTCCACAAAATCCGGAATCGCTCCGTTCTATTCTGACAAATATGCAAAGATCGGCTTCCAGGTAAGTGAGCTCTTTGATGAGGAAGCACTGAAAGAGAAGGTTGTACGTATCTGCGAGACCAAGAACGTAACACTTGAGCATCTCTATCATAAGCCTCTTCTGAAACCGGAAGACATTATGAATGAGCTGATGGAATACAAGAAGATGGTTGAGCCATACGTATGCGACGTATCTCTCTATCTCTGGAATGCACTGAAAGAGGGAAAACAGGTTCTTCTTGAGGGACAGCTTGGAACTCTGAAAGACCCGGATCACGGAATCTATCCGATGGTTACATCTTCTTCCACACTGGCTGCTTATGGTGCCATCGGTGCAGGCCTGCCTCCATATGAGATCAAGAAGGTCGTAACCGTATGCAAAGCTTACTCCAGTGCAGTTGGAGCAGGTGCATTCGTTTCTGAGATCTTCGGCGAGGAAGCAGATGAGCTGAGAAAACGTGGCGGTGACGGTGGTGAGTTCGGTGCTACTACAGGCCGTCCGAGACGTATGGGATGGTTTGACTGTGTTGCATCCAAATACGGATGCCGTCTCCAGGGAACTACAGACGTTGCTTTTACAGTACTGGATGTTCTGGGATATCTGGATGAGATCCCGGTTTGCACAGGCTATGAGATCGACGGAGAGGTAACAACAGAATTCCCGACAACTGTGCAGCTTGAGAAAGCAAAACCGGTTATTGAGAAGCTTCCGGGATGGAAATGCGATATCCGTGGAATCAAAAAATATGAGGATCTTCCGGAAAACTGCAGAAAATATGTAGAGTTCGTAGAAAAACATATTGGATTCCCGATCACAATGATCTCTAACGGACCAGGAAGAAGCGACATCATTTACAGATAATTATTTTTACAGTATCAGGATTATGCCAACAGGAAGCGCCGGGGAAGAATTTCTCCGGCGCCCTTTTGGTTCAAAGGGATATTCAGTTAAAATAACAGATAGAATAGCTGATGTATCATGTGAAAGGAAGTTCAATGAAAAATTTTAAAAGAATCGCGGCTCTTGCAGGTGTTATTATACTACTTCTTGTATTTTGCCTTCCCATGGTATTTGCCTGGGGAAGCAGTGAAGACGCCCAGACTTTGTTCAGGGGATCTTTTGCAGCAGCAGTTTTGGTACCGATCGTGGCATATGTTTTCTGGATGTCGTACCGGATCTGGGGAAATAAAAAGCCGAGGGAGGATAAAAACCGTATGATCGAGAATATTATTTTTGATGTGGGAAATGTGCTGATGGGCTATGACTGGGAAGAGTATCTTCGAAGCTATGACTTCCCGGAAGAAAAGTATCAGAAAATCGCAGATGCAGTATTTCGAAACCCGATCTGGGAGGAACAGGATCGTGGACAGCATGAGGAATCCTGGTATGTAGATAAATTTGTGGAAAGTGCACCGGAATATGAAGAAGATATCCGTGAGGTGGTACGACGTGATCCGGAATGTATGCATCTGTATGATTATGCGGAAACCTGGGTGAAATATCTCAAAAATCAGGGATATCATCTCTATGTCCTTTCCAACTACGGAACTTATATGCTGGATCGTACAAAGCAGGATATGTCTTTTCTGAAATATATGGACGGAGCGGTATTTTCCTGTGATGTGCAGCAGATTAAGCCGGAAGTGGATATTTACAAAACACTTCTGAAGCGTTACAGCCTGAAACCGGAGAAATCGGTATTTCTGGATGATCGTGCCGTGAATTGCGAGGGAGCCGGAAGAGCCGGTATCCATACCATCCGGTTTGAGAATCTGAAGCAGGCGGCGAAGGAGCTTGAGAAGCTTGGTGTGAAATGACCTTCAGTGTGAAAAGAGAAACGCAGAGGACCTGCACCATCGCGAAGCCCTCTGCATTCTAAAGGGGAGGATATGATAAGTATATCCCGGAACGGCATCTGTTATACAGAAAATATATAAGATTTATTCCCTGTTCTTCTTCCGATATTCACCAGGAGTCATTCCATATGCTTTTTTAAAAGTACGCATAAAATGTTCCGGACTTTCATATCCTACAAGTTCGCAGATCGCAAGATTGCTGAGAGATGTTTCACGCAGGGCGCGGCATGCCTGGTCCAGCTTGATATCCCGGATGATCTGCAAAAACGTGCGCCCGGTACTCTCTCTGATCAGAGTACTGAAGTGAGAAATACTGTAGCCAAAATGCCTCGCAGCGTCACGTAAAGTGACGCTTTGATAGTTGCAGTTCAGGTAGTTTAGGATTTCCGTCACAGATTTCCCGGTGCTGTTCTTTGTAAGGATGGATTCAATATCATTTTCGTGAAAACGCAGCAGCATGGCCCAGAACATGACCAGCATGGAGTTGAGAAAGGTGCAGCTGTATTTGGCGTGGCCGAGATATTCGATATAGAGATTTTCCAGCATGTCATGGATCTGTGCATCATTTCCACTGTGAAAGATCAGATAATTTCCCACGGTCTTGCGGTACAGCACATGGGCAAAAAACTGCGTCAGGGCACTGTCTGCCGTCAGTGACTGGAAGAATGTGGACTGAAAGGTGGAGCTACGTACCAGAATATTAAAAGCAACACTGTCATCAAAGATCCCCACACTGTGAGTGGTATGCGGTGGGATGATACAGATATCTCCGGTATGCAAAGTGTGTTCAATCCCCTGTATCGTAGTGTGGGCAGTTCCGTCATACAGACAGAGGATCTCAAAAAATTCATGTTCATGGGGAAAAACAGGGGTATAGCGGTAATGCTTGGAAAGCACGATATTGCCATTTATATCATGAAAAAGATCGGTTTCTTTCATATAGGGATACCAGGCTTCGGTCTGAAGCTCCGGTACATAAAGCCGGTGTTCATAAATCTTTTTACGGTCCAGTGTCAGGCAATATTCATGAAAAGTCTCCGGATGTTCCTTCTCCTGCAGATAAAGTGTCTTATAAAAAGTTTCATCGTCGTTGTAGGAATAAATATATTTCTGAAATTCTTCTCTGGTAAACTTCATGACTGTCCTCTTTCCATGTAACTTTTTCATAACAGGTGAGTAAAGTATATCATAATCACCCAAAAAAACATCAGTGTTTTATAAAAAAAATCACAATTGGAAGAAAAAGTGAAAAAGTGTATAGTGATGCAGAAAGAATCATCGAAGAACTGGATGAAAGGAGAATATCCATATAATGGCAGAGGTAAGTATTGATCTTAATATGGTCCGTGTGACCAATGAGGATTTTGTAAAAAAAGCAGAAGCATGTACACCGGAGTTACTGAAAACGGTAGTTCGTCCGGTTTCTATTGTAGACATCGTAAAAACAGAGGAGGTCTATCCGGAGGTTCACAAAAAGGATGAGATCAAAAATCTTTCAGGCTATCATCTTGCAAAGGGAGACAAGATCTGTCTGGATTTTGGAGATCATCAGGTAGGATACGTGACCCTGAAGCTGAACTCTGTAGGAAGTCCTCAGGACGCACCGGCATTTTTTAGATTGAAGTTCGGAGAGATCGCCAAGGAGATGACCGAGGATTCTGCAGACTATGACGGATGGATCAGCAGAAGCTGGATACAGGAAGAATTTATCCATATCGATGTTCTTCCGGCAGAGCTGAAGCTTCCGAGAAGATATGCCTTCCGTTATATGGAAATCGAAGCTATAGACACTTCCATGAAATGGCAGATGGTAGTGGAAGATGTATTCTGTACCAGTGTTTCTTCTGTCAGAATGGAAGATGTGAAGCCGGTGAAAAGTGAGGATGAAGTGATCCGCAGACTGGATCGTGTCAGTCTTCGTACCCTGCAAAACTGCATGCAGACCGTATTTGAGGACGGCCCCAAGAGAGACCGCCGTCTGTGGCTTGGAGATTTAAGACTTCAGGCGCTTGCAAATTATGAGACATTCCACAACATGGAGCTGGTAAAAAGATGCCTGTATCTGTTTGCAGGCCAGACAAAGGACAATGGACAGGTAAGTGCCTGCCTTTTCACAGAACCGAAATTTATTGTGGATGATACCTTCCTTCTGGATTACTCCATGTTCTTCGGAGCAACCCTCTGTGACTACTACGAAGCATCCGGTGACAAGGAGGCCTTAAAGGATTTAAGTGCCTGTGCATACCGTCAGATGGAGATCGCAAAAGAGCAGTTCGATGAAAACGGACTTATGAAAAACGGAGATGGTTTCTGGGGCTTTATCGACTGGACAGAGGGTCTGAACAAGCAGAGCGCAATGCAGGGTGTTTATATCTACTGTGCGAAGAAAGTACAGAAGATCGCAGAACTCCTCGGAGATATGGAAAAAGCAGAAGAACTGAAAAAAGAGGCTGAGGCAAAAACAGCATCTGCAAAAAAATATCTTTTTGATGAAGAGAGCGGGCTGTTCGTCAGTGGCGACGAAAAACAGATCAACTATGCAAGTCAGGTATGGATGGTCCTGGCGGAAGCAGTCAGCGGCGAAGAAGGAGCGGAAATACTGGATCGTCTGGTGGAACTGAAACCGGAAAAAGGAATGGTTTCTCCGTATATGAACCATCATTTTGTGGAAGCACTTCTGATGTGTGGTAAAAAAGACCAGGCAATGAAATATATGAAATATTACTGGGGCGGAATGATAAGCCACGGTGCGGATACATTCTGGGAGCTTTATAATCCTGAAAATCCTGCAGAATCTCCATATGGAAGCAGCATTGTCAACAGCTACTGCCACGCATGGAGCTGCACTCCGACTTATCTTCTCAGAAAATATTTTAACTGAAGCAGGTAAGTCCCCTGCGGGGGGGGCGCGAATTTATGCGATCAGCATAAATTCTGTGCATCGCGAAGCGTGTTATTGAGAACGGAGTGAACAGTAACTCAGTGTGATAAAATAACTCGGATATGAAACAGATATATTTGATTTCTTCGCCAAAAGATGATATAATAAGTAGAAATTGCGAAGCGGAATATAAATCTCCGTCTTATTTATCTAAAATTTTGGAAAAGAGGATCAGACAATGAGCGATATGACAATTCTTGAGCAGTGGCGTTCCATTGCTTATAATCAGAATGCAGATAAGAATAAGCTTCAGCGCTTCTGGGCAAATTATTTTAACATTGAAAAGAATATTTATGAGCAGCTTCTTGAGAACCCGGATGAGGTTGTTTCCGGAACTGTAAAAGAGCTTGCTGAGAAATACGGTCAGGATGTTATGACTATGGTTGGTTTCCTTGACGGAATCAATGACAGTCTGAAGGTTCCGAACCCGATCGAGACCATGGATGAGAATACCAAGGTAAACCTTGCATTTGATAAAGAGGCACTCTATAAGAACATGGTAGATGCCAAGGCTGACTGGCTTTACAACCTTCCTCAGTGGGACAAGATCTTCACAGAAGAGAAAAAGAAAACTCTCTACATGGAGCAGAAGAAATCCGGCACAGTTGTGAAACCGCACAAGGTCGGAAGAAACGATCCGTGCCCATGCGGAAGCGGCAAGAAATACAAACACTGCTGCGGAAGATAATGAGCGTAAAGAAGAATCTGGATTACATTATCGTGTTAGGTGCCCATGTGGACGGAACACGGATGACACTTGCCCTTCTGGAACGAGCCAGAAGGGCTCTTCTTTATCTTGAAGAAAATCCGGGGACGAAAGCAGTGCTCTCCGGAGGAAAAGGTGATGGAGAAAATATTTCCGAGGCAGAGGCTATGTATCGCTATCTTACCGGTCACGGAATAGACGGGGACAGACTGATACGGGAAGAGGAATCCACCAGTACGAAAGAGAATTTGGAATTCAGCTGCAGAAAGATTGGAAACACAGACTGTTCCGTAGGCGTGGTGACGAACAATTTTCATGTATGGAGGGGCGCGGCCATTGCGAGAAAATGTGGCTTTCGGGAAGTGATAATGGTACCTTCCCGGTATCGAAGCTGGCGTCTTTTTATCTACATTCCCCGTGAGATTCTGGCCATTATCAAAGATAAACTCATGGGAAATCTGTAGATCTGTGCGAGAAGAGAAATCTCAAAAATTTTGTCAACATGCGTTGACAAATAAAAATACTGCGCTTATAATGAACCACAGAAAAAGAAATAAAAAACACGCTGACGAGACGAGTAAGCTGTGAAACGTTACAGAGAGAGATGTGAAGTGCTGGAAACATCTTATCGGGAAACAGCCGAAGACTACCTCTGAGTGGCCCCAATCCGGTCCGGTGATTCCGTTATCATCATAATTGAGAGGCTTTGTATCCTGGCATGACCGGGCAGCAGAGCAAGCAGGGTGGAACCGCGAGAATGAATGAACTCGTCCCTTACAGTATGTGATGTACTGTGAGGGATTTTTTTATTGCAGAATCTCTTGCAAAAGCAGACACATGCTGTGTATCATAGAAACTTCATTTAAAATGAAAGGAGAAAAAAACAATGATCATTACATTAAAAGACGGCTCAAAAAAAGAATACGCAGAAGCAAAATCTGTGATCGATATCGCCTATGACATCAGCGAAGGTCTCGCACGTGCAGCATGTGCAGGAGAGGTAAACGGAGAGGTTGTAGATCTTCGTACCGTTCTTGACAGTGACTGTGAACTGAACATCCTCACAGCGAAAGACGAGAAGGGCCTTGCAGTTCTCCGCCATACAGCATCTCACGTAATGGCACAGGCTGTACAGAACTTATACCCGGAGGCAAAGGTTGCCATCGGACCATCCATTGATACAGGCTTCTACTATGATTTCGACCACGAGCCATTTTCCCGGGAGGATCTTGACGCCATCGAAAAAGAAATGAAAAAGATCATCAAAAAAGGCGCTAAGATCGAGCGTTTCACAAAATCCCGTGAAGATGCTATTGCATACTTTAAGGAGAAAAACGAGCCATATAAGGTTGAGCTTATCGAGGATCTTCCGGAGGGCGAAGAGATTTCCTTCTATTCCCAGGGAGACTGGACAGATCTTTGCGCAGGACCTCATCTGATGAGCGTAAAAGGTGTGAAAGCATTTAAGCTTCTTTCTTCTTCCAGCGCATACTGGAGAGGCAGCGAGAAGAATGCAATGCTCACACGTATCTACGGAACTGCCTATGCTACAAAGGATGAGCTGAAAGAGCATCTGGAGCAGATGGAAGAGGCAAAGAGACGTGACCATAACAAGCTTGGTCGTGAGATGAAGATCTTCACAACTGTAGATGTGATCGGACAGGGACTTCCGCTTATCATGCCAAACGGTGTGATCATGATGCAGGAGCTTCAGCGCTGGATCGAGGATGAGGAGACAAAGCGTGGATATGTAAGAACAAAAACTCCTCTTATGGCAAAGAGTGATCTTTACAAGATCTCCGGACACTGGGATCATTACAAGGACGGTATGTTCGTACTTGGTGATGAGGAGAAGGATAAAGAGGTTTACGCACTTCGTCCGATGACATGCCCGTTCCAGTACTATGTATACAAAGCAGAGCAGCACAGCTATCGTGATCTGCCAATCCGTCTTGGAGAGACCTCCACATTGTTCCGTAACGAGGATTCCGGTGAGATGCACGGCCTGACACGAGTTCGTCAGTTTACGATCTCTGAGGGACATCTGATCGTAAGACCGGATCAGATGGTAAAAGAGTTCAAGGATTGTATCGCACTTGCCCAGTACTGTCTCCAGGTACTTGGTGTTGAGGAGGATGTAACCTATCATCTTTCCAAATGGGATCCGAAAAATAAAGAGAAATACATCGGTGAGCCGGAAGTATGGGAGGAGACAGAAGGTCATATCCGCCAGATGCTGAACGAGCTGAATATTCCGTTTACAGAAGATGTAGGAGAAGCTGCTTTCTACGGACCGAAGGTTGATATCAACGCAAAGAACGTATACGGAAAAGAAGACACCATGATCACAATCCAGTGGGATGCACTTCTTGCAGAGCAGTTTGATATGTACTATATCGATGAGAATGGCGACAAACAGCGTCCGTACATCATCCACCGTACATCCATGGGATGCTATGAGAGAACACTGGCATGGCTCATTGAGAAATACGCAGGAATGTTCCCGACATGGCTGTGTCCGGAGCAGGTTCGTGTGATCCCAATCTCCGAGAAATTCAATGATTATGCGCAGAAGGTTGAGGCCGAGATGAAAGAAGCCGGAATCCGCTGCTCCGTTGACGGACGTTCCGAGAAAATGGGTTACAAGATCCGTGAGGCACGTCTTGAAAGAGTACCGTACATGCTCATTGTCGGTGCAAAAGAGGAAGAGGAAGGCAAGGTTTCCGTAAGAAGCCGTTATCTTGGAGATGAAGGCATGAAAGATCTCGGAGAGTTCATTACCTTTATCAAAGAGGAGATCAAGAATAAGACTATCCGTAAGATCGAGGTTCAGGAAGAAAAGAAATAAATCATAAACGAAAAAGATCCCGTCGGCAGATTGTTAAAACTGTCGGCGGGATTTTTGACGCAGCAAATTATTTTGTAATGTTGCGACATAAAACACAGTTGAAGAATGCGCCTGCTGTAAAAAGAACCCAGAGACCTACGGTAATGCTCCAATTGGTGTGCTCTGCCAAGATTCCGATTCCCAGAGTAGAAATGGCAGTTCCCATATACGCAACTGCATTCAGAAAACCGGAAATGGTAGCCACACGACCCTGCTTTTCATATCGCAACGGATAGATGCTGACATATAGGGTGTTAACTGCCATCATGGAAGTGGTAGTAAGGGCAAAAAGAACAGTGGTGAGAAAAATGGAAATATGTCCAAGCATCCACAGTAAAGTGAGGGAAAGAGTAGAAATTCCGAAAAAAACAGCAGCAGCAAGCGTTTCGTTTTTCTGACATTTAATATATACATATCTTGCAAGATAAGCGCCGGCAAGATTGAAAATAGGAAGTAATGTGGTAATTAGTACAGAAAAAGAAGGGGAAGTAAGAAAATTCTCGGAAATGTATGTGGGAACCCAGGTGGTAACTCCGTCTTTTAACATTCCATGGATCATGATAGGGAATAAAAGCAGGAAGATTCCACTGGTTCGGATCAATCCCAAGAATGGTGACTTTTCTGATACAGAAAAGTCGGAAATATTTTTGCCGACGATGTCTGTTTGTCTGCATACAGCGGAAAAACCCACTTTCCAGACCAGCGCAACGATAAAAAGAAGTATGGAAGCAACGGTAAATACAGATTTCCATCCGGACAGATGAAGGATGATAGCAGAAAGGAGATAGGAAGCCAGAGTTCCGGATGCTTGTGAAGAAACAATATCAATAGAGTATTTAAGCTTTCTGCGACTATCCAGCATTTCCGAGAAGATACGGATGATGGGAGGCCAGATCATAGCCTGAGCGTAACCGTTGATTCCCCAGACTGCGGCCATGAAAGGATAAAGAGAAATCAGAGGCATGAGAAAATTCATAACCGCAGCTAGAAAAAGACCGGTAAAGATCATTTTCTGAGGCGGCAGCCAATCTCCGAGAATGCCGTTGAGGAGCTGACCAAAGCCGTAGGAGAAAAAATAAAGCATACTGATAAAACCGGCATGACTTTGGGTAAGAATTCCGGTTTGAATCATATCGGACATTGCAGAGGAATAATTCAGTCTTCCGATATATGCTGTAAAATAGGCAATCCAGCACAGCAGGAAAAGAAAAAATGCTGTGCTGGAATTTTTTATTTTGCCAAGTTTGTTCATGAGATACCTCCGGAAAAATAAAGGAGTATTTAATGAAGGTGAAGAATATCTTCTTTTAAAATCTGGAGATGAAGGAGTTCGCCGGTCTTTCGCTGTCTGTTGGTTTCGAACAGGGCATCTGCGCGAAGCTCAATGCCGTTGCAGTCAATTGTATAGGAAATAGTGGTTCCGCGAAGCATTACGCCGGTGATTTTTCCTTGGAATCGAACTGCATCATCCAGAATTTCGGAAGTAATCAGAATAGCTTCCGGGCGGATGGCAACAAAATCACAATCTGAGGAACATCCGCATAGTTTCTGAAGATCAGTGCGGCTTAAAATGTTGTAATGCCCAATAAAGTTTGCGGCAAATTTTGTCTGAGGATGTGTATAAATATCTGCAGGAGAACCGGATTGTTCAATTTTTCCAACGTTAAAAAGATGGATAGTATCAGACATAACCATGGCTTCTTCCTGATCATGTGTAACAAAAATAGTAGTCATTTTCAGATTTTGCTGGATTTTTCGGATTTCTACCTGCAGATTTCTTCGAAGAAGCGCGTCAATGGCACTTAACGGTTCATCAAGTAGAAGAACTTTTGGTTCCATTATGATGGCACGTGCCAGTGCAACACGTTGCTGCTGCCCTCCGGAGAGCTGACGTGGATACTGATCCAGTTTATCGGATAGACCTACAGTACAAAGAACATCTTTTACTTTCTCGGCGATGAAACGTTTATCTTTTTTTTGCATTTGAAGACCAAAGGCAACATTCTGGCGTACGGTCATATTTGGAAAAAGGCTGTACTGCTGAAAGACCATACCGATTTTTCTCTGCTTTGGGGTGAAATCCGTAATGTTGGTTCCGTCAAGATAAATTTCTCCGTCTGTAACTGTTTCCAGTCCGGAAAAGCAGCGAAGAAGGGTGCTTTTTCCACAGCCGGAGGGTCCGAGAAGGGTAACAAATTCTCCCTCATCAATAGAAAAATCAATGCCCTTGAGGACTTCGTTATTTCCAAAACTTTTATGAATATTTCTGAATTCAATATATGCCATTTTATACCACCCTTATCTCTTTCTGTTTTGAAATTTAAAAACCAGCTGTGAAATGATCAGAGTAACTGTAAACATGATGATTACGATTACGCATTGATACTGAAGCACGATCAGTCGGCTGTTGTACAGTAACATCTGAACGGTTTCGTATTTGTTTCCTGCGATGATCTTAATGACGGCGAAATCACCGAAAACAGTAGAAAGTGCCAGAAGTGAGGAAACCAGAATACCGGCCAGCATATTTGGAAGAATAATACGGATAAAAGCATACAGCTTTCCGGCACCGAGAATCTCGGCTGCTTCCAGAAGGCGGGTAACATTGATTCCGTGAAGGTTGTTACGGATTCCCTGATAAACAAAAGGCAGAATAGAAATGCTGTAGATACATACAAGCATGACCATACGATTGGAAAAGAAGGTAACGCCACCGGCGTAAAGCGCCAGAACCGGAATCGCGATGGTTACACCTTTCAGGGAGTTGGGAATCATGCAGATCGTCTGGATGTACTTCTCAAGTTTTGGATAATAAACAACGGAGGTATACAGTGCCAGAATCACAACAATGTTGCAGATCAGGATTGGTGGAATACTGATCAGAATTCCGCGCAGGATAGCCGGCCACAGAGTGGGTTCTGTAAATGCCTGTATCCAGTATTTGAATGTCCAGCCTGCGGGAAACAGCTTTGTCCATCCTATGGTAAAGGAATAGATAAGCGTTGCTGCAAACGGAATCAGAAGGAAAATGCTGGCAAGGGTAATGATAACATAGGGCATTTTTTTCTTACGTTTCATACCTGTTCCCCTCCTTTACAAGCGAGTTTTTTCAGAAGATTACAGATACAGATAACAGCTAGCATGATCAGGATCATCCATATGGCAAGTGCAGATCCCATTTCTTTCTGCGGTGTCATTTCGCCGGTAAACATGGTTGTGATCTTTACCGGAAGAAGCGGGATGCTGGTAGTTACCAGAAGAAGAACAGTGGCGTAAGCTGTGATCGCATTTGCAAAAAGCAGGGCAAACGTATCGAGAAGACTTGGAAGCATTACAGGAATACCAATCCTTGTCCAAAAATGAAAAGGAGAGGCTTCCAAGATTTCGGCGGCTTCTTTCCAGGAAGAATCCACTGCTTGAAAAGCGGGAACCAGCATCAGACTGCCCAGGGGCAGCTGAAAGTAAATAAACATCAGCAAAAGCCCCTGAATAGAATACAGACGGAAAACCGTGGACAGCTGTATACCGATCGCACGCAGTGCAAGTACAAAAATTCCGGTATTTCCGAGAATAACGACAAATGAAAAATAAAGTGGTAATCCGGCAAAATTTGATACCATATTCAGCATGGATAACATCCGGCTCTGGCCATTTTTGCCTAGTTCATTAACTGCCCAGGCAATGAGAAAAGAGAGAACCAGACCGATAATCGTAGAAGTAAAGGACAAATACAGACTGTTGCTGGTTGCTACCTGATAAATGGAATCCGTAAAGATGTTTTTGTAATTATTTAATGTAAAAGCGCCCGTTTCCGGTGATAAAAAACTTTTCTGGATCATGCTTATAATTGGCAGAAAGATAAACAGTATGGCCAGCAAAAGCAGCGGAAGAAGCGGTATCAGCTTTTGAAGGTTACGAACTTTTTTCATTTGGCAGTCCTCCATATTACTGAACCAGAGGAAGAACTTCTCTTTCCCACAATTCAGCGATTTTTGCACAGGCATTGTTTAATGCATCCACATCAGAAATGTTTGTGCAGTTTTTATAAAGATCATCATCAAGAAGTTTGGATTTAACATCATTAGGAAGAGTTACATCCTGTTTAGTTGGGCGGGCATAGCCTTCTGCACGGTTGATGGCACCTTCATCACTACAGAGATATTCGATGGCAAGACCGGCTGCGTTTGGATGAGGAGCATATTTGTTGATGATCTGGGCGTAACCGTTTGTTACAGAGCCATCGGATGGAATCGTAATATCAAGCTCCATGGATGGATTTTCCGCAATGATATTATCTCTCCATGCAAGAACCGAGTAATCATAGTTTCCTACGCAGCATACCATTTCACCACTTGCCAGACGGGCAGAAGTTGTATCACCGGTGTCGAGACGTCCGGCTTTTGCAAGCTCTTTGAAATAATCAATGCCGGGCTGTACATTGTCCATGGATCCGCCATTTGCGATGGCGCAGGATAAAACTGCAACCTGTGATGCCGCGCCACCAAGAACATTTCCGACAGATACGAGATAATCTCCGCTCTTTACTTCTTCCCAGGATGTCGGGCATTTGCCATCGGTGAATTCTGTGTTTGCGATAAATGCAAGGGATCCTGTGTAAGTCATGATCCAGCGTCCGTCCGGGTCTTTTGCCCAGTCAGGGAAGGAATCCCATGTGGAAGCTTTGTAAGTACCGATGACATCCTGTTTGATGGCTTCCGGGGTCATGGAAAGACCGATGTCACCGATATCTTTGGTAGGGTCGTCCTTTTCAGCTGCAAACTGTGAAAGCTCTTCTGCAGAAGTCATATCCACATCTCCGTGAGAGATGCCATAAGTATCGGTGATCGCTTCCCAGGAACCTTTCCAGTTTGCCCAGTCATCAGGCATTCCGACAGACTGAAGATTTCCTTCTTTCTGCGCATTTTTGATCAGATCGTCAAGACTCATTTCCTCGCCGTTTAAAACAACTTTTGCGTTGTCAGCGGCGCTGACGGGAACGGCACAGATCAGCATGGACGCGGAAATAGCTGCGGTTAATGCGGTACTCAGTAAAGATAAAGTTCGTTTTTTCATGGGTAAACCTCCTTTGTTATGGTATGTGGTTATTTAAATGGTCTCGGCCATTCTGATCGGAATTTCAGTCATCATGTCCGGAGAGGACGGGATGTTCAGAAGCCGGCATAGAAGAGGTGCAATGGAAAGCTGGGAAATATAATTACTTTCAAAACGTCCGGAAACTACCTGATCACTGAAAATGTAAAGAGGTACATCCCGTTGAGGTGAATCTGTTCCACCGTGGATTCCAAATTCATTGATTCCGTGATCGGCAGTAATGACAATGTTATATCCTGAATCCAGCCAAAGAGGAAGCAGATTGGCAATCATATGTCCGGCAATAGCGACGGCTTCTTCGTATTCTCTGGAGCCTGCTCCATGTTTGTGCCCCTGATCATCAATGGCCATGGAATGGATCAGCAGAAAATCAGGATTCTGGTTCTGACGAAGAAATTCTCCGTCTGCAAAAAGGTGGGAATCCGGATAGCTGTCATCCCAGTAGTAAATTCCGGAATCGATGGTCTCAGAAGACTGAAGCTGTATTCTGTCATGCTCTATGCAGAATGGAATATGGTTATAGAGCTCTCCGAACCAGTGGTATGCGGCGGCGGCGGTTTTTCCTCCATGCTTTTTGCAGAGAGAAAACACATTGTCGCAGTTCAGGGTTTTTAGAACATCGTTGGTAGTTATGCCATGAGAATATACAGGAGTTCCGGTAAGCAATGTTGCATATATTGGCCGGGAAAGAGAAGGAAGCTCTCCTTTTACTTTGTATTTGGCACCTTTCTGATAATCAATCAGGTGTTCCAGATATCCGAGATTTCGTGTGCCGGCTTCGTACTGGCAGGCATCCAGAAGGATAAACACTGTTTTATTCATAGAGACCTCCTTTAACAGTCCTCAATCGTGGAAAATGAAGTGGTAGTTTCTCTGGAATCGTTGATTTCCCGTATTTTCTGAGGGTCAATTTTAAACTGATGATCTTCATTTAGAAGCCCGTTTTGTTCCTGCTGGATATCTGCCAGCTGTGTGTAACAGAAACCGCACAGCAGATCAGAAGAATAAATGGACTGAATTACGTGTCTGTAGGCAGTGAGAAAATCTTCTTCGCTGTCTGTGTCAGAATATCCCCAGCTGTCAGGGTTACATCTGGTACCAAGAGAAATCCCGCCTGCTTCCGTGAGCATGACCGGTTGATTTTCATACACAAATCCTTCTGCAAAAAGTGGTTTTTCCACCAGCTTTTCCAGACCGGAAAGAGATTTCAGGCCTGTAGAAAAAGCAAGCAGGGAATCAGAATCATTGGAGGAACCGTGTTTGTAGGAGTGAAAAGCACAGATATCATTTTCGGTCATTTCCCATCCGTCATTGGCGATTACAAGCCGGGTCGGATCAAGGCTGTGGGCCAGGTGATACAGGGAACGGGTAAAATGTTGTTGCTGAGGGTTGCTGTAAAGAGCGGGAACTCCCCAGCTTTCGTTCAGCATATTCCATAAGATAATACAGGGATGATTGTAATCCCTGTGAATGGTGCGAGCCCATTCCTGTGAAAAAATGGCGGCGGACTGTGTCGAAAAACTCCAGAAGCTGGCGGTGCTTTCCCATACAAGAAAACCAAGTTTGTCAGCCCAGTAAAGAAAAACGGGATCTTCTGTTTTTTCATGTTTACGGCAGCCGTTAAAGCCCATTTCTTTGGCTTTTTTAATATCCTGGATATAGTTTTCCTGGGAAGGTGCGGTGATCAGACCGTTTTTCCAGTAGCCCTGATCCAGCAGTAATTTCTGATAATAAGGCTGATTGTTGAGATATACTTTACTGTTCCGGACCTGGATCTTACGCATTCCGAAATAAGAAACAATGTGATCCAGAAGTGTGTTTCCGGATTTTAGAAAAATGTCTGCGGTAAACAGGTTCGGATGTTCCGGGGACCAGTACCATCCGGTAAAATGGAAAGAACCACGTAAAGCTTTGCTTTTGAAAATATCAACGATGATCTTTCCACGCTTTTCTGAAACAGTAAGGCAACCATGTGAAACAGGATGTTCACGAAAGGTAATATTCCATTCTAAATCGCAGGGGAAAGAAGCGGCGTCAGAAACAGAATATGCAATTTCAACAATGCCCTTATCAATGTCCGGAGTGAAATGTATCCATTCCAGATGGGAGTCATTTACCGGTTCAAGCCATACCGACTGCCATATGCCACTGGACTGTGTATACCAGATAAATTCGCTGGAAGATTTCCAAAACTGTTTTCCCCTTGGAATGGTTTCGTCATGAAGGTAATCTGTTACAGCTACCTGGAGTACCGTATCCTTGTCGGAAAGAAAATCTGTGATGTCGAAAGAGAAGGAAGACTGTCCGCCTTCATGGAAACCGATACAGTGATTGTTGATAAATACGTTGCATTTGTAATCGACTGCACCGAAATGAAGGATGATCCTCTGGCCGGCCCAGTCTGCCGGAATGCGAAAAGTACGCTGGTATACGATTTTGTCAGAGATAAGTTCTTTTTCAAATCCACTGAGTTTGCTCTGAGGTGGAAATGGAACCTGAATCTGAACGGGAGTATCTGATGTTCCGTCCAGGAATTCCCAGGAACCGTTTAAAGTCATCCATTTATCCCGGACAAAGTCGGGACGCGGATATTCATTTCTCATAGGCAGATCCTTTCTTCTGGTAAAATAATGCTGAAATATCCGTAATGGGTGTTGTCAGGTTACGTTGGCTGCCATATAATAGGGTTGATAGAATTTATTACATAATTACTGAAAAAGGATGAAAAACAAAATAATAAATATGCTTTCCTCTTTTTTATATTTATAATTGTAGCTATAAAATCCGGAAAAATCAATGATTTTAATGCAAAATGACAAAAATCTCTAATTATAACAAGAATATATAATGCAATTTGTATATATTTTTGTAAAAATGAATATTGTTTCAAAATAATTGTAACAAAAGAAAAGATAAGCAGATATTCATTACATGAATCCTGAAATTGAAAAAAGGGCAGAATATTTACTAAGGAGGGAAAAAATGTCAGAAGAAAAAATAAATCAGAGAATCACAACAGAAAAAGAACTGGAGTTAAATCTGTCAACAGAAAGTCATAAACCTTGGATTACGGCTATCGGTAAGGCACTATCATCACCGGTTCGGATTGATATCCTTAATCTGATTAAAGTACATCCGTTGTCATTACAGGAAATTTCCAGACGACTGGGAATTCCCCTGTCTTCTACAGCTATGCACATTAGCTGCTTAGAAAAAGCGCATCTGGTTTCTACGGAAAGTCAGCCGGGAATTCATGGTTCCATGAGAATATGTATGTGTGATTTTATTTCGTTTCATCTGGAAGCTTATGATACGGATATCAATGCGACAGAAAATACGCTGGTGTATGAAATGCCCATTGGAAATTATGCGGATTTTCAAGTGGAACCGTCCTGCGGTCTGGCGGGAATGGATGGTGTGATCGATACCTTTGATGATCCCAGATCCTTTTATTCTCCGGACAGACATAAAGCACAGTTGATCTGGTTCTGTCAGGGGTATATAGAATATCGGTTTCCAAACAAGATCAATCCGCTGTGGAATATCCGGGAACTGAGTTTTTTCATGGAAATATGTTCGGAAGCACCGGGATATAATGCACAGTGGCCCTCCGATATCACAATTTCTGTCAATGAAAAGACAGTGGGAATTTATACATGCCCGGGAGATATGGGGGCAAGAAGGGGAAGGCTAACTCCGAATGTGTGGCCGATGGGGCTGACACAGTATGGGTTTATGACGAGCGTTTCTCTAAGGGAAGATGGATGTTATATAAACGAAATTAAAGTAAATAATGAAAATATACTGGAAATGATCCGCCTTTCGGGAAAACCGTATATTTCGCTGAAACTTGCAGTGCGCCCGGATGCTGGAAACAAAGGCGGCTTGAATCTTTTTGGAGAAAAATACGGGGATTTCCCTCAGGGAATCAATATGAGAATCGTATATTAATTTATTTAAAATATTTCTCCCGGACGAGCTCAACCGGCATGTCCAGTCCGGTCCAGATGTGGAAAGCCTTTACACCCTGGTGGAGCAGCATGTACATTCCGTTAAAGGTTGGACATCCGGCTTCCCGGGCTTCCCGAAGGAGTCTGGTTTCTCTTGGTTCATACACAACATCGGCTACGGTAAGTTCCGGATGGAACAGAGTCTTATCCGGGATCACGGTGCCTGTCACATCCGGAACCATTCCCACAGAAGTTGCATTGATGAGGAGATTGCTTTCCTCCAGTGCATCCTTCAGCGCAGTGTGATCATCCATCTCATGAAGTATCATCTCACATTCTGTCATATGAGACATTTTTTCTGCCATGGCAGCGGCGCGCTCCCAGTAACGGCTGGTAGGACGTGCAAAAACATGGATCTTTTTTGCCCCCTCCAGGGCGGACTGGCCGCAGATCGCCATTCCGGCACCACCGACGCCCATAACGGTGATGGTTCGTCCTTTTACATCACAGCCGGCATCTCTGGCAGACTGGGTAAATCCATAACCATCAGTATTAAACCCCTTTAATTTTCCATTGTCGTTGCGTACGGTATTTACCGCTCCGATCAGCTGGGCAGTGGGAGAAAGCTCGTCCAAAAGCTCCACGATCTTATTCTTGTTTGGCATGGTCAGGTTAAAGCCCTTGATCCCACAGGCTTTCAGTCCTTCCACAGCCTGGGGAAGGGTCTCCTCTGTTACATCAAAACAGAGATACACATAATCAAGTCCAAGATAACGGAATGCCTCATTGTGCATTAAAGGTGATACGCTGTGTGCGACGGGGCTTCCCAGAAGGCCGGTAAGCCCGGTATGTCCGGTAATATTGATCATTGTTCGATTCCCTCCTGTATCTCATAAAATAGAATTTCTTTACGAAATATAATAAAAAATATTTTAGCACTATAAAGTGCGAAAATCAACAAATACAAATATTGTACGGAAATTTATACATTTTTGTCGCTGATTCATAGAAAAAAACTATAAATGTCGAGACAGACAGAAATGACCCGATAAGTTTGAAGAATCGACATCCGGATTTGACAAAATATGCAAAGAGCCTGCCCTATAATAAATGCACTTACCAAAGTTGAGAATCGATGGCAGACGAAACAGCAGTGGGGGAAGCTTATGTATCAGAGGATATACATAGATATCGTTTTTATGACGAATTTCCTTATGGATTACATGCTTTTAAGACTTGTAGGAAAATTTCTGCATCTTGACGGGAAACGCAGAAGATGTGTGATATCCGCTGCCTTTGGATCTTTTGTATCCTGCCTGCTTGTATGTGCACCTTTTAAGATCATTTTTCCTGCCGCTGTACTGATCCATGGCGGCTGCGCTTTTTTTATGGCGTCGTTTGCTTTTCGACTGAAAAAAGGCGGCCTTCTTGCAAAAACCATTCTGGCTCTGTATTTCACAGCTTTTGTGGTTGGCGGGATCTATCAGGCACTGGAAACGGAAAGAACCATGACAGTGAAAATATTTCTGCTTTTTCTGTCAGGGATTTATGGCACACTTTATACCCTGGGATGTGTGACCGAGACCTTCCGGTTTGGAAGAAGAAATATTTTCCCGGTCACTTTGAAATATCAGGGGAAGCTGAAGCAGACATACGGCTTTTATGATACCGGAAATCTCCTTATGGATCCTGTGAAAAAACAGCCGGTATCGATCATCAAACAGGAACTTTTGGGAAGCCTGATATCGAAAGAGCAGGTGAAAAAACTGATGGATATAAAAGATAAACCAGAGGAACTGGAAAATACAGGATTTGTCAGCCTGCAGCCGCATTTTCTGAGCTGTCATACCGCAGATGGAAAAAAGGGACTGCTGCTGGCAGTGATCCTTGATGAACTTCTGATCCAGACTCCCGGAAGGGTGATACATGTAGGAAAACCGGTGCTTGCCATAACATCCGAGCCCTCAGCTTTGGGAGAAGAGTACGAGATACTTTTGAATTCCAGACTATTAAATTGAGAAGGGGGCTTTTGTTATGAACAGAGCAGCTGCAAGATCCTATCCGTTTCAGGTGATCCGGAAATTTATGTTCAATCGTCCGGGAGAGGTTTTTTATATTGGTGGAAATGATATCCTTCCGGCGCCGTTGTCAGCAGAACGGGAGGCTGAAGTGATCGAAATGCTGGGAACAGAAAAGGAAAAAGAAGGAAAGTCGGTTCTGATCGAGCACAATCTACGGCTGGTGGTTTATATTGCAAAGAAATTTGACAATACAGGGGTAGGTGTGGAGGATCTGATCTCCATCGGAACCATAGGGCTCATAAAGGCTATCAATACCTTTGATCCGGTAAAAAATATCAAGCTTGCTACCTATGCATCACGATGTATCGAAAATGAGATTCTGATGTATCTGAGGAGAAACAGTAAAACAAAGATGGAGGTTTCCATTGATGAGCCGCTGAATGTGGACTGGGATGGAAATGAGCTGCTGCTTTCGGATATCCTGGGAACGGATGACGATGTGATCTCCAGACGTCTGGAAGATGAGGTGGAGATCTCACTTCTTGGAAAAGCCATCAGCAAACTGACAAAGCGGGAACAGATGATCATCCGTCTGCGATTCGGGATCGGAAACCGGGAAGGAAGAGAGAAAACACAGAAGGAGGTAGCGGATCTTTTAGGAATTTCGCAATCCTACATTTCCCGCCTGGAAAAGCGGATCATGAAGCGGCTGCGGAAAGAAATCGTAAAGTATGAATAGAAGAAACCGGAAAAAACAGTTTACCGGACAGGGACAACGTGTTATATTGGAAAAAAGAGCGGAAACAGTCATTTTCCGGTAAACGAGGAGTTTGAAGAAATACGATGGACAGAGAAGAGCTTGACCGTTATCTGAGAAAGATAACACCAAGAGAAAAAGAAATTTTGGAAGGGATTTCCCTGGAGGAACTGCAAAGGCCGGCCAGGGAACTTATCTTTTTGAGGGAAGCCTGTTTATGGCACCGGGAGAAAAAATCGTGGTAAGCAGGCAGGACCGCTATGTGAAAGTCCTGCCCCACCAGCATGATTATATAGAGCTTTGTTATCTCTGGTCAGGAAGCTGCAGTCAGACCATAGAAGGGAAGAAGATCGTTACCAGCGAGGGAGATGTCTGTATTTTTGATACCCAGGCAGTGCACGCGATCGAGGCGGGCGGTGAAAACGATATTCTGGTAAATATCCTTATGAGCCGGGAATTCTTTGACACTGCCTTTCTGAGCCGGATGCCGCGCCAGGGAATAGTTTCGGAGTTCCTTGCGGAATCGGTGACCAGAAGCAGGAAGAAAAAGCATTATCTGTATTTTAAAACTCATGGGAACAACCGGGTGGGTGAGATCATGGAGCAGATCATATCTGAGTATTATGCCCGGGATATCGGTATGGAAGAGGTGATGGAAAGCTATGTGATCATTCTGTTTACAGAGCTTCTCAGGACCTGGCGTGACGAGACAAAGAAACAGGCATCTGTTGCAAAGGAGGTACAGATCCTGGAGCTTCTTTCCTATATCGAAAAAAATTACGAAACATGCACACTTCCGGAAATGGGAAGGGCATTTGGAATGCATGGAAATTATCTCACAGCTCTTCTGAAAGAAAAAACAGGAAGAAGCTTTGTGGAACATGTTCAGGAACAGCGCCTGAAAAAAGCAAGGATGCTTCTGGAAACAACGGAACTGCCGCTTTCAGAGCTGATTCCACTGTGTGGTTACAACAATATGAATTTCTTTTACCGGAAATTCCGTGAGGCAGAGGGATGTACACCGGCGCAGTATCGGAAAGAATATCGAAACACCTTATAAATGGTTAATATTTTGATGAAAAAGCGTTATTGAAGGATGACGCTTTTTTTGTTACCATCTCTGTAAGAACTGATAATATCATGGAAGATCGGGGGTAGAACCTATGTTGAAAATCAATGAGATCCGTATGGATTATGAGAAAGAACAGATTGGAATCACACATATTCCGGAGTTCAGCTGGACATTAGAAAGTGATAAGAGAAATGTGCGCCAGGATACCTGGGAACTGGAAATTGCTGAGGATAAGGCTTTTGAGAAAAAAATCTATAAAAGCGGAAGAGTGAACAGTGATGCATCTGCGCAGATCATTCCTGAGGATGTGAAACTTGAATCCCAGAAGAAATATTTTGCTCGTGTAAAAGTAACTGCCAACGGAGAAGAAACAGAATGGGCAGAGACATCGTTTGTCACAGGAATTCTGGATAACAGTCAGTGGAAAGCGGTGTTTGTATCCGCAGAGGAAGAGGCAGATAAAGATAACTCCAAGGGTACCTATGTAAGAAATGAATTTACAGTGAAAAAACCTGTAAAAGAGGCCTATGTATCTGTAACTGCACTGGGACTGTATCATTTCTATCTCAATGGCAGAAAAGTTGGAAATGATGAACTGACACCAGGATGGACATCCTACCGTAAACATCTTTGCTTCCAGACTTACGAAGTAACGGATTACCTGAAAGAAGGCAAAAATGCGGCAGGTGCCGTGCTGGCAGCAGGCTGGTATAAAGGTAAAATGGGATTTGAAGGCCTTGAAAAGAACAGAAATCACTATGGAGAGAATACGGCACTTCTGGCGCAGATGGTGATCCGTTATGCGGATGGGACCGAAGATCTTTTTGTGACAGATGAGAGCTGGAGCGGTGCAGATGCACCGGTTGTGTTTGCGGAGATCTACGATGGTGAGATCTACGACGGAGCAAAAGAGATCAAAGGATGGGCAGAGGCCGGATGTACAGCCGGACAGTGGAAGCCGGTCCGTAAACTGGATTACGATTTTTCCGTTCTTACCGGACAGGGAAGCGGAAAGGTTTCCCTTATGGATGAAGTAAAACCAAAAAAAATTTTTGAGACACCACAGGGAGATATGGTGATTGATTTCGGCCAGAATATGAGTGCTCTTATTCAGGTTACCGCAGCAGGTAAAAAAGGTGATGTAATCCGTCTGGACTGCTTTGAGGTGCTGGATTCCAAAGGAAATGTATATCTGGATAACCTGAGAGGGGCAAAGGAATCTCTTCAGTATACATTCGGGGAAGACGGAACCATCACATACCGTCCGTCATTCACATTTATGGGATTCCGCTATGCGAAGATCGTTTCCTTTCCAGGTGAGCCATCCCTTGACAATTTCACAGCAAATGCCATCTATACCAAGATGGAGCGTACAGGATTCCTTGAGACATCGAATCCGGATCTGAATCAGCTTGCACATAATATTCTCTGGGGACTGAAGAGCAATTTTGTGGATGTTCCCACAGACTGCCCGCAGAGAGATGAGCGTCTTGGATGGACCGGTGATGCAGAGATCTTCTGCCGTACGGCATGTTTCCTTGAAAATACCTATTCCTTCTACCGAAAATGGCTCCGTGATGTGGAGGCAGACCAGACAGAGGAAGGCGGTGTTGCCCATGTTGTTCCGGATATCATTTCCGGAAACGAAGGGGATAACTGGCTCCTTGAGCAGGGAAGTCATTCTGCAGCAGCTTGGGCAGATGTGGCTGTGATCAATCCCTGGACCATGTATCTGACGTTTGGTGACAAAGAGATTCTGAAGATCCAGTACAACAGCATGAAGAACTGGATCAACTTTATGAGAGAATATTCTGTGGATTATATCTGGAACTACAAGCTGCAGTTCGGTGACTGGGTAGCTTTGGATGCTGAGGAAGGCAGCTATTTCGGTGCAACACCGAATGATCTGACCTGTACGGCATACTTTGCATATTCCACAGGTCTGTTTGTAAAAGCAGCAGAAGCCCTGGGATGCACTGAGGACGTGAAAGAGTACACAGATCTTTACAATAAAGTTGTAGATAAATTCCAGAGAACCTTCTTTGATGAAAACGGTGAGATGACAGCACAGACGCAGACCGCACATATCGTGGCACTGTACTTCGAACTGGTACCGGAAAAATATAAAGAGAAAACCGTTCAGGGGCTTTTGAGACTTCTGAAAAAAGAGAACGATCATCTTGTAACCGGATTTGTGGGAACTCCGTATTTCTGCCACGCATTAAGCCAGAACGGACATGTAAAAGAAGCTTACGACTTGCTTCTGAAAGATGATTTCCCATCATGGCTGTATCAGGTAAAAATGGGCGCAACTACAGTCTGGGAGCACTGGGATGGCCTGAAGCCGGACGGAACCATGTGGAGTGCAGATATGAACTCCTTCAACCACTATGCTTACGGTTCTATCGGAGAGTGGCTGGTTCGTGTGATGGCAGGTCTTGAGGTGGATGAGAAGGAACCGGGATACAAACATGCAGTAATCTATCCGAGAATGGGTGGAAACCTGGACTATGTAAAGGTTGAGTATCGTTCTGTATACGGACCGGTAAGAAGCTTCTGGGAAGAAAAACCGGGAGAGACGGTTCTGCATGTTTCCATACCTGCAAATACAACTGCAACTATCTGCCTGGACGGTGCAAAGGAAGTGAAAGCCGCAGATGGACTTAACTTCACAGCCGCAGACGGATTTATGCAGGCAGAGACCGGATCCGGAGATTATGAGATCCATTTTGTGAGATAAGAAAAAAGAGAGGTATTTTTTAGAAAAGGCGGCTGCCAGGCCTATCCGGAAGATAGGCTGTGGGCAGCTGTCTTTTTTGACCAGAGCAGGAGGCAGAGAGAAGATTTAAAATTCCGGGAAATACAGTAGAATTCGTCAGAGACCTTCGGTATAATAAATACAGAGTGTTTACAGAACTACAGAATGAACAAAAGAAGGGATGTGGCAGAATGATCGACATTGCACATGCAAAACAGGAATTCGAAAAATATCTGGATGAGTACGACCGGGAGGATGAACAGATCTATCTGAAGATCGTACATACTTATGGAGTGGTGAAATACGCAGGAGAGATCGCCAGAAAAATGGAATGTTCCGATGAAGATGTGGAACTTGCGGAGCTGATCGGTCTGCTTCATGATATTGGCCGTTTTGAGCAGATCCGTAGATTTCACAGCTTTGAGCCGGGAACCATGGATCATGCAGTGTTCGGTGCAGAACTTCTTTTCGGGGAGGAGAAGCTGATCCGGCGCTTCGTGAAGGATGATAAATTTGATGAACTGATCAATGCAGCAATTCGGAAGCACAGTGATTTCAAACTGGAAGGAATCCACGATGCAAGAACGCTTTTCCATGCAAAATTGATCCGTGATGCCGATAAGCTGGATAATTGCCGGGTGAAGCTGGAAGCATCAATAGAAGCCATGCTTGGTGTATCAGAAGAGACTGCCGGGGAAGGGCTGATCTCACCGGCAGTGTGGGAATCCTGTCTCAGAAGAGAATCCGTATTATCCTCAGACAGACATGTGCCGGTGGATTACTGGGTATCTTATCTTGCTCAGTATTATGATATTAATTTTCCTGAGACCTGTGAGATCATCGAAGAAGAGGATTATATCACCAGGATCGCAGGCCGGCTGACTTACCAGGAGCAGGATACCAGAACTAAGCTCCATATTCTCACAGAAGATCTGAACAGGTATCTGGAGATGCCGGCTGTGTCTGTGAAGGAATAGGATTATAGAAGTTACTGTTCACTGGCAATGTTCCGCGAGGTGTTTTTTGTGAGCGAAGGTCACAGAAAACCCGAGACATACCGCGCGAATTTATGCGATTAGCATAAATTCTGTGCATCGCGAAGCGTGTTACTGAGAACGGAGTGAGCAGTAACTCATAGCAGAAAGACTTGTTATATTTTTTTGTTTGGGGTTGACTTTGAGGCGGTTTTCACCTAAAATATATCAAAGATACGGCGATGATGAGAATAGTACACAGGGAATTATCTCAGAGAGGGATCTGCTTTGGTGGAAGGATCCTGTGCGTGAACTGTGGAACCGGCCTCGGAGCTCTGCGTGATTGAAGCGTGGCGTGTGTTTCCGGCGTTAACGGGTGTTGAGAGAACAGCTTTTCTGGCTGTTAACTGGGGTGGTACCGCCGAAGTCATTCGGTCCCTTGTGAGGGATCCGGAGGGCTTATTTTTTTGTCCGTAAAACGGGACTGTAAATGTAGTGTACGGTTTATGGGACAGAAGAGCAAGCTGGAAGGATTCCGGATTGCTGTGGCTGCCTGACAGCCGGCAATATGTAACAGATCACAAGAAAAAGGAGATTTATCATGGCAAAAGAAAAGAAATTAGTACAGGCCATCACATCTATGGATGAGGATTTTGCTCAGTGGTATACAGACGTTGTTAAGAAGGCTGAGCTTTGTGGCTATACAAGTGTTAAGGGCTGTATGGCAATCAAACCTGCAGGTTATGCGATCTGGGAGAATATCCAGCATGAGCTTGACCGCAGATTTAAAGAGACCGGTGTAGAGAATGTTTACATGCCGATCTTTATTCCGGAGTCTCTTCTTGATAAAGAGAAAGATCATGTAGAAGGTTTTGCTCCGGAGGTTGCATGGGTGACTCATGGCGGCCTTGATCCGCTGCAGGAGCGACTTTGCGTGCGTCCGACTTCCGAGACTCTGTTCTGCGATTTCTACCAGAAAGAGATCCAGTCCCACAGAGATCTTCCAAAGGTATATAATCAGTGGTGTTCCGTTGTACGCTGGGAGAAGACAACACGTCCCTTCCTTCGTTCCAGAGAGTTCCTGTGGCAGGAGGGACATACTGCTCACGCAACAGCTGAGGAAGCGGAGCAGCGCACCATCCAGATGCTGAACATCTATGCAGACTTCTGCGAGGAAGTTCTTGCGATTCCGGTCATCAAAGGCCAGAAGACAGATAAAGAGAAATTTGCAGGTGCTGAGGCTACTTACACCATCGAATCTCTGATGCACGACGGTAAGGCTCTCCAGTCCGGTACAAGCCATAACTTCGGAGATGGCTTTGCCAAAGCATTTGGAATCCAGTACACAGATAAAGATAACACCCTGAAATATGTTCACCAGACATCCTGGGGAATGACAACTCGTATGATCGGTGCTATCATCATGGTTCACGGTGATAACAGCGGACTTGTTCTTCCTCCGAGGATCGCTCCGGTACAGACTGTGATCATCCCGATCCAGCAGCGTAAAGAGGGCGTTATGGAGAAGGCTGACGAGCTTCTTGCAGCACTGAAGGCAGCAGGTATCCGTGCAAAGGTTGATGCGACAGACAAGAGCCCGGGATTCAAGTTTGCTGAGCAGGAGATGCGTGGTATCCCGCTTCGTGTGGAGTGTGGACCGAAGGATATCGAGAACGGCCAGGCAGTTCTCTGCAGAAGAGATACCCGTGAGAAATACACAGTATCCTTCGAGGAGCTTGCAGATAAGGTAAAAGAGCTTCTGGATACCATTCAGCATGATATGCTGGAGCGCGCACGTGCACACAGAGAGGCGCATACTTATGTAGCAAAGAATTATGAGGAGTTTGGCGAGATCATCAACAGCAAGCCTGGCTTTATCAAAGCTATGTGGTGCGGAGATCGTGCGTGTGAGGACAAGATCAAGGAAGATTTCCAGGCAACATCCAGATGTATGCCGTTTGAGCAGGAGCAGTTAAGCGACGTTTGCGTATGCTGTGGAAAACCGGCTAAGAAGATGGTTTACTGGGGACGCGCATACTAAAAAATATAGCAGGCCACTTCAAAAAAGTGGGACGATCATATTGTAGAAACAACGGCGGGGCAAAATATGCTCCGCTGTTTTTATGAATCTATGTTATAATAGCGTTAAGGAAAACATATCAGAATATTATTCGGCTGCTGACATGGAGATAATACAGCGAAATGTAAACGTGTTTTGAACGCAGATCGCGAAGCGACTGCGTTCATGAGCAAGTAGCGAAGCGGATTGCGAATGTCCGCTTTACCGGACAGCAGCGATCATCAAGAGGAGTTATTATGACGATTAACATACCACAAAAGGCAGAACAGATCCTGCGTACTCTCAATGAAGCCGGCTATGAGGCATATGTTGTTGGCGGCTGTGTCCGGGATTCCATCCTGAACCGGGTGCCTGGGGACTGGGATATCACTACCTCCGCACTTCCGGAGCAGGTGAAGGCGCTTTTTCACAGAACTGTAGATACGGGGATTCAGCATGGAACAGTAACTGTAATGATGGGCAAAGAGGGCTTTGAGGTGACAACCTACCGTGTAGACGGAGAATATCATGACGGCCGCCACCCGGATGCTGTGACCTTTACCAGAAGTCTTGAGGAAGATCTGAAACGAAGAGATTTTACCATTAACGCCATGGCTTATCATCCGGAGCATGGACTGGTGGATCTGTTTGGCGGAATGGAGGATATCAATAGGAAGATCATCCGTTGTGTCGGGGATCCGGTGGAACGTTTTACAGAGGATGCTCTTCGGATGCTCCGTGCAGTGCGTTTTTCCGCACAGCTTGGTTTTACTGTGGAAGAGAATACGAAAGCGGCACTGGCACGGATGTCGGGGAACCTGGAGCATGTCAGTGCAGAGCGTATCCAGACAGAGCTTGTAAAGCTCCTGGTATCAGATCATCCGGATTACCTTCGGACAGCCTGGGAGACAGGCCTTACCCGGGAATTTCTTCCGGAATTTGATGCTTGTATGGAAACAGCGCAGAATACCCCCCATCACTGCTGCAACGTAGGCGAACACATTCTGAAAAGCCTTACGGAGATTGAGAATGACAGGCTTCTTCGTATCACCATGCTTCTTCACGACATTGCCAAGCCGGTTGTAAAAAAGACAGACGAGAATGGAAGAGACCACTTTAAGACTCACGGACCGGCAGGCGAAAAGCTGGCAGGAAAGATCCTGCGCCGTCTGAAATTTGATAATGTAACGATCCGAAATACCTGTCGGCTGATCCGATATCATGATCTTCGTCCCACACCGGATGCCGAGGATGTGCGGAGAGCTGTGAATCTTATCGGAGAAGATCTTTTTCCGCTGTATCTGAAAGTACAGAAGGCAGATCTTTTATCCCAGAGTACTTACAAGAGGGAGGAGAAGCTGGCACGGTTAGGCGGTGTGACGGAAGCTTATCAGGGGATCCTTGAAAGAGGAGAATGTACATCCCTGAAAACCCTGGCAGTTTCCGGAAAGGATCTTATAAAGGCAGGACATCCGGCCGGGCCGGCACTGGGAGCACTGCTCGAAAGACTTCTAGACTGTGTGCTGAAAGATCCAACCCTTAATACAAAAGAAAAACTTCTTGAAACAGCAGAAAAAGACAGCATAAAAACCGAATAGAATAACAAAAATCCCCCCTGCATAAGATAGAACGTAAAATAAGGCAGGGGGGAACTTTTTTGTATGATTATGGTTTGAGCGTGCTGGAGCAGTATGGGCTTACGGCTTCATTCTCCGTCAGGGTGCGGGGGGCACTTCTGTGCCGGACAGAAAAAGGTCCGGTGATACTCCGGGAATTTCATGGCTCGGAAAAAAAGCTTTCCATGCAGCAGCAGCTTCTTGAAAAAATGAAGGAACAGAACTGTCTTGTGGACGCCTATCTCAGAAACAGGGAAGGTGTACTGGTAAGCAGGGACAAAGATTCTGTTCCATATACTGCACAGTTCTGGTTTGAGGGACGGGAATGTGACACGAGATCCGAAAACGATATTTTAAAAAGCATCCGGACTCTGGCACAGATACACAAGATCATGCAGCTTCCTGTGGAAATGGATTATGCGGGAAGAAATCTGCAGGAAGAATATATCCGGCATAATCAGGAAATGAAAAAAATACGCCGTTTTATCCGAAAAAAAGGAGCGGTCAATTCTTTTGAGAAAGATTATCTGAAAAGCGTGGAATGGTTTCTGCAAAAAGGAGAAGAAGCGGCAGCTATGCTGGAAACCACGGATTATAAAAATCTGCGGCAGCAGTCTCTTCAAAGCGGCAGTATCTGTCATGGCGAATATAATCAGCATAATGTGCTGATGCTTGGGAAAAACACAGCGGTGACGAATTTCAGCCACTGGAGCTTTGATGTGCAGATGGCAGATCTGTACCGCTTTATGCGGAAAATCCTGGAGAAATACAGCTGGGATCTGCACCTCGCGCAGAAGATGCTTTCTGAATATGATTCCGTGCGGCCGCTCTCAGAGTCTGAGTGGCAGAACCTGAGAGTCCGGTTCTGTTATCCGGAAAAATACTGGAAACTGGCAAATCATTATTATACACATAACAAGGCTGTGATCTCCGGAAAAAATGTGGAAAAGCTGAGAACCCTGATTTATCAGAAAAAACAGTGGGAGGAATTTTCAAAACAGTGCTTCAGACAGTAATGATTCTGAATGTAACGAAAACAAAACTTCCCTTTTTCTGAAAATTGTTATATAATACTAAGTATCTTATATAAAGAAACAGGGAGGTATTTTGGAACATGGATTATAAAGAAATCTATAATCAGTGGCTTGAAAACCCATACTTTGATGAGGCGACAAAGGAAGAACTGAAAGCGATCAAAGACGACGAAAATGAGATCAAAGAGCGTTTTTATATGGATCTTGAGTTTGGTACGGCAGGCCTGCGTGGTATCATCGGCGCAGGTACCAACCGTATGAATATTTATGTGGTAAGAAGAGCGACCCAGGGGCTTGCCAACTATATTGCCAAGGTTGACAAGAAATCTCAGGGAGTTGCCATCGCATATGATTCCCGTCATATGTCACCGGAGTTTGCCCAGGAAGCAGCACTTTGCCTGGCAGCAAACGGAATCAAGGCTTATATCTTTGAGACACTTCGTCCGACACCGGAGCTTTCCTTTGCAGTACGTCATCTGGGCTGTGTGGCAGGTATCAACGTAACAGCCAGCCACAATCCTCCGGAATACAACGGATACAAGGTTTACTGGGAGGACGGCGCGCAGATCACACCACCTCATGATTCCGGTATCATGGGCGAGGTAAAGGCAATCTCCGACTGGAATACCGTAAAGACCATGGATAAGGAAGAAGCAGTAAATGCAGGACTTTTCGAAGTGATCGGACAGGCTGTCGATGACGCTTACATGGCAGAGCTTAAGAAACAGATCATCCATATGGATGCGATCCAGGCAGAGGGCAAGAACCTGAAAATCGTTTACACACCTCTTCACGGAACCGGCAATATTCCGGCCAGAAGGATCCTTAAGGAGCTTGGATTTGAGAATGTATATGTAGTACCGGAACAGGAGCTTCCGAATGGGGATTTCCCGACAGTCAGCTATCCGAACCCGGAGGCAGCAGAGGCATTTGAGCTTGGCCTGAAGCTTGCGAAGGAAGTTGATGCAGACATCGTACTTGCTACAGATCCGGATGCAGACCGTCTTGGCGTTCGCGTAAAGGACAAAAACGGAGAGTATCATGATCTTACGGGCAACATGTCCGGATGCCTTCTTGCAAACTATGAGCTGAGCCAGAGAAAGGCTGTAAACGGAAGCCTTCCGGAGGACGGAGCTCTTGTAAAGACTATCGTTACAACAAACCTGGCAGATGCCATTGCCAAGGGATACAACGTGAATCTTATCGAAGTACTTACCGGATTCAAATACATCGGACAGCAGATCCTCGGATTTGAGAACAGTGGCAAGGGTACATATCTTTTCGGATTTGAGGAGAGCTACGGCTGCCTGATCGGAACCTATGCAAGAGACAAGGATGCCATTGTTGCTACCATGGCACTTTGCGAAGCTGCTGCTTACTATAAGACACAGGGCAAGACTCTCTGGGATGCAATGATCGATATGTATGAGGAGTTCGGCTACTATAAGGATGCCATCCAGGCAGTTACCATGAAGGGTATTGAGGGACTTCAGAAGATCCAGGAGATCATGACAACACTTCGTCAGAATCCGCCTGCCGAGTTTGCCGGACATAAGGTGACTGCTGTACGTGACTACAAGCTGGACGAGATCACAGATCTTGCAACAGGTGAGAAGAAGCCGACAGGACTTCCGAATTCCAATGTTCTCTACTATGAGCTTACCGATGATGCATGGGTTTGCGTAAGACCGTCCGGAACAGAGCCTAAGGTTAAATTCTATTATGGCGTTAAGGGAACATCTCTTGCAGATGCAGACGAGAAATCCGATGCAATGGGCAAGGCTGTTCTTGAAATGGTTGATTCCATGAAATAATAAAATGGGTCACATTCCGCCTGTAATATGCGAAAAACCTTGACATTATAAGCCAAAAGCGGTATATATATAAAGCAAAGTCAAAAATAAGAGAACATCAATTATAGGAGGAAACACCATGAATAAAACAGAGTTAGTGGCAGCAATGGCGAAAGACACCAATCTTTCCAGAAAAGATGTAGAAGCTGTTCTGAAATCTTTTATCGATGTTGTAACAGACGAACTGAAAAAAGGCGAGAAGATTCAGCTGGTTGGATTTGGAACTTTCGAAGTAAGCACAAGAGCTGCAAGAGAGGGAAGAAATCCTCAGACTGGTGAGACCATGACGATCGAGGCTTCCAAGTCTCCGAAGTTCAAAGCAGGAAAAGCTTTAAAGGACGTTGTCAACGGCAAATAATCTGTTGGTTCAGAGTGATAACGGCAGGGGAAACCGGTTTTTGGTTTCCCCTGCTTTTTTAGGAGGAAAAATTATGCGTCTTGATAAATATCTGAAGGTATCCAGACTGATCAAACGCCGTACGGTGGCAAATGAAGCCTGCGATGCAGGAAGAGTTCTGGTCAATGACAAGCCGGCTAAGGCTTCTGTACAGGTAAAGACCGGTGACACTGTGGAGATTCAGTTTGGAAGCCGTAATGTAAAGGTTGAAGTCTTGGAAGTTAAGGAAACGGTAAAAAAAGATGAAGTGGAAAGTATGTTCCGCTATATCTGATGCAGGGACAGCTGCCGTTTGGGCGTGATGGTCTATTCCGGATGGATTTTTCATAAAATAAAAGAGAAATCATCCCCAGGGAGGTATGGATTGGACGAGAAGAGAACGGCAGCATTTCACAGTCTGATGCTGGAGCGGCAGAAAGGTGGCACCATAACGGGAATCCGGGAGGTGATCTCTTTCGATGAAAAAGAAATACTGCTGCATACAGAGGAAGGAAAGTTATCCATAAAAGGCGAAGGACTTCATGTAAAACATCTTGATCTGAAAAGCGGGCAGCTTAGCCTGGAGGGAAAAATCGACAGTCTTACCTATCTTGGCAGGAAAAAAGACAAAAAAGAAGGATCCCTTTTAAAAAGACTGTTCCATTAAAGCTAAAAAGACAGCAAACCGGTTGATATTTTTTTGAAGAAGTTGTAAAATCTGGATGTATAAGCTCGTAAAAGGTAAAGAGATCAGATCGTGTAAAAAAGGAGCAGCAGATTGAAAAATCCAAAAAAGGGAAAAGAAAAAAAACGGATCGGATATAATTATCTTGGCATGGCGGGGATCATGGTGATCGCACTGGTGTTGCTGGGAAGCCTTATGCTGCAGAGTAAGACTCTGGAACGGCGCAGGGATTATTATGATTCCAAAGCTACAGCACTGGAGAAGTCGATTGAAAGTGAGAAGGAACGTACCAAGGAGATCGAAGCAGAGAAAGAATATATGAAGACCGACGAATATGTGGAAGAGGCGGCTCGTGAGAAGCTGGGACTTGTGAAAGACAACGAGATCGTGTTTCAGGAAGAAAAATAGCTGAAAATCAAAGGTTTCGACGAAATTTTTTTTGACATTTTCGTGCGGCTTTGACAGATATTTCAGGGATCTTCCTTTATAATGTTCAGTCAGTGAAGGTTATAAGGGGAGGGGAAAATATGCAGGAATGGATCATTGCCATGCTCGTAGTCAGCATATTGCTGATACTCCGGGACATGGCAAAAACTGTCTTTTCGGGAAAAACGAAGGAAAAAGAAGAAATGCTGCCGCTTTGTGAAAGCCATCCCCAGAAGGAAAAAGTGGAACGGTATGCAGCATCCTTCCGGAAGCTTGCGGATACATTCTACGGAATGCCTTACCGTAAGGAATTTTTGAGCGGAGGACAGCTGAACCGTATCATATCGGACACCAGTGCGGCTGTATGTTCCAGATGTTATCAGAGAGAGATCTGCTGGGGAGAGCATGCGGGGGAAACCATGCGGGGCAGTGAGAATATGATCCGTACCATGGAGGAAGGCAATGAGGAGAATATCCAGAGAGCCCGCAGTGAATGGATGAGAGCATGTGGCCGTTCCGCCCAGTATTTTCAGGTCCTGAATGAGGGATTTCGGGAAGAAAGGCAGAATCTCGTGTGGGACAACCGGATGATCGAAAGCCGGCTTGCAGTTGCACAGCAGCTGACGGAGATCTCGAGGATTATGGATCATATGGCAGAAGAGCTGTATGATATCATGCCGGCAGATCAGCAGTTTCAGGAAGATCTGAAAAAGGCTCTTCGTAAAAAGCATGTACTTGTAAAAAATGTCTGGGTCATGGATAAGATCGAAGGAAGACGGCAGATATTTTTGAATCTGAGAGCCAGGAGCGGACAGTGTGTCTCCACGACGGAAATCGCACAGATCCTGTCCAGAATCTGCGGAAGCTCCATGACGCCGGACACCGGCAGCCGCAGTATTGTAAATGGAGATTTTCGTATGGTTCATTTTGTGGAGGATGTCAGTTATCAGATGCTTTACGGAGTAGCGCGGCTTACAAGAGAAGCGGAAAAAGTTTCCGGAGATAATTATATCTGTCGTCAGGAAGAGGATGGCAGGTTTTTTCTCTGTCTGTCTGATGGGATGGGTTCCGGAATAGAAGCGTTTAAAGAAAGTGAGATCGTGGTAGAACTTCTGGAACAGTTTCTGGAATCCGGCTTTTCTCAGGAGACAGCTGCCAGAATGGTGAATTCCGCATTGCTGTTGAAAGGACGGGAAGGGATGTTTTCTACTGTCGATATCTGTGCGGTGGATCTTTATACCGGGATTTGTGATTTCCTGAAAGCAGGGGCGTCTTCCACATTTATTAAAAGAGATCACTGGGTGGAATCCATTGCTTCGGAAAATCTTGCCGCAGGCCTGGTTCAGCAGTTGGATTTTGATACTGCATCAAGGAAGCTTTATCATGGAGATTATCTGATCATGATGACAGATGGAGTTCTGGATGCACTTCCTGCAGAACGGGAAGAAGAAACTATGAAGGAGATCATTATGGATGTCCGGGAAAAAGAGCCCAGGGAGATGGGACGGGGAATACTGGAAAGGGTCCTGGGATACAGCGATTATCATGCCAGGGATGATATGACAGTAGTTGTGGCAGGATTGTGGAAAAAATAGAGTATTTTTGGTTACAGGAGAAAAAATGATCACACGTGTAAGAAAATATATCAGAGACCATCAGATGCTGAAAGCAGAGGATATGGTTGTGGCAGGGGTTTCCGGAGGGGCAGATTCCATAGCAATGCTTCATATTCTGAAAAATCTTCAGAAAGAGATCGGTTTTTCCATGGAAGTGGTTCATGTCCATCATGGGATCCGGGGCCAGGAGGCGGACCGGGATGAGCAGTTTGTGGAAAAAATCTGCCGGGATTGGGGAATTCCTTTCCGGTCCAAGCATTATCCGGTTCCGGAGCTTTCCGGAAAGTGGAAGCTGGGAGAAGAAGAAACCGGAAGGATCGTGCGAAAACAGGCGTTTCAGGAGGAAAAAAAGAGACTTGGTTTTTCCGGGGAACAGTCAGAAAAGAACGGACAGTTCCGGATCGCACTGGCACACAACCGCAACGATCTGGCAGAGACTATGCTGCATCATCTGGCAAGGGGAACCGGTATCCGGGGACTTTCCGGGATACAGGCGGTAAACGGTGAGATCATCCGGCCGGTTTTGTGTTTAGAACGGAAGGAGATCGTCAATTATCTGAAGGAGAGAGGTATTTCCTATATCACAGACAGTAGCAATCTTTCAGATGACTATACAAGAAACCGGATCCGTAACCATATTCTTCCGGCTATGGAACAGAAGATCAATGCAAAAGCGGTGGAGCATATGGCAGAAACCGCACGGGTTCTGGCAGAAGCAGATTCGTATCTTCAGAAAAAGGGAAGGGAGCTTCTGGCAAGCTGCCGGAAAGAAAATGGCTATCTTCTGGATGAAAAATTTTTTGCACAGGATCCTATCCTTCAGGAATATGCGGTGATGGAGGCATTTGAGATACTGGCAGGAAAACGTAAGGACTTTACCTCTCTTCATGTGGACCAGGTCCTTTCGCTTCAAAAAAAAGAAAACGGTCGTTATATCAACCTTCCGGAATCGCTGCGGGTAATACGACAGTATGGAGGGGTATGTCTGAAAAACAACTCTGCATCAGACAGAGAGAACGCTGCTTCCACTGAAAAAAAAGTATCGGCAGGTCTCAGAGAAATGTCTATGGAGCTTCCGGTACCTGGGATTCTGGAAAGTCCTTTCGGAGTTTTTGAGTCGAAAATTTTTTCTTATAAGAAACAGAAGATTGAAGAAAAAAAGTATACGAAATGGTTTGATTATGATAAAATAAAAGATAGTCCATGCGTTCGGACCAGAAGACAGGGAGATTATCTTACTGTAAACAGTGAAGGCGGAAAAAAGAAGCTGAACCGGATCTTTATTGATGAGAAGATTCCGGCGGAGATGAGAGACAGGATTCCGGTTGTTGCGGCAGGATCTGAGATACTCTGGATCCCGGGAGGACGGATGAACGAGAAGTATAAGATCACTTCCACTACAGGGAGAGTGTTAGAATTACATTACCAAGGAGGAGCTTTAGCATGAGCGAAAAAATCAGGGTTTTACTCAGTGAAGAAGAGGTAGATGCCCGTATCCAGGAAGTTGCAGACATGATCAACAAGGATTATGAAGGAAAAGATGTACACATGATCTGCGTTTTGAAAGGCGGCGTTTTCTTTATGTGTGAGCTTGCCAAGAGGATCACACGCCCGGTAACACTGGATTTCATGTCTGTGTCCAGTTACGGTGATGATACGAAATCCAGCGGTGTTGTAAAGATCGTCAAGGATCTGGATCAGCCACTGGAAGGGAAAGATGTTCTGATCGTAGAGGATATCATTGATTCAGGCAGAACCTTAAGCTATCTGCTGCGTATCCTGAAGGGCAGACATCCGGCAAGCATCAAACTCTGTACACTTCTTGACAAACCGGAGAGACGTGTGACAGATGTAGAGGTAGATTACTGCTGCTTCAATATTCCGGACGAGTTTGTAGTAGGATACGGACTTGATTATGCCCAGAAATACAGAAACCTTCCTTACATCGGAGTAGTGGAGCTTCAGGACTGAAAGGAGATTTAACCAAGTGAGCAAGCATTCAGGTAAGATAGGCCTGTACCTTCTGCTTATTGTGGCACTGATCGCAGGATATCTGTATCTCAATGACCAGGTATCTACCCAGGGCAGCTACACAATGGGCCAGCTGGAAAAGGCTCTGGAAGAAGACAAAGTGACGGATGCGGTGATCCATCAGAACAGAGAAGTGCCCACCGGTTATGTAACAGCAAACATTGTTTCAGACGGTCAGAAGACAGTCTACGTAACCGATGTAAAGGAAGCGGAGGAGCTTCTTGAAGAACATGGTATCGATCCGACGATCCGCAATGTACCCAAGGACAGCTCCATGATCGGAACGGTACTTCCGGTAGTGCTTACCGGCGCGATCCTTATCTTTTTCTTTATGATGATGAACCGGCAGATGTCCGGAGGCGGCGGAAGCAATGCGAAGATGATGAACTTCGGAAAAAGCAGAGCAAGGATGTCATCCCCTGATGATAAGAAAGTAACATTCAAAGATGTTGCAGGTCTTCAGGAGGAGAAGGAGGATCTGGAGGAGGTAGTTGACTTCCTGAAATCCCCTCAGAAGTATACGAAGGTAGGTGCCAGGATCCCGAAGGGAGTGATCCTTGTGGGCCCTCCGGGAACAGGTAAAACCCTTCTCGCGAAGGCAGTTGCAGGAGAGGCCGGAGTTCCGTTTTTCTCCATTTCTGGATCCGATTTCGTGGAGATGTTTGTTGGTGTCGGTGCTTCCCGTGTACGAGATCTTTTTGAAGAGGGCAAGCGTCATGCACCGTGCATCATCTTTATTGATGAGATCGATGCGGTAGCCCGTCAAAGGGGAACCGGTATGGGCGGCGGCCACGATGAGAGAGAACAGACGTTGAACCAGCTTCTTGTAGAGATGGATGGTTTTGGAGTAAATGAAGGAATCATCGTAATGGCAGCGACCAACCGTGTGGATATTCTGGATCCTGCGATCCTCCGTCCGGGACGATTTGACCGTAAAGTCGGTGTGGGACGCCCGGATGTCAAGGGCAGAGAAGAGATCCTTATGGTCCATGCCAAGGACAAACCGCTGGGAGATGATGTGGATCTTCGCCAGATCGCCCAGACAACCGCAGGATTTACAGGCGCAGATCTGGAGAACCTTCTTAACGAAGCTGCCATTGATGCTGCAAAAGAGGGTCGTCCTTATATCATGCAGAAGGATATCAAGAAAGCATTCATCAAGGTTGGGATCGGTGCAGAAAAGAAGAGCAAGGTCATCTCTGATAAAGAGAAAAAGATCACAGCTTATCATGAAGCAGGCCATGCGATCCTGTTCCATGTACTTCCTCATATGGATCCGGTATACACCATTTCCATTATTCCTACGGGAATGGGAGCTGCCGGCTACACCATGCCGCTGCCGGATAATGATGAGATGTTTAATACAAAGAACAAAATGCTGGAGGATATCACCACGCTTCTTGGCGGACGTGTGGCTGAGGAGATCATCTTCGGAGATATCACCACCGGTGCCTCCAATGATATCAAACGTGCCACAGAGACTGCACGCTCTATGGTAATGAAATACGGCATGTCTGAAAAAATCGGTCTGATCGCTTACGGCAACGATGACGATGAGGTATTTATCGGCCGTGATCTGGCACATACCAGAGGCTACAGTGAGGAAGTGGCAAGAGAGATTGATGGGGAGATTTCCCGTATCATCCGTGAGTGCCATGAGAATGCAGAGAGCATCATCCGTGAGAATATCGGCGTTCTTCACAGCTGTGCGGCCCTTCTTCTCGAGAAGGAAAAGATACATCGTGAAGAGTTCGAAGCACTTTTTACAACAGAAAAAGAAGAGGTTGCAAAAACAAACGAATAAAATGCACAAAAAAATATATTGAATTTTGTGAACTTTGTGCACACTTTTTGGTGGACACATGGTACTATAAATACCGTAAAAACCCCCCAATACATTATATAGTTTTTGCTACACCCCATAAGAAGAAATACCTTCTCCAAAAAAGGCAGCCTAACCAGCTGTCTTTTTTACTTTGTCTAAAACAGGCCTTTTGGCTACGGCTAATAAAAGTGGACAGCAGGTGGACAGCCCCCCCCTTAAACACGGACAGCAGTGTTGACCATAAAAAGTGGTCAGTGCTGCTGTTTTTTTCTCAGATAATTTTGTATAGTATATATGAGGAGATAAGACGTGAATGAAATATTTTATACGAGATAGAAAAGAACTGCTTGTGAGGGCTTGAAATACCTCGTATATGCTGCAAATATGTAAGTTACGTTTGAGTAGATAAAAGCCGAAATAGGGCGAATTACAAGGCATTAAAGCAGGAATAGACAGAGAGATATCTGCCTTGAAGAATGGAAAGAGTATGTAGACAAAGTATTATTAATGTCCAGGAGAGGTAAAATATGATAATTGATGATAGAACATTTATAGTAAATCCTGCAGTTGAGGGCAGTCTCATTTATATAATAGCCAAAAAATGGTAATAAAAAGAAAAGTGTTGCCTGGCAGACTACAGTTGGTTTTCATCCGTGATTAAATTATTCATATGGATACACTCATTGTTAATATCAGATAAGAGATATATAGATTAGCGTTAAAATAGACGGAACGCTGTCTATTTTTATAGTGGTATGTTAAAATATAATTATGAGGTAAGGTGAGGAGGCATCATTATATGGGGAAAATAGTTCGAAAAAGATATGTGACAGAGGAAGCGGTTAAAAAAGCTTTGAAAATAGATTCTTTTAGGAATGTGTCTAAGGATAAGTTGATGCAGTTTGCTTCAATGATTCCATATATGGATAAAGATGTGGCCATTGCGATAATAAATCAATTTCCTGAATTTGCAGATTTTGGGAAAATATTAATCGCGAATTATATGCATATATGTGATAATATTCTTGAGAAAAACCATGAAGGTCACATGGCTGCTGTTCATGGATATCAGACCATATTGGATGCAAATGCAAAGAAATTGGAAAAAGATGAAATAACAGAAGAGGAAAGAAAAGCGATTACAGAGGACATGATTGCAGTTGCAGACAAAATTGCTGAGCTTGATTTAAGAAATAAAAAATTCTATGAAAGAATGGGATCTAAAGCATTAATTGCAGTCATTGCAGTTGCAGGGGTTGTTGGGGCTGCTATTGGCGTAAATTGTGCATTTGGGAATAATAGTGGTGAATTACCAGATATTGATGATGATAATGAAGAAGATGAATAAGATTTTTATAGCAGTTATAATACTATATTTAGAGAGAATGAATGGGTGATGTAATGGTAATTAAAAATATTCCAAAATCTGAAGCCGAAAAGTATAGATTATTGCTTTCGGAATTACGACCAGAGTGGAGAACTGAAATCATAGCTGAGGATTACAATCTATATAAATTAGGGTTAATAGATGAAATTCCTTGCTTCCTTAATATAGAAGCATCTTACGAACAGTTAATCGAATTGCATATGGATATTATGGATATGGAAATTGCTGTATATCACAATGAAGATTTGAAGTGCAAAAGTCCAGTGAATATGACTCCTGAGGAAAAAAGAGAATATAATCTATGGAAAGAGGCTGAAAGTGAATACAAAAGATATGCTTCTATTGCTTCAATAGTTGATTATTGGTTACCGAGACAATCGAAATGATAATGAAAGAGAATTGTTTTAGACTTGTAGTATCATAGATTTATATTTAATGTATTTGTTAAAAAAATGGTTATATTTTCTATTAACCATTGAGAATGTTGAAAAACAAGAATAAAATAATCATATAAAGTCTTTTGACATAAAACAGCTATAAAGTGAGATGAGAAATACAAGGGATAGAAAAGTAAATATTGTTAAAGACCATGAAGGAACGATTTTAATAAGTAAGTAATGCTAAAAGAATGATTGCCCCACAAGATTTCTTGTGGGGCTAAAGAAAAAATATGTGAAAAACTCAAGAAATGAGGATCGAATGTATGAAAGAGATTAAAAATATTTTAAAAGAAGTGTTATTGATATGCTGTATAGCAGGACTCATTTTTTCGTTGACGTCTTATGAGAATTATTCAGAAGTGTCTGCGGCATCAAAAGCTTCATATAAAATTGTTAACAAAAGACAAATAAAACAGTATAAAGATCATAAGGCAGAATATCTCTATCAGCTTCCGCAATTGAAGGGGAAGAGTGCTGCCATAAAGAAAATTAACAAGTCAATCATGACTGATTACAAGAATACATTTAAATATAAAAGAAGATTGTTTGATTACTTTGAGGTTTTAAAAAAGTCATCACATAATTATATTTACTGTACATATAAATGTAAAGTTACATATAATCAAAAGGGATATGTTTGTTTTAAATTTACGAGTAGTTGGTATGCCGGAGGTGTTGGTAATACAAGTGAATATGGCTTAACTTATCGATTAAGAGATGGCAAGAAAATGGGGATTCAAGATGTAGTTTATGGTAAGAGATCGTCTGTTAAGAAAAAGATAGCGGACACTTATGCAAGAAAAATCTCTAGAACAGGGTATAGACCAATTATGAAAATGAATTATTCGGATTTTGATTATTATATCAAACCAGGTAAAAAAGTAATCGTATGTTTTGGTCCATATAAGCCTAATAGAGGAAATGGACATGTATCGATTGCTGTGAAGGGTAAAATCTGAAATTTTGAATGATTTCAAAAGTATAATAGTATTATATAGAAGGGATATTAAGAGGTTGTGATATTGTAAATTTTGTGTCACAGCCTTTTATGTTTGGTTTTATGAGAAATATGAGGAGACCATTAGTGACATACGTGTATATAGATTAATAGCAAAGTAGTTGTAATGTTGTAAAAGAAGAGTATAGTGTATATTATATCATACAGATATAATATATAAGAAAAGGGGTGTATTACTTGAAAGCTGTATCGAAGTCTGCAAGGGTAAGTCCAGAAGCAAAGCGTATTATTAAGGAATTGAAAAGCGGAGAATTGGAAGTGAGAAATGTTCCAGAAAAATTTGCTTTAGATTCTAATGTTGTAAAAGCAGAAAGAAAATTGGGATTGAGAAAAAGCGGTCATCGAGGTTTTGATGTAATCACACAAACATTTTTTGTAGAAGAAGATTGGTTTCATAAAGAGTCGTCAGGTAATCTTGTTTCAAGATTGCATAAGATGACCTTTGATTCTTTTGAGGAATATTATGGATTTTTGGATGGTGATATATACGAAGATGCTTGTTATTATCAGTATGCATTTGAAGATGAATTTTCCCAAAATCTTAATCTTGATATAGATCGATTGACAAAAGTAAAAAGTTTTGTGACAGAAACCGTAGATGATTATTTGTGTGAATGGTCAAAGGATGAAATTGAATCATATAAGCGTTGTGAAAAAGTAAATAAGAAATGCGTAAAACAGTGGTTGGATAAATTCAATACTTGTGATACATATGAACAATTCAAAAAGGTATGCGGTAATTATAAAAAATCAACGGTTTCACAATATAAATGTGTAGAATTCTTCTTTTTCCAGTATGCTTTTGATGCTCAGTGTAACAAAAAGCATTTGGATGTGCTTATGGAATATCTGTCAAAGGATTATTATATTGGTGGTAATGTAGTATTGGGCTTGTGCTTGATTCATACGCCAGAAGTCATTCTTGATAAATATGATTTTTCACAAGGATCGATTACAACCAATAGGAAGCGAAAAAAAGAAGTAAAAGATTTTGTGGAAGACTTGAAAAATCAGGATGTTGAGAAGACTGTAGTAGGTTATTTTGATAGAGCAACACATTTTTATTGTGAAGAAACAAAAGTGTATCGCTATTATAGCTACCAAGGCAGAAAAACTTTGAATCAGTGGCATAGTGTAGATGTATGTCGAGCTTTTGAGACATTCGATGAATTTATCAAGTATAGAAATGGTAATTTGACAAATTGTGACTTATCAGGAGCCATTGATTTGAATGATGATTTTTCAAAATATATAACTGATGATACAACAAAATTACCGATTAATGAAGATGCAAATCTGAGTTGCAAGGTATTGAAAGTATATAAGAATGGGGAATTTGCAGTATGTCAATTTTGGAGTAATGAAGATAAAAAAATTGTAAAACAGAAGGTACATAGATTTCCATATTTCTTTGATTTTGTGACATTTTTGAAAGGCGATTTATCTGGTGCAGATATGTTATTCTGTACTGGCATGAAAAATCTTTCCGATATAGACGGAATTAACTTGAGTGACGTGAAAATGACCAGTGAATTATGCAAACAATTTAATGTTCAATATAAAACATATGATTATGATGAAAAACTCATTGGTGAGTTCCCAACAGTTGAAAAGAATGAAGAAGAAACGGCATTGGTATTACAATTGTCAAGGGAAATTGTTGCATCTGACAGCAGTATACTTTTCGAAAATCTTGGAAGTATGTTTTTATGGGATTCTAACAGAATTAGCTACATTTCTGATTTACATTTAATGCATAGAATTAAAAATGCAGGATGTAAATCAAAGGAAGATGTTGTTTTTACAATACAAAAAATTATTGATGACATTTTGGCTGAAAGTACGAATTTAACACTTATCGGTGGAGATATGTCATCAGAATTTTCGCTATTTGAATTGTTTGTGAAAATGCTTAGAAAATCAGCTGGCTCAGGAAGACGAAATTTTGTATTTGTTCTTGGTAATCATGAACTATGGGATTTTCCGGGACTGTCAGTGGATGAGATTGTTGATAAATACAGAACCGTATTAAAGGAAAATGGAATGTACTTATTGCATAATGATTTGTTTTATAGAAATGAATCTGATGACATGGGGATTATTCCATATAATGAATTGATACAGTTAGATAATCAGGCTATTCTGGAAAAATTGAGATGTACAAGATTGGTGATTTTGGGTGGTCTTGGATTCTCTGGTTACAATGAAGAATTCAATGCAAATGATGGTGTGTATCGAGAAACTGTTGATAGAAATACAGAGATTCAGGAGAGTAAAAAGTTTGAACAGTTATATGATAAATTGACAGATGTGTTAGCAAGGAAAAATACAGTCATCTTTACGCATACACCAAAGAAAGATTGGTGTGCAGATGCAAATTGTCATGATGATTTTGTATATGTCAGTGGTCATACACATAGGAATATGTTCTTTGACGATGGTGTAAAAAGGATATATGCTGATAATCAGATTGGGTACAGAAATGAAAGTCCGTATCTGAAGAATTTTTTGATGGATGGAGAGTATGATTATTTTGGTGACTATGAAGATGGCATATATGAAATTACATCTCAGGAATATCAAGATTTTTCTCGTGGAAAGAATATATCAATGACATTCAATAGGCAAGTTAATATTCTTTATATGTTGAAAAAGAATGGGTATTATTGCTTTATTCATAAAACAAAGACAGGTTCGTTGGCGATATTGAATGGTGGAGCATTGAAAAAATTAGATGTGAAAGATGTGAATTATTATTATGATAATATGGATTCAATGATTGCATCTATTGAAACACCTTTGAAAAAATATACAGCTTATCAGGAAAGTATTGCCGATGAAATTAGAAAAATTGGTGGGCGTGGATGGATTCATGGCTGCATCATTGACATTGATTATTATAATCATGTATATGTGAATCCAGTAGATATGACAGTACGAAGTTATTGGGCATTGGATATTATTAACAAGCTTGTATATCCAACTGTACCAGCATTGTTGAAAAATAACTGTCCGGAATTATATGTTAACTATTTGAAATTGATTGAAGGGGAAAAATCAAATCCTTTAGCAATGAAACGGACAAAGAAAAAAGTATCATTGTTGCCACAAGAATATTTGGAAACAGATATTTATAAAGCATCTCGTGAGATAAAAAAGATGCAGAAATTGAATTCAAATGTTCTGACAACATGGTATGATATTGTTCCGCAGTCGGTGTAGAATATAATCCAACGCATGCCTGGGTAGTGTAAATTATTCTATAAACCTATGATTTTATCATCAATCTGAGAGGTTTACACAGAATAATTTACACTACCTAAATAGCCTTGATTTTGGCTTTTACTGATTCCCGACGCTTTTCAGCATTGGAAGGAACATGTTTCAGCCATGCGCGATAACCAGAACGTGAAACGCCAAGTATTTTCAACATTCCGGAGACAGAAACACGGCGTTTAGCCTTGCGGGCTGCTTCTGCCTTCTCAGTAACTTTGAGGTAAATGGCTTCCGTCATTTTCCCAGAATGTTGGTGGCTTTTTTTAATACATCAAGTGCATCCTGTGCATCACGTAGTTCACGCTTTAAACGTGCAATTTCTTTTGCTTCATCAGAAGCATAGTTGCCGGAACCACGGCTCTCAATGTCTCCGGTATCACGCAGTTCTTTCTGCCAGCGAGACAGTGTCTGATGACTGATTCCTAAGTTTGAAGCGCAACCCCGCAATCCTAATTCTCTGTGATCATGATAATACTGGATTGCATCCAATTTAAATTGTTTGTCATAGTGCTTTGCCATAATGAGATCCTCCTTCAGTGCGGTAACTACATAGTACCATAAAATTTGTAATTAGGGATTCTCATTTTGACTTATACTATTTATATTCTAGCACCAAGTGTGTTATTAGATGGAGGTGTGCCAGTGACGGAGGTTGCCCGAGATTTGGGACATAAGAAAATTACAACAACAATGGATTCATACTACAAACCGAGAGCCGTAGCTGGAATTACTAGCCAAAAAAGTAGTGTATTTGCAGCAACGGTGACTATGTCAGGTTGGACAGCAGTAGGTAAGGTACCGTGAACCGCATAAAATAAGGGAAAATTGGGTGATGTTCCATAACCAGCTGCCTTTTTTACTGCCCAAAAATAAAAGGCGAATTACGGAGAAAACATATATATATATATGCTTGCGGGATGGAAAAAATTAAGATAATATATTTAAAAACATGGTACTAAAAACGGAATGAGGAAAATAGAATGTTATATGAAAGCATGGAGACTGCAAAGAAGATGCGGTATATACTCAATATGAGTCCGGTATTAAATAAAGACGCAATGTTCAGTGACGGGACGGAATATTACCGTACACCTGTGGATCCACGGGAAGGTGATACAGTTACGATCCGTTTTCGTACCCAGAGAAATAATGTGGACAACGTCTGTCTTGTGCATGACGGAGAATATCTGGAAATGAAGTGGGAAAAAACTTCCGGAAGCTTTGATTATTATACTGCACAGATCGTAATGGGAAAAAATCCTGTACGATATTACTTTGAGATTCATTCAGGACTTGTTACCTGTTATTATGATACAAATGGTGTAAGCACCAGACATGAGGAAAGGACAGAATTTGAGATCTATCCCGGATATCATGTGCCTGAGTGGCTGAAGGGTGCTGTGATGTATCAGATTTATGTAGATCGTTTCTGTAACGGAGATCCTTCCAATGATGTGGAAACAGGGGAATATTTCTATATCGGGGACACTTCCGTAAAAGTGGATAACTGGGAAAAGGTTCCGGCTGTGATGGGTGTCCGGGAATTTTATGGCGGCGATCTTCAGGGAGTTATGGATAAGCTGGATTATATTCAGGAGCTTGGAGTGGATGTGATCTATCTGAATCCGATCTTTGTCTCTCCCAGCAACCATAAGTATGACTGTCAGGATTACGATCATATCGATCCGCATATCGGAAGGATCGTAGAGGACTGTGATGGTCTGTTAAGTCCCGGAGACAGTGACAACAGTCATGCCCTTAAGTATATCCGCCGTGTGACCAATAAACGGAATTTGGAGGCCAGTAATAAGCTTTTTCAGGAGCTTGTGGAGGAAATTCACAGAAGAGGAATGAAAGTGATCCTGGATGGGGTATTTAACCATTGCGGATCCTTTAATAAATGGATGGACAGGGAACGGATCTACGAAAATCAGGAAGGCTACGAAAAGGGGGCCTATGTTTCGGCGGACAGCCCTTATCGTTCTTTCTTCTGCTTTCAGGATCAGAACCGCTGGCCCTATAATCCAACCTATGACGGCTGGTGGACCCATGATACCCTGCCAAAGCTGAACTACGAAGAATCTGAGGAGCTTTGCCGGACGATCCTTGATGTGGGCAGAAAATGGGTTTCGCCGCCGTATAACGTAGACGGATGGAGACTGGATGTAGCTGCAGATCTGGGCCACAGCAATGATTTTAACCATCACTTCTGGAAAGCGTTCCGGAGGACAGTAAAAGAAGCCAATCCTGATGCAGTGATCCTTGCAGAACACTACGGAAATCCGGAAAGCTGGCTTCGCGGTGATGAGTGGGATACAGTTATGAACTATGATGCTTTTATGGAGCCTGTAACGTGGTTCCTGACCGGAATGGAGAAGCACAGTGATGAGTACCGGGAGGACCTTTATGGCAACAGTGAGGCCTTTATCGGGGCGATGAAGCATCATATGCAGTCTTTGCATATGGGAGCGCTTTATGGAGCCATGAATGAGCTTTCAAACCATGACCATTCCAGATTTCTGACAAGAACCAATCACAGAGTGGGAAGGCTTTCCTACGCAGGCGCAGAGGCAGCATCTGCAGGTATCAATCCTGCTATCATGAGAGAGGCTGTTGTGATCCAGATGACGTGGCCTGGTGCGCCCACGGTATATTACGGGGATGAAGCCGGTGTCTGCGGCTTTACAGATCCGGATAACCGCAGAACTTATCCCTGGGGAAAAGAAGACCAGGAGATGCTGGACTTTCACAAACGTATGATCTGCATACACAAGGCATATCCGATTCTTGCAAAGGGGTCCCTGGAATTTCTGTGGAACGATCATCAGGGCTTGAGCTATGGTCGTTTTTCTGATTCTGAACAGATCATAGTGATCCTCAATAATCAGGATCAGGAGAGAGACATAAGGGTAACAGCCTGGAAAACCGGTGTAAGCCGGAAAGAAGCAACGGCTTTTCAGCGCCTGATGCTTTCTTCCGGAGAGGGTTATACGGAAATGCCGGAAGAATATATTGCAGATGCAGGGATTCTTCAGGTGAAGATGCCTGCATACGGAGCGATGGTGCTTCACCACAGGGCAAGGGATAAATACAAATGATGTACGAGTAAGGCAGAGAAAAAAGCCAATCTGTTCTTCCATTAGGAAGCGGATTGGCTTTTTTCATTGTGTTTTATGGGTTATTCTTCTGTAACGTGTTCAAGTCCCTGATTCATGATGGTTGCCACATGGCTGTCTGCCAGGGAGTAGTAAATGGTTTTTCCATCTCTTCGAAATTTGACCAGTGACATCTGCTTCAGTACCCGGAGTTGATGTGAAATAGCACTCTGGGTCATGGAAAGACGATCGGCAATATCCTGAACACAGAGCTCTTCTACAGAAAGTACGTACAGGATACGGATCCTGGTAGGATCACCGAAAACCTTGAACAGGTCGGCAAGCCGGTACAGTGTATCATCATTGATCGGGTAATCTATATGTGTTTTCTTCATTTGCGCATCCTCCAAACTGTTAACTTCTATTGTAGCTGAAAAAAACGCACCGGTCAAATTCTTTTCTGCATCACTGGGGAGTTGTATGGATCCGCTGCAGGATATCTGCCCTGCAGAACGGATCTTATTTTTTATACAGGATACGAATGGAATTCAGCACGCAGATCATGGCAACGCCAGTGTCTGCAAATACGGCCATCCACATGTTGGCATGTCCGGCAAGACCAAGGATCATAACTGCGATCTTGATCACCAGGGCAAATATTACGTTCTGCCATGCAATACGGTTTGTGCTTCGTGCAATGGTGATGGACTGAGGGATCGCATCTACATTGGAATTCATAAATACGGCATCTGCGGCTTCAATGGCAGCATCTGCACCGCTTCCCATGGCAGCGCCTACATCAGCACCTGCAAGAACAGGAGCGTCGTTGATACCGTCACCAACAAACATAACAGTTCCATGTGCCTGGCGGACCTTTTTCAGGGCATTGAGCTTATCCTCCGGAAGAAGCTTTGCATAGATCTCATCAATCCCGGCATCTTTTCCTACAGCCTGTGCACTGTCTTCGGAGTCTCCGGTAAGCATAACAGTGTGGAGACCAAGTTTTTTCAGAGAAGCAATGGCTTCCTTTGCGTCAGGTTTGATGGTATCGGAGATCAGCATATATCCTGCGAAGGTTCCGTTTACTGCCATAAATACTTCAGAGCCGTAAGCGGCTTCCTTTAATTCTCCGATTGTAACTCCGAATTTATCCATCAGCTTGCGATTTCCGCAGAGAACTTTTCCCTCCGGCATTTCCGCAACGATCCCGTGACCGGAAATTTCTTCCAGGGAGATCGGTTTTTCAAATTGGATCTCACGTTCCTTTGCGGCAACAACGATGCTGTTCGCAATAGGATGTGTGGAGTTCTGTTCACAGCCTGCACACATGGAAAGGAGTTCATTTTCCGTGTATTTACCGGTGGCAACAACCTTCTGAAGCTGGAAGTTGCCTTCTGTGATAGTGCCGGTCTTATCCATGATCACAGCGCCGAGCTTACTTAATCCTTCGATGGAAAGGCCACCCTTGAAAAGGATGCCCTTTTTGGAACCGGCACCGATCCCGGAGAAGAAGGCCAGCGGGATACTAAGTACAAGAGCGCAAGGGCAGCTCATTACCAGGAAAGTAATAGCTGTGTAGATCCAGTAATGCCAGTTTCCGGTAACAAGGGATGGGAGTATGGCAGTTGCCACTGCGATTCCTACAACACAAGGAGTATAAACCCTGGCAAAGCGTGTGATAAAGCGGTCGATCTTCGGTTTGCTTGCTGCCGCGTTTTCTACGGAATCCAGAATACGAGTGACCATGGATTCTTCCAGAGGTTTTTCCACGCGGATCTTAAGCTGTCCGGAGGTGTTGACGCAGCCGGAAGTGATCTCATCACCTTCATTTACAGCAACCGGTACAGGCTCTCCTGTGATCGGAGAAGTGTCGATACGGCTGTTTCCCTCAATTACGATACCATCAAGAGGAATGCGGTCTCCGGGACGGACCAGAAGAATGTCTCCGATCTGAGCCTCTTCAGAGGGAATTACCTGGATATCATCGCCCGTGACTAGATTTACTACTTCCGGACGAAGGTCTACGGCATCCATGATCTGTCCGCGGCTTCGTTCAACGGCTTTTTCCTCAAAAAGCTCTCCGATGCGGTAGAAGAGCATAACGCCTACGGCCTCAGCGGAATCATTGATGGCAAAAGCGGCAAGTGTTGCAATGCTCATGAGAAAGTTTTCGTCAAAAATCTGTCCGTGAGAGATGTTTTTGGCAGCTTTTACAACGATAACACCACCAAGTGCCAGGTATGCGATCACAAATACAGGAAGAGTGGCACTGGTGCCGAAGCCTTTGTGTTCCATGATCTCTCCGGCAACGAAGAGTACTGCACCGATGATAATACAGATGATATCTACGTTTTCCCTGGAGAAAAATTTCTTCTTGTAAGCGGTTGGGTGAGTCACTGCTTTTGTGGACTGAGCCTTTGGTTTCGGATCCTTTTCTTTTACAAGAACTTCGGATTCAATGGATGTACAGATCTTACGGATCTGATCCAGGTATCGGTCCGGATTCTTTGCAGTTAAGCGAAGCTGTTTTGTTGCAAAAGTGATGGTTGCTTCGGAAATGCCTTCAAGGTTTGCGATTTGTTCCTCCATTTTGGAAGCGCAGTGAGCGCAGCCCAGATTTTCCAGAAGATAGGTCTTAGTTGTTGTGTCAGTGGAAGCTGCCGGAGCTGGATTTCTCGGAACAACTTTAACTTCAGACTCAATGGATGTGCAGATCTTGCGGATCTGCGGAAGCAGAGCGTCTGGATCTGCAGCCCCTAAGCGAAGCTGTTTTGTCGCAAAAGTAATGGTAGCGCTTTCTACGCCTTCAAGAGCCTGGATCCGTTCCTCCATTTTGGAAGCACAGTGAGCGCAGCCGAGGTTCTCCAGAATATAGATACGCTTTGCGGTGAGAGCATTGTGGGAGTGAACGTGGTGCTCATGATCATGATCCCCGCAGCCACAGCCGCAGTGCTCGCCATGGTGGTGATGGTGCTCGTGTTCATGATGTTCGTGCTCGTGCTCCTCGCAACCACAGCTACAGTGTTCATCGTGGTGCACATGCTCGTGTTCATGGTGTTCGTGTCCGTGCTCCTTGCAACCACAGCTACAGTGTTCATCGTGGTGCTCATGTTCATGATGTTCGTGCTCGTGCTCCTCGCAACCACAGTTACAGTGTTCATCGTGGTGCACATGCACATGCTCATGTTCATGATGTTCGTGCTTATGCTCCTCGCAACCACAGCTACAGTGTTCACCGTGGTGCACATGCTCATGTTCATGGTGTTTGTGCTCGTGCTCCTCGCAACCACAGTTACAGTGTTCATCGTGGTGCACATGC
>NZ_QUGH01000003.1:0-19224 GCF_003478985.1 Ruminococcus sp. AF20-12LB | reverse complement strand
TGGTGTTCGTGCTCGTGCTCCTCGCAACCACAGTTACAGTGTTCATCGTGGTGCACATGCTCATGTTCGTGGTGTTCGTGCTCGTGCTCCTCGCAACCACAGTTACAGTGTTCATCGTGGTGTTCATGCTCGTGTTCGTGGTGCTCATGGTCGTGATCTTCGCAGCCACAGCCGCAGTGCTCGTCATGGTGGTGATGGTGCTCATGATCATGATGTGCTTCATGCTCATCATGGCTGTGATGCGCATGATCGTGACCACAGCCGCAACCGCAGGAATTTGCGGACTCCATGGAATCTTTCTTTAATTTTTCTTCCATATGAACTCTCCTTGCTGATTTGTTTGTCTTTTTATATGAATATATGAATTAATGTTCATATGACTATTTAATCATATATAAAAATCTTTGTCAACAGCTTTTCAAAAAACGGATCAAAGAAAAGTGAAATTTATTGCAAAAGAAATATAGAAAATATTAATATATTCTGAAAAAATAATCTATTTTATTATTTATATTTAACATGTTATACTTTCAGCAAGTAAAGAAAGAAAGAAAGGAAGGTAGCAACATGTACAGTATCGACTTAAACAGTGACATGGGTGAGAGCTTTGGTGCATATAAGCTTGGCGGCGATGAAGAAATCATCAAATATGTCACAACAGCAAATGTAGCATGTGGCTGGCATGCAGGCGATCCGATGGTAATGGATAAGGTAGTCCGCATGGCAAAGGAACGTGGCGTTATGGTTGGAGCCCATCCTGGATATCCTGATCTTCTTGGCTTTGGACGAAGAAAGATGGTTCTCTCTCATGATGAAGTTAAGAATTACGTCAGATATCAGATCGGAGCCCTGGCTGCTTTCACTAAGAGCTACGGAATGAAGCTTCAGCATGTCGCTCCTCATGGAGCAATGGGTAATGCCTGCCAGTATGACGAGGACATTTCCACAGCAATCTGCGAGGCAATCTGTGAGTATGACAAAGATCTGATCGTTTACTACTGTGCAGGTGCAGTTCTTGGAGATATCGCCGAGAGCAAGGGACTTCGTACAGCATCTGAGATTTTTGCAGATCGTGCATACATGGATGATCTTTCTCTTGTACCGAGAAAGATGGAGGGATCCATGATCACAGATGAGAACGTTGCCATCGAAAGATGCGTGAAAATGATCAAAGAAGGTAAAGTCACATCCATCAACGGAAAAGAGCTTGACATCAAGGGTGACACACTCTGTGTACACGGAGACGGACCGAAGGCACTTGCTTTTGTACAGAGGATCCGTGAGAAATTCACAGAAGAAGGTATTGAGATCAAACACTTATAGAAACTAAATAAAGTACATTCATATGAGAGATAGAATGCCGGATAAATCAAAGGAGATTTAAAACAAGGGATTACTGCGATGATTTGTCCGGCTCTTTTTATATGAAAATGTGTACTTTTTTAGGATAAGAAAGGAAAGGGTGGAAACTATGGCAAAAGAGAAAAAACAGAACAACATAGTAAGAAACATGATGATCGCTCTGGTCGGCGGTCTGGTCGTAGGACTTGGATTCATGCTTCTGAAACAGCAGATGTCTGAGGGAACATGGAACGTGATCAATGCACTTCTGTTCCAGGATATCACAGCAGATCAGGGATTTCATTCCATCGGTCTCTTCTATATTATCGGACAGCTGTTCATGAGGGGATTACAGATGGCGATCGTACCGCTGGTACTTGTATCCTTAAGCCTTGCAATGTGCAGTATTTCCAGCTCTTCCAAGCTGGGAAGAATCGCAGGGCGTACACTGATTGGATTCTTCTGTTTCTATGTAGTAGGCGCATGCATCGCAGGTATCGTTGCATTTGCAATGAAATCTGCAGGCTTCTTCAATGTTAAGCTTCCGGCAGAGGCAGTTACAGAGGCTGCAACACTGGATCAGTTTAACCCGCTTGCAACAATCGTAACAGCAGTTCCGTCCAACATCGGAACCGCATTCAGCAGCAACAACAGTATCCTTGCAGTTGTAGTAGTAGCTATCGTTCTCGGACTTTGCATGAACGCACTTGGTGACAAGGTGGATCCTCTGAAAAAAGTTCTTGAAAATTTCAGCGATATCATCAACCTGTACCTTACATTCCTGATCAATAAGGTTGGTCCTGTTGCAATCTTCTGCCTGATCTCCCGTACATTCGCAATTTACGGAGCAGAGTATCTGGCACCTGCAGCTGCTTATATTGTAGGTGCAATGCTGACACTGTTTGTACTTGTAGTTACGATTTACCCGATCGGTATCGGTCTTACAACAGGCTTAAGCCCGATGAAATTCCTCAAGAAGATCGCTAAGGTCGGTGTATTCGGATTCTCCACAAACTCTTCTGCAGCATGCCTTCCGCTGAACACCAGAACATGCCTTGATGAGCTTGGATGCTCTCAGGAGATCACAAGCTTCGTACTTCCAACAGGTATGACCATCAACATGAACGGAACAACAGTTATGCATATGTTTGCAGTAACCTTTATTGCAACAGCATCCGGAATCGACATCACACCGGCAAACCTGATCACAGTTGCATTCCTTTCCATCTGTGCAGCAATGGGCTGCCCGGCTATCCCGATCGCAGGTACAACTCTGATCGTAACCATCCTTTCCGGTATGGGATGGACATCTGACCTCTGCATGATCGCATATGCACTGGTTGTAGCTATCAACCGTCCGGTTGAGATGGCACTTCTTCCGCTTAACGTAATCGGTGATGCAACAGTCAACGTTATCGTTAACAAGAAAGAGAATGAGCTTGACGTAAACAAATATAACGCGTAAGTAAATATAAAAAGTCTTAATATTATACATACAAATTATTAAATTGACTTAATATTACTACGATGATACCATTTAAGCGTGTAGTTGAGACATCAGCTATACGCTTAAATACTAAATGGACATGCTGTGCAGGCGATTTGCCCATCTGCACAGATGCAGTCCGGAATTTCCAGAGTAAAAAAGCGGGACATCCGCAGAAAAATAAAAGGGTTCAGGAGGAAATGAATATGGAGTACAAGACAGCGAAAAGAATGGAATGCCTTCCGTTTTCCGGTATCCGTGCAGTAATGGAAAAAGCAAACAAAATGCAGCAGGCAGGAGAAAAGATCATTCACCTGGAGATCGGACGTCCGGATTTTGATACACCTGAGAAGATCAAAAAGGCAGCAAACGAGAGCCTTGCAGCAGGACATGTGTTTTACACATCCAACTACGGTATCCCGAAACTGAGAGAGGCCATTGCAAAATGGGAGAACGAGAACCATGGTACAGATTATGAAGCATCTGAAGTTCTTGTAACAGTAGGTGTTGGTGAGGCAACTTTCGCATCCATGGACGCTTTCCTGGATCCCGGCGATGAGATCCTTGTCCCGAACCCGGTATGGCTGAACTACATCCATGTTCCGTCAGCACTTGGAGCAGTACCTGTAACATACAGCCTGAGAGAAGAGAACGATTATCAGATCGACTTTGAGGAGATGGAGTCAAAGATCACTGACAAGACAAAGATGATCGTAGTTGTTAACCCAAGCAACCCGACCGGCGGTGTGTTTTCCAGAGAGACACTTGAGAAATTAAGTGAGATCGCCATCAGACATGACCTTCTTGTGATCGCGGATGAGATCTACAGCCAGCTTGTATACGATGGAACAGAGCATGTAAGCATCGCATCCCTTCCGGGAATGAAAGAGCGTACCATTACATTAGGAGGCTTTTCAAAAGCTTACTCAATGACAGGCTGGAGACTTGGATATATGTGTGCACCGGTTGGAATCATCCAGGCATGCGTACGTGTTCATCAGTATACCGTTACCTGCGCTTCTTCCTTCGTACAGGAAGCAGCACTTACCGCATTAAGTGACTGTGCAGAAGATGTTGAGGCAATGAGAAAGGAATATCAGAGAAGAAAAGATTATGTGGTAAAGGCTCTGAACGAGATCGATGGGATCAGCTGCAATAACCCACATGGCGCTTTTTATATCTTCGTAAATATCAAGAGCCTTGGAATGACTTCCATGGAGGTGGCCGAGTATCTTCTTGACAATGCAAAGATCGCCCTAGTACCTGGCTCCGCATTCGGCTCCGAAGGTGAGGGATACTTAAGAATTTCCTATGCATGCAGCTATGAGGATCTTCAGGAAGCATGTGCAAGGATTAAAAAAGCAGTGGAAGAGCTGAAAAACAAATGATCAGATAAAAAATATCCACCGCTTTTGTGGTAAAAAGCGGTGGATCAAAATCCTGGTATAACTAATATAAGAAGAAACGGTAAAGCAGAAAATGTTCCTGACGGACTTGTGCTTACCGTTTTTTTTATTTCTGCCGTTCCCATACCTGGCCGATCGGGAAGGACGGAGTGGATTCTGCAAGAAAGTCTTCCAGTGCATTTTCAAAAAATTCCACGGCACGTTTGCTGGTGGATTTTGGATATTTATGTTTGATCTTATAGCAAACACGATTTGGCGGCGTGTTTTTCAGTTCACTGATAAAAAGAGGCCGGTAATGGGAAAGCTCCAGGATCACAGACTGTGGTGCGACCATCCAGTTTCCCGGCTTTTTCCAGAGACGGTCCAAAAGCGTGATGGTATCTGCCGCAATGTGAGGCCTGGAAGCAGAGGAAAGCCAGCGGTCATGCCAGATCTGATAATTGTCATCCCAGCTTAAAAACAGCTCCAGGGATGGATCCAGCTCATCGGTATGTATTGCCGGAGCCGGAATCACTGGCTGATCCGATTGTACCAGATAAAGCTTTTCTTCGAAGATTTTCTCTGTTATGATATTCTTGTAATGCAATTTGTGGTAGACAAATCCGATATCAATGCTGTGTTCTCCAAGAAGACCGTAGAGCTCTGAAGAGTGATGGGACTCAATGTTCAGGTCCAGCTTAGTCTGCTCATTTAAGATCCTGTCATACAGTGGTGCGAAAACAGCTACGTTCAGGCTGTCTGTACAGCCGATGGTAAGCAGCAGAGAATCCTGATTGCGCTGCAGCTCCATAGTTTCCTTCCAGAGAGACATCCAGCGTTCTGCAAGGATGATAAAATCTGTTCCCTTGGCAGTCAGTTCCACCTGCTTATGGCCTTTCTGACGGATCACAAGGGGGAAACCCAGTTCGTTCTCCAGAGATGTGAGCCGGTGGCTGACAGTAGGCTGGGAAAGAAAAAGAAGATCCGCTGTACGGGTGATGCTCTTGGTATTTACAATGGTGAGAAAGGTTTCGATTTCAGCAAGGTTCATATGAACAGCTCCTTTTCTTTTGTTTTATCTATAGGGTAGTTTAAGCTTTGATAATATAAAAATTATTTATATTATACAGAGAAATTATTCGTTATTCAATAGTAAGCTTGTATGATATGATAAATACAACTTAAAAAGAAAATCAAAAGAAGAGAGGTTTTCATATGGCATTAGGATGTAGAATCAGAAGAAATTTCGAAAGACCGTCAAAAGAATTAGTGGAAGCTTTCCGCGGTATTCCGGTTGCAAATATTGATGATAACTGTGGAAGGATCGCTGCTGTAGATTCCAGCATTTTCCCTCTGAACCCGAAGGCAAGACTTCTGGGAACTGCATTTACAGTAAATGCACCGGCAGGAGATAACCTTCTGTTCCATAAAGCTCTGGATATGGCTCAGCCGGGAGATGTTATCGTTCTTGCAAACAAAGGAAGCCTGAGCAGAGCACTTTGCGGAGAGATTATGAGCAACTACGCAAAATCCAGAGGAATCGCAGGAATCATCATTGACGGATGTGTTCGTGACAGCTATACATTAAGTCAGATGGATTTCCCTGTATATGCAAAAGGTATCACACCAAACGGACCATACAAAAACGGCCCGGGAGAGATGAACTTCCCGGTATCTTTCGCAGGAATCGTTATCAATCCTGGTGATATCATTGTAGGAGACTCTGACGGACTTCTTGCTATCAGACCGGATGAGCACACGGCAGAGCTTGCAGAGATCGCAAGAAAATACCATGCCGGTGAGGAAAAACAGCTTGAGGGAATCCTGACACGCGGTGAGTGGCCACGTCCATGGGTTGACGAAACTCTCAAAAAAGTCGGATTTGAATTTGTAGACTAACCGAATAAAAGATACATACAGGAAGGTCTGTCACCACGTATGACGGGCCTTTTTGTCAAATTAAGAACGGAGGTAAGCTTAAATGGATGTGAAGTTCCTGATCGCAGGAGACAGAGCAGTTTCCGTTGAATTCGGCAGTGTGATCAGCCTTGAGGTCAATGCCAGGGTGCGTGCACTGGATGAAAAATTAAAAGAATCTCCAATTGAAGGCATGGTGGAAACAGTTCCGACCTATTGTGCACTGATCGTACATTACCGCCCGGAGGTGATCCGTTATTCCAGACTGGTGGAAGAACTGGAGAAGAGAATTGCAGATATGCATGAGGTTTCCACAACAACGAAGAAGGTTGTAAAAGAGATTCCGGTTTATTATGGCGGTGAGACCGGACCGGATCTGGAGTACTGTGCAGAGCTTGAGAATACTACAACAGAGGAAATTATCCGTAAGCATTCTCAGCACGAATATTATGTATACATGCTTGGGTTTGCACCGGGACATCCGTATATGGCCCGATTTGAGGAGCCCTTTAGCTTTAAGAGAAGAACCTCTCCGAGGGTAAAGATCCCTGCAAGATCCATTGTTGTCCAGCTGGCTCTGTCTGATTTTATTCCTTTTGAGCAGCCGTGTGGATGGAATATCATCGGAAGTACACCTCTTGATATTTGTAATTTTGCAAAGGAGGATCCGTTCCTTGTACGTGCCGGTGACTGGGTAAAGCATGTACCTGTCACAAAAACGGAGTATGATCAGATCCGAAGAGACGTGGAAAACGGTACCTATAAAGTGAAAACCTATACGCCACAGGATAACGGTTAAGAACGGAGGTCATGATATGGGAATTACAGTTGAAAACGGCGGGATCCTGACCACTGTTCAGGATGAGGGAAGATTCGGGAACCAGGCATTTGGTGTTTCTACATCCGGTGCCATGGATCCGCGTGCTTTCCATATTGCCAATCTTCTGGTAGGCAATAAAAAAACAGAGGGTGCTCTGGAGATGACTTTTATCGGACCAACCCTTACTTTTACCAGTGATAATATTATTGCGGTGACAGGTGGAGATCTGACACCGATGCTGGATGGACAGCCTTTCCCGATGTATAAAGCTGTTCTTGTAAAAAAAGGCCAGAAGCTGATGTTTGCAGGTGCCAGAAACGGAAGCCGCGGATATATCGCTTTTGCCGGCGGACTGGATATCCCGCTTGTGATGGGAAGTAAGTCCACATTGCTTCGTAACCACATTGGCGGTGTTGAAGGAAGAAAACTGGAAAAGGGTGACAGCATTGAGTTTACTGCTCCGAAGACAGAGCTTCCGAATATGGAACTCCGTCATGTTCCGGCAGAAATCTATCCTTCCGATGAGGTAGTTCTCCGTGTGGTTCTGGGACCTCAGGAGAATGAATTTACGGAAGAAGGTGTTCGTAAATTTTTCTGGTACAGCGGTACCATTACTAATGAGTTTGACCGTATGGGCTGTCGTATCGAGAGAGAGCCGGTAGAGCATGCCGGTGACGGTAATATTAATACAGATGGTATTTCCATGGGATCGATTCAGGTTCCTTTAAACGGACAGCCGATCATTATGCTGGCAGACCGTCAGAGTACAGGTGGTTATCCAAAGATCGGTACTGTGATCACTGTGGATTTTGCCAAGATCGCCCAGGCACGTCCTGGTCAGAAGATACGTTTTGTTGAGGTCAGTCTGGACCTTGCCCAGGATTTGTATATCCGTGAGTTGAATGAAATGGATGCTCTGGATGAACGACTGAATGGAAAACTTTAATCAATATATATCACAAAAATATTTTAAAAGAAAGGTGAGTACGAATATGAAGATTGTTGTATTGGATGGCTACACAGAGAACCCTGGAGATTTAAGCTGGGACGCATTAAAAGAGCTTGGAGAGGTTACTGTTTATGACAGAACTTCCTACGAAGAGTCTCCGCTGATCGCTGAGCGTATCGGCGATGCTGAGATCGTTATTATCAATAAAACTCCGATTTCCAAGGAGACCATCGATAAATGCCCGAACATGAAACTGATCGCTGTTCTGGCTACCGGTTACAATGTTGTTGATTACAACTATGCAAAAGAGAAAAATATTCCGGTTGTGAATGTTCCAACTTATGGTACACAGATTGTTGGCCAGTATGCTCTGGGTCTTCTTCTTGAGATCTGCTCTCACTATGGCCATCATGATGAGACTGTTAAGGCCGGTAAATGGGAGAATAATGATGACTGGTGCTACTGGGATTATCCGATGATCGAGCTTTACGGAAAGACTGCTGGTATCATTGGCCTTGGAAGAATCGGTCAGGCTACTGCTAAGCTGCTTAACGCTCTGGATATGAAGGTTCTTGCTTATGATGCTTATCAGAGTGAGGCTGGTGCTAAGCTTGCAGAGTATGTTTCTCTGGATGAGCTGTTCGCACAGTCTGATGTGATCTTCCTTCACTGCCCGCTTTTCCCGGAGACAGAGGGTATGATCAATAAAGAGAATATTGCGAAGATGAAGGATGGAGTTATCCTTATCAACAACAGCCGTGGTCAGCTGGTTGTTGAGCAGGATCTTGCGGATGCTCTGAACAGTGGCAAGGTTTATGCTGCTGGTCTTGATGTTGTTTCTACTGAGCCGATCAAAGGGGATAACCCGCTTCTTAAGGCTAAGAACTGCATCATCACTCCGCATATTTCCTGGGCTGCGCAGGCTTCCAGACAGAGAATTATGGATATTACGGTTGATAATATCAAGGCTTTTCTGGCTGGTAATACAGTTAACAGAGTTAATAAATAAGTATTTTTCGATGTTTCGATTTCCTATGTATGATGTGTGAGGGAAAGGCGGCTGTCTCGGTTTGGGGTGGCCGTCTTTTTCTGTGCATGGAAGGAGTGTGCGCAGGGTGGAAGGAGCGTACGCTGGGATGGTGGAACGAACGTACGCCGGGGATGTGACATCGGTTCGGGCAGGGCTCCGTCGGCGGATACTGCTAAGGCTCCGTGAATCGGCTAAAATCATTGTGCCAGGGGCTGAACTCGCCTTCGGCTCAAACAGCAGCCCCTGCACAATAACGCCGATTCCCGCAGCCCAAGCAGTATCACACCTCCTCCACAGCAGCCCGAACCGATGCCACATCCCCGGCTGAAACTCCAACCGCAAGGGACGGAAGCGGACGTTTGCGTCCTGTCCTGAATTGTGAAAACGTGGCTGTATCGGCATAACGCCTCACATGCAACACCGAAGAATACAGCAACCAGTTCGGCACAGCGTCCCACGTCCAACACCGAAGCATACAGACAAAAGTCAACACCCTCCCGTCCTCCACAACCAAGAACTCCTTAAAAAAGGCCCAGGGGTGTGCAGAGGGGCGCGGCCTTGTGCCCCTTTGCGGTTTCCTTTTTCACAAAAAAATAGCCCCTACATCTCAAAGATGTAAGAGCTAAATTCGCTGGATGGAGAAGGATTCGAACCTTCGAAGGCGGTGCCAACAGATTTACAGTCTGCCCCCTTTGGCCACTCGGGAATCCATCCGTGAACAACAAATATATTGTACATAACATTTGATAAAATTGCAAGCTTTTTCTCAAAAAAAATAATAATTCCCACAGCATCAGCATTTTTGGTAAAATACTGGACTTACCAAAGGAAATCTGCTATTATGAGTACGGTTGGATATAAAGGACACGGTTTTTCCGTATCCTAATACAGGTTAGGAGGATTTTATCATGTTAGTAAACGCAACAGAAATGCTGAAAAAAGCAAAAGCAGGCCATTATGCAGTTGGTCAGTTCAACATCAACAACCTTGAGTGGACAAAAGCTATCCTTCAGACAGCTCAGGAGCTCAACTCTCCTGTAATCCTTGGTGTTTCCGAGGGTGCCGGTAAATACATGACAGGTTATAAGACAGTTGTAGGTATGGTTAACGGTATGATGGAAGAGCTGAACATCACTGTTCCGGTTGCTCTTCATCTTGACCACGGCAGCTATGATGGATGCCTGAAATGTGTTGAGGCTGGTTTCTCTTCCATTATGTTCGACGGATCTCATTATCCGATCGATGAGAACGTAGCTAAGACTAAAGAGCTGGTTAAGATCGTTGCTGAGCACAACATGTCTCTTGAGGCAGAGGTTGGTTCCATCGGCGGCGAGGAAGACGGTGTTGTTGGTATGGGCGAGTGCGCTGATCCTGAGGAGTGCAAGAGAGTTGCAGATCTCGGAATTAACTTCCTTGCAGCTGGTATCGGTAACATTCACGGAAAATATCCGGCTAACTGGCAGGGCTTAAGCTTTGAGACTCTGGATGCTATTCAGAAACTGACAGGAGATATGCCGCTTGTTCTTCACGGTGGTACAGGTATCCCGGCAGACATGATCAAGAAAGCGATCAGCCTTGGTGTTTCCAAGATCAATGTAAATACAGAGTGCCAGCTTGCATTTGCTGAAGCTACACGTAAATACATTGAAGAGGGCAAAGATCAGCAGGGTAAAGGATATGACCCACGTAAGCTTCTTGCACCTGGAGCAGAAGCAATCAAAGCTACTGTTAAAGAGAAAATGGAGCTTTTCGGATCTGTCAATAAAGCATGATGAATCGAAAATAATATATAAAGGAAATCGGAATAGGAGTGATCCTCTTCCGGTTTCTTTTTTTATAAGAAAATATCAATATTTTCACTATATAAAAAAATCAACACGTTTCTTGATTTTTTTATATAGTGAAAATGACCTCTTCGATTTACAATAACATCAAGTTAATCGAGAAGCTGATTTGAAGCTTATCGGTCAGGAATATGCGAAATGGACGTTTTAAGCATATTCGCGAAACAAATTGAATATCATATAAGGTAAAGGAGAGGTACGATTATGAGAATGAAAAAAGCAACAGCATTTGGTCTTGCAGCTTTAATGGCAGCTACCATGATCCCGGCAGTTCCGGCTATGGCAAAGGGGGATGACAGTGAAGGCTCTGTTTATTATCTGAATTTTAAACCGGAGCAGGCAGATCAGTGGTCAGACCTGGCAAAGAAATACACCGATGAGACTGGTGTACCGGTTACCGTTGTTACAGCTGCTTCCGGAACTTATGAGTCTACTCTGAAATCAGAGATGGCCAAGGATGAGGTTCCGACACTGTTCCAGGTTAACGGACCGGTTGGACTTGCATCCTGGAAAGATTATTGCTATGACCTGAAAGACAGCGATGTTTATAAAAATGTGGAGAGTGACGATTTCGTACTGAAGGATGACAGCGGTGCAGTTGATGGTATCGCCTATGTAATTGAAACATATGGAATTATTTACAACAAAGCGCTTCTTAAGAAATACTGTGAGATGGATGGCGCTGTGATCAAGTCTGCAGATGAGATCAACAATTTTGAGACATTAAAGAAGGTTGCAGATGATATCCAGGCTAAGAAAGATGACCTTGGAGTTGACGGTGCATTTACTTCCGCAGGCTTTGATTCTTCCAGTGACTGGCGCTTCAAGACACACCTTGCAAACCTTCCAATCTATTATGAGTACAAAGAAGACGGAATCACATCCACAGATGCGATCAAAGGAACCTATCTTGATAACTTCAAGAACCTGTTTGACCTTTATATCACAGATTCTACCTGTGAGCCAAGCCTTCTTTCCAGCAAGACTATCGATGATGCAAATGCTGAATTTGGCCTTGGAGAGGCTGTGTTCTATCAGAATGGAACCTGGGCTTATGATAGCATCAAAGATAACGAAGTAGCAGACGAGGATATGGGAATGCTTCCAATCTACATTGGTGTAGATGGTGAAGAGGACCAGGGACTTTGCACAGGCAGTGAGAACTACTGGTGCGTAAATAAAAAAGCAGATGAGAAGGATATCCAGGCAACTCTTGATTTCCTCAGTTGGGTTATCACAAGTGATGAAGGAAGAGAATCTATAAGCCAGGAAATGGGATTTACAACACCATTCAAGACCTTTGATGAGAATTATGAGTCTACAAATCCGCTTGTAAAAGCAGCCAATGAATATGTAAAAGCTGGTAAAACTCCGGTTTCATGGAACTTCACAACCATGCCTTCTGAAGAGTGGAAAAACCAGGTCGGCAGTGCAATGCTTGAGTATGCACAGGGTACCGGCGAGTGGGATGCTGTGAAAACTGCATTTGTTGACGGATGGGCAAAAGAGTACAAAGCAGCAAATGAAGGCTGATAAGTTATAACTGAAACGTGATCACGAAGGGGTGGGCGGTTTCCGCCTGCCTCTTTTAATGAAGAGAGGGTGCGTAAAGTAGGGAAGGATGCATCCTCAGGAGAAAGGAAGAGAAAACATGCAGAATAAGATGATGAAAAAGTATTTTCCGGTTTTTGTCCTGCCTACCCTGCTGGCATTTACCATTGGGTTTATCGTTCCCTTTATCATGGGTGTATATCTTTCCTTCTGTAAATTTACCACAGTAACGGATGCAAAATTCGTGGGATTACAGAACTATGTGAAGATTTTTACTGAAGATGGAACCTTTGGACATGCATTATGGTACACCACCGCATTTACGGTTGTATCAGTAGTTCTGATCAATGTGATCGGTTTTGCAGTTGCGTTGCTTCTGACCAAGAAGATCAAAGGAACCAATATATTCCGTACCGTATTTTTTATGCCAAACCTGATCGGTGGTATCATCCTTGGTTATGTATGGCAGCTTCTGTTAAACGGTCTGCTTCTTCAGATCAATAAAACACTTACATATTCATCTGTTTACGGATTCTGGGGCCTTGTGATCCTGATGTGCTGGCAGCAGATCGGATATATGATGATCATTTACATCGCAGGTATCCAGAATATCCCGGGTGAACTGATCGAGGCTGCACAGATCGATGGTGCGAACAAAGGACAGCTTCTGAAGCATGTGATCATTCCTATGGTCATGCCGTCCATTACCATCTGTACTTTCTTGACACTTACCAACTCCTTCAAGCTTTTTGACCAGAACCTTGCTCTTACAAATGGTGAGCCTTCCAATATGTCAGAAATGCTTGCGCTGAATATTTTCAATACCTTCTATGGACGTACCGGATGGGAAGGTGTAGGACAGGCGAAGGCCGTGATCTTCTTTATACTGGTTGGAGCAATTGCCATGATCCAGAATCGTCTCACAAGAAGTAAGGAGGTACAGCAGTAATGAATAAAAAAGTAAAATTCAGCGGTCTGTGGACTGCGATCCTGAGTGTGGTATCTGTTGCTTATATTTTCCCGATTCTTCTGGTTTTGATCAATTCTTTTAAGAAAAAAGCATACATCAGCCGTTATCCTTTTGCAATCCCAACGGATAAAATGTTCGTAGGTCTGGAAAACTATGTAAATGGTCTTACAAAAACCGGATTTTTCCAGGCATTTGGATGGACATTATTTATCACAGTATTTTCGGTTGCGGTAATTCTGCTCTGTACCTCCATGTGTGCCTGGTACATCAACCGTGTTACCAACACGCTGACAAAAACCATGTACATGCTGTGCCTGTTTTCCATGGTCGTACCATTCCAGATGGTAATGTTTACTCTTTCCAAGATTGCAAACATCCTGAAGTTGAATACTCCGTGGGGACTGATCATCATTTATCTTGGATATGGAGCAGGACTTGCGGTATTTATGTTCAGCGGTTTTGTAAAATCCATTCCGATCGAGATCGAGGAAGCTGCCATGATCGATGGCTGTACCCCGATCCAGACATTTTTTAAAGTGGTTCTTCCGGTTATGAAACCGACCTGTGTAACTGTAGCGATTCTGGAAACCATGTGGATCTGGAATGATTATCTTCTTCCATATCTGGTACTTGATATCAAGAAATATAAAACCATTTCCATTGCCATCCAGTATCTGAAGGGCGGTTACGGAACCATTGATATGGGAGCGATGATGGGCGTTCTTGTCCTTTCCATCATTCCGATCATTGCCTTCTATCTTGCATGCCAGAAATATATCATTGAAGGTGTGGTTGCAGGAGCTGTTAAGGGCTGACAAATTAGTTGAATAATGTTAAAATGAAAGAAAAACGGCCTGCTCTGCGTGCTTTTACGTGGATCAGGCCATATTTGGCGAGGTGAGGAATGTACAGAGTTTTGGTGGTAGATGATGAAAAACTGGAACGTGACGGAATCCGCTTTCTTCTGTCTATGGAGGAGGGAGAGTGGGAAATTTATGAGGCGGCTAATGGCAAGCTGGCATTAAATGAGCTGAGAAAGCATCCGGTGGATCTGATGCTGACAGATATCAAAATGCCGCATATGGATGGTCTGGAGCTTTCAAAAAAAGCAAGAGAGGAATATCCGGATCTGGAAATTATCATTTTCAGCGGTTATGGAGATTTTGCTTTTGCCCAGGAGGCAATCCGCTATGGTGTGACGGATTATGTACTGAAACCGGTGGATCCGGACCGCTTTCATGACACCATACAGAAGATCCAGAAGGAGATCGCATCCCGGAAAAATAAAGAGCAGCAGTCCATAAAAGAAAAGAGCTTTCTTCAGCAGTATTTTCTGTTGGGCTACATTTATTCCGGAGATCAGGAGCGTCTGAAGGAAGCGGAAGGAATTGTGGATTTTTCTGTCTGGGAGCAGTGGCACTGTGCGATACTCATTGAATCCGATGAATCTTTTTTTGATTCTGCCAGTGATGAAGTCCCGCTTGAGATCCAGGAAGAACTTCGCCGGTCTTTTTTCTATCTGAATCTCAATGGCCGCCAGTCCCTGCTTCTTTTTAAAGATGTGTACTGCGACTATACTCTTGTGGCAAAAAATGTCTACAGTATTCTGAAACGACTGCATCCTGTCCGTTTTCATCTGGCTGTAAGCCGACGTTTTGACGGATACCGGGAACTGCCCGGGATCATGGAACAGCTGGAGCAGCAGATGGAAGAGAAATTTTATCATCCGGACATCCATGTCTACACCAGTGAGGAAGAGGAGGAGAAAAATACCGGCGAAGAGGAACAGGATTCCAGACTTATGGAAAAAATCTCAGAAGATATTTCCAGAAAGGATGTGAAGCAGCTGTGGAGCCATTTCCGCAGCCTGGCATCAAAATATCAGTCCAATACCCAGTTTTCGGCCATGTATGTGAAATTTGTTTTTTCCAATGTGATCAGGGAGCTGTTTCAGGAGAATCGTTTTGCCGGAGAGCACAGGCTGGATCTGGAAGTGGATCATCTGTATGGCTGTTCTACCATTCAGGAGATCATTGAGGTTACAGAAAAAAATATCCGTCAGTACGAAGAGTTCCTGGACCGTTCCATGAGCGAATCCAGAGATGAGGTGGCAGCAGTAAAAAATTATATTTACAATCACTATGCGGAAGATCTGAATCTGGAAACACTGGCAGAAAAAGTATATCTTTCTTCTGGCTATCTCAGTTTTATTTTCAAGAAGGAGACGGGGATGAACCTGAATCGTTTTATCCGTGTGTTCCGCATGGAAAAGGCCAAGGAGCTTCTACGCACCACCAACATGAAAGTAGCCATGGTCAGCGAGCAGGTAGGATTTGCCAATTCTTCGTATTTCTGCCGGAGCTTCCGGGAATATTACGGAAGCAGCCCGGAATCCTATCGGAAAGGAAACAATGAGGATGAAGAGGCTTCTGAAGAAGTATAATGATATGAAATACCGGTACAAGCTGACAAATCTTCTTGTGTTGGTATCCCTGGTGCCGATGACTGTGTTGGCACTGTACAGTCACAGTCGCATGAGTAGTCTTGTCCGGAAAAATGAGATGGAGGATATGTACTCCATTCTGGAGCAGACCAGGGAAAACATTGACGGGCAGATCGAAATTTATGCCAGTCTTTTGAATTATCTTACCTATTCTCCCGAAATCCAGGAGGTGATCTTCAACAAAGATATGGATCGTTATACTGCATATGAACAGTATACGGAAGTTGTGGATCCGCTGCTGACAGTGCCTAAATCCTACCACGAAGCAATTCTGGGAATACAGCTTTTTGCAGAAAGCATTCCCGTGCGCCATGAATATACCTTGGCTCCGCTTTCAGAGGTGGATGGGGAATGGTGGAGTGACAAATTAAATAATACCGTGACGGTTCAGTGGATCGTGGACCGGGATAATCGTCAGATTGCGGCAGTCAGGGAAATATATGATGGCAAGAACAAGGAGGCTGTGCTCTGTATTTCGCTGGATTACGGAAAAGTATTCCAGCCTCTGGCCAATATTATCGAACGGAATTCCGGAGGCTTTGTGGTGGATGATCAGCAAAATATCGTCTATCATGGAGAAAATCTGGCGGCCAGTGATATTTCCGCACAGAAAGAAACCGCAAAAAAGCTGGATCGTCTGAGGGAAGAATATACCTATGTCAGCAGCAGCGGACATGAAACAAGGTGGACCTATTATTTTTACAAACCTCCGGCTGTGATTGAGAGCTCGGTTTCAAAAGTATTGATCAGTGAGATCCCACTGATCGGCTTCTGTGTTGTGATCATCATTGTGCTGGGAATGACGTTTTCCAAGCTGTTTACCAGAAAGATTGAGCAGCTTACCAGAAATATGGAACAGGTGAACCAGGGAAGCCGTGAAGTTACGGTTTACAGTGATTCCGGAGATGAGGTAGGACAGCTGGTGAGAAGCTTTCACCATATGATGGATGAAATTAATCGACTGATCGAAGAAGTATATGAAAATAAGATCGCTCTGAAGGAATTTGAACTGAAAGCGCTGACTGCCCAGATCAATCCCCATTTTCTTTATAATTCTCTTTCTATTATAAACTGGATGGCGATTAAGAGCCGTCAGAAGGAGATCAGCCGTGTGACACTGGCATTATCTACATTTTACCGGACTGCGCTCAGTAAGGGAGCAGATATGGTGACTGTGGAAACCTGTATTCGGAATATCGAAGCTTATCTGGAAATCCAGCTTATCATGCATGACAATGATTTTAAGGTGGAGTGGAGTATCGATCCGTCTGTGCAGCAGGAGCTGGTTCCGAAGCTTGCCCTGCAGCCCATCGTTGAGAATGCTCTGGAGCATGGCCTGGATGTGAAGGAGGAAGGGGAAAAGCTTCTGAAACTTTATTTCTTTGAAGAGAATGGGGATGTAGTGATTCGGGTTGAAGATAACGGAATAGGGATGGAGCAGGAGCAGGCAGAAAAGTTGCTCACATATCAGGCAAAAGGCTATGGCCTTAAAAATGTCAATGACCGTATGTGTATTTTATATGGAGAGAAATATGCCATCCGGATCTTGAGCAAGGTAGGTGAGGGGACAAGCGTTGATATGAGAATCCCGAAAGAGGTAAAAAAAGATGAGACTTAGTCTGGGAAAAACAGTGGTATTTCTGAGTACGATACTGAGCCTGGCACTTTTGACGGGGTGTTCTTTAAAAACTACGGAAATGGAAAAAGCAGATATAGATGTTCTGTCCGAAAAGAGCAGTAAGAGCTGGGAACAGGCAGAAACCTCGCCTCTGGGGAAATATCCGGAGCTTGTAACTTATACTCTGGGACAGATGAAAGGGGCTAATAATTCTAATCTTCCGGACGGGCAGACCTATGAGGACAATGCATATACCCGGTATCTGAAAAAGACACTGAATATTCAGAATAAGAATGTTTTTATGGAGAGTGAGGAGCGGTATGACGAAGCCCTGAACATCCTGGTCAAAGATCGGAATCTTCCGGATATTTTTCTGGTGTCGGACAGGGAAACTCTGGAAGAGCTGGTTGAAAATGATCTTATCGAGGATCTGACGGAAGTATACAAAAACTGCGCTTCCGATAAAATAAAGGAAATGTATGAGAGCTATGGAGAGGAACTTTTGGCATCCGGAACTTTTGACGGAAAACTGTATGCACTTCCGGAGACTGCCATTGATGATGGGTCGCAGCTTTTATGGCTGAGACGTGACTGGATGGAACAGCTGGGATTGAAAGAACCGAAGACACTGGAAGAGGCTTTTTCAGTGATCCGTGCATTTCAGGAAAACCGGATGGGTGCAGAGGATGGTGAAGATCCTGTGGGACTTGTCTGTGATCCGGAACTTGTGGGCACGGTCAGCACCAGCTATTCGGTGGACCCTGTGTTTGAAAAGTTCGGGGCGTATCCGCAGCAGTGGATTGAAAATGCAGATGGAGAAATTGTCTATGGATCGCTGACGGAGGAGACAAAGGAGGCTTTGGGGTATCTCAGAGAGCTTTACAGGCAGGGAATACTGGATCCGGATTTTGCTTTACGTGCACAGAATAATATCCGTGATCTTGTGGTGAATGGAAAATGCGGAGCGTTTTTCGGACTCTGGTGGACTCCGAATAATCCTCTTATGGATGAGTATAGGAAGAACAAAGAGGCGGACTGGGAACCGTATTATCTGACTGCGGATGTAAAGCGGACTGTGGAGGTATACTCTACGTTTCGAGATAATAAATATGTAGTTGTGCGTAAAGGGTATGAGCATCCGGAGATCGCAATGAAGATTTTGAATGTGTTGTTCGACTATTCCAGATATGAAGCGGAGGATGCAGATGAGATGAATACTTATTTTGCCTTGAATGTGGATCCTACGGCGCGTCCGCTAATGATCAATGTGGACTATAATGAGGCTACTTATATGGTGACAAAGCATATCCGTGAGGTTCTTTACAGTCCGGGCAATGAGAAGACCAGGGAGGATCTCAGTGCCATTGAGGCGTCTTATTTTGATGCGTGTAAGGAATATCTTGAGGCGGAGGTGCCTTCGGTGGAGGCCTGGGCGGCGTATAAGTCCAGGATTTCGGCGGTGGGGCTTCTGGTGGATGCGAATTATCGTGCTCCGGAGAAAAAGTTTCTGGGGGATGGTGACGGGGAGATTCCTCAGACTTTGCGTTTGCTGGAGAAGAATGCATTTATCCAGATTATTATGGGGAGGATGCCTGTGAGCTCTTTTGACTCTTTTGTGGAAGATTGGTATCGTAAGGGTGGAGACAGTCTTACGGAGCGGGTCCGGGAAGGGCTTGTGGATTCGTGAGGTGGATGTATAGAGGGACAAAGGAAGCATCGGTCTGAGGGTGGATGCTGTCGGGAGTTTGTGGGGCGGATGTATAGAGGGACGCCAGAGGAAGGTGGCATCGGTCCGTGGGTGGATGCTGTC
>NZ_QUGH01000029.1:0-1489 GCF_003478985.1 Ruminococcus sp. AF20-12LB | reverse complement strand
GGGAGTATCCCAAAGTTTGTGTAAACCTTCAAACTGATGTAAGATAGACTTACCAGTTTGGAGGTTTATTTTATGGCAAGGAAAAAAGATACCCCACAAAAAGCTGCCCTTCGGGAAATGATGGGCAACTATCTGAAAGAAAACAATGTAAAGGTCAAGGATGGAACCGACGTCAATTCCATTATGCGAGATATGATGTCGATCATCCTTGAAGGTGTTCTGGATCAGGAAATGGATGAGGAACTGGGATATTCCAGGTATGATTATCGGAACAAGGAAACAGATAATTCCAGAAACGGCCATTCCCAGAAGACCATGCATACCAGCTATGGCGATATGGAGATTGATATCCCAAGAGACCGGAAAGGTGAGTTTGAACCACAGATCGTCAAAAAGTATCAGAATACGGTTACTCAGGACATGGAAGAAAAGATCATATCCATGTATGCCAAAGGAATGACCACGAATGATATTGAAAGCCATATGCGTGAACTGTACGATATCGAAATTTCTGACAGTACCATCAGCCGGATCACGGATAAGATCCTTCCCATCGTAAAAGAATGGCAGGAAAGACCTTTGGAAGATATCTATGCGGTTGTTTTCATGGATGCCATCCATTACCATGTGCGCAACGAAGGTCGGATTGTAAAACGTGCGGTTTATATCGCCATAGGGATCGACATGGAAGGGCACAAAGATGTCCTTGGTATGTATGTCGGCCAAAACGAAAGTGCGAAGTTCTGGCTTTCTATTCTAAATGGTCTGAAGAATCGTGGCGTAAAAGATATCCTGATTGCCTGTGTAGACGGTCTGACAGGTTTTCCCCAAGCGATTGAAGCCGTTTTCCCGGATACTGAGATCCAACAGTGTATCATTCATCAGATCCGAAATACAACAAAGTTTGTTTCCTACAAGGAACTCAAGCCGCTGATGGCTGATCTGAAACGTGTATATGCAGCTCCAACGGAAGAAACTGCACTGGCTGAACTTGGTAGCTTTGATGAAAAATGGAGCGGAAAATATCCTAAAATCGCAAAATCATGGAAGGATAACTGGGCGAATCTTTCGACGTATTTCAAGTATCCGGAAGCGGTCCGCCGCTTGATCTATACTACGAATGCTATCGAGGGATTTAACCGGCAGCTACGGAAGGTCACGAAATCAAAGACGGTATTTCCTTCGGATGAGAGTCTCTTGAAAATGCTGTATCTGGCCATGATGGATATCACAAAAAAATGGACTGGTCACCGGCAGGATTGGGGACAGATCCATTCGCAGTTGGAGATATTTTTTGAGGAACGGTTATCTGGATTATAAGCCGTTTCTGGTAAGGCAGGGCTGGGCAAACCAGCTCTGTTTGACATGTCCGGAAACTGTATTATAATATAAGCAAGGGCAGAACCTCTAAAATCGGCTCTGCCCAATGTAACTAATGACATATCTTATATCAGTTTTTTGAGTTTACACAAAACTTGAAACGGTCTCG
>NZ_QUGH01000028.1:3925-14253 GCF_003478985.1 Ruminococcus sp. AF20-12LB | reverse complement strand
TGTAATTGATGGTGAAGGTTCAAAGGTTATTTGCAAAGACTAATTTGAAAATTCAAGTTTGTAGGGCAAATAAGCTGTTTATTTGACTAGAAAAAAGAATTACAATTAATAACGCCGGTGCGGGATTTTGGTATCCAGTGCCGGCATTATTGATTCTACAGGGGCTTGGGGGTGTAGCCACCAAATATATTATTCATTTTCGTTTTCAGAAAGTTTGTTAAGGATCCATTCCTGATTGATAACAATATCCTCATCAGCGCGGAGATCTTTGAAATCATTGTGATGTGAAGAAGCAAGTTCATATGTATTGTCGATATTAATTGCACCAGTGGCCTCACCTAGGATGAAGATAGCTGTATCTGCCACGATGCTCAATCACAGAAATCTGAAATTGTTCCAGAAGTTTGGATTGGAATTCATCAAAACTATTGGATGTGGCAGCGCATTCATCAATCGCATTTCGCAAATATTCTTTCTGTGTTAGGAATACAGTGGATGTTGGTTTGAGACCAGCTTCGATAATTTTCTGATTGATCTCATCCAGTTTTTGCTGGCCGTATTTCTGTGTCATATACTCTTTCTGAGTGATTTTTCTTTCAGCCGGAGCAATAGGATCTATGATTGATTTGCTTCTCAAGCAGAAGTTTTCTTAGATATTCAGAACGTGAGATTGAAAAACAAGCAGCTCCTTGATCCAGCAAATTGAGTTCGACATCTGTCAGTTGTACTGTAACAAAACGTCTGTTATTGAGAGGGTATGGGAGATCCCCATCAAGATAAAACCCATAGGTTGACGGGAGGCCAAATGGCAATACCGTTAAACCTGGGTGGATCTTGCTCTTATTTGTACCCCTCTATATAACGAAACGCTCAGAGGCTGTTTTACAGTGGGGGAAAAGAAAAAATATCAAAAAATTGATGATTAATGGTGAGCTTGTGATAGAATGAAAAAAAGAGAAAAGCATAGAGGATGTAGTTGTGGAGAATATTTGTTATGATTAGAAAGATGCTGAACGGAGATATCGATAGAGTTGCTGACATATGGTTAAAGACAAATCTGAAAGCACATTGTTTTATTTCCGATCAATACTGGAAAAGTAATTATGAATTAGTGAAAGAAATGATGTCACAATCCGAAGTCTATGTGTATGAAGATGATAAAGTGATTCAAGGATTTGTAGGACTAAATGATGAATATATCGAAGGTATTTTTGTTTCTGATGAAATGCAGTCGTGCGGCATAGGTAAGCTTTTATTGGATTATATTAAGGATAAAAAAGTTAGATTACAATTAAATGTATACCAGAAGAATGCCAGAGCAATTTCTTTTTACCAAAGAGAAGGGTTCATTATTCAATGTGAAGGTTTTGATGAAACCACTGATGAAAAAGAGTACACCATGCTATGGAAACGGAAATCGGAATAAGAAGGAGATAGACTATTGAGAGCATACGAGAATAAAGACGAACTTAAAAACGAAATAAATAAAAGCTTTGCAAAGTATATTTCGGAATTTAATGATATTCCAGAATCCTTAAAAGACAAAAGGGTTGATGGTGTTGATCGAACTCCAGCAGAAAATCTTGCTTACCAGGTTGGCTGGACAACTCTCGTTCTTAAATGGGAAGCAGACGAAAGAAAGGGGATTGATGTCAAAACTCCTTCAGATGATTTTAAGTGGAATCAGCTTGGTGAATTATATCAATGGTTTACAGATATATACGCTCATCTGTCGATACAAGAGTTGAAAGATATATTGAATGAGAATGTGCATTCTATTTATGCGATGATAGATTCGCTAAGTGAGGAAGAATTATTCAAACCACATATGAGAAAATGGGCTGACGAAGCAACTAAAACAGCTGTCTGGGAAGTATACAAGTTCATACATGTTAACACAGTTGCCCCATTCGGAACATTTAGAACTAAGATTAGAAAATGGAAAAAAATAGCACTATAAAGTAAAGAATCTTTTAGCTTAGATGAGAAGAACGGGAATAATCACAACAGATTCCGAGAATCAGAAGAGATCATCTTGGATACTTGTCAAGAATTTAATTAATTTCAGGAAAAAATGCAGAAATCTAATGTTACGATGTTCTACAATCTCCGTCATAATAAAAATATCTCCATCATTTCAAAAGAGAATGACGGAGATATTTCGCCCTGCTTATTCTTGTAGTAACCAATCGGCTATATCGTGAATTTCGATTTCTTCATAGCTATATAGGGGATGTTTGGTTCTGCGGGCATTGCTTAATTTACTGACGAAGACGATGAAGCAATGAAAAACACGATTAAAATGCGGGATAAACACTGCTTCTAAAGAATATAATATGATTGTGGAATAGAAATACGCAACAAGTTACAAAAATCTATTTCAATGTCCAGCTGATATATTGATTTTTGAAGTCCATCCGGATATGCTAGAATAGAAAAATGCAACATGTTGCAAAAATCTTTTATAGTGAGGCTTTAAGATGGAGATTCACAGAGATTTTTATTTGGATAAATTGATAAAAAGAAAGAATAATGGATTGATTAAGGTAATTACTGGTATTCGTCGATGTGGAAAATCCGTATCCCATTTCCTTATTATTCAATCAATCATTAATTGTAAAAATTAAGAAGCATTTCAATCAGTTCACCATGTCACTTTTATTTTGTGTTATAATGTGTTATCAGATTTTTTACCCTTGTATTTTCCCTTATCAGAGTTCGTAAACACTGGCGGGACGATATAACACAAGGGAAACAATAAGGGAAAGCTCACCTGCGACAAATCCGGTGTTTTCAAGGGTTTACAGAGAATTTAATAACAAAATATAACAGTTATTAAATCTCTTAAAACAGGTGAAATCTCAATCGGAAGTCGTGGAGGTGATTTTATTATGATTTTGTGCTTTTCAGGAACCGGCAACAGCCGTTATATAGCGAAAAAAATTGCAGTTGAATTGCAGGACGAGATTGTAGATGTGAATGCGAAAATCAAGGCAGTAGATTATTCGCCAATAAAAACAGGTGAGAATGTAGTCGTTGTAACTCCGACCTATGCGTGGCGTATTCCCCGAATTGTGTCGAATTGGCTTTCCAAAACGAAATTGCTTTCTGCAAAACGTATTTGGTTTGTTATGAACTGCGGCAGTGAAATTGGCAATGCGTCAAAATATAACCGTAGTCTTGCTGAGCAAAAGCACTTATGTTATATGGGTACATCTCAAATTCTTATGCCGGAAAACTATATTGCCATGTTCGATGCACCCCAGGCAGAGGAAGCAAGAAAAATTGTAAAAAATGCTGAGCCTACTATTGAGGATACCATTGCCTGTATTAAGACAGAGCAACCTTTCCCTGTACCACGAAACAATCTCTACGACCGTTTTACGAGTGGTCCGGTAAATCCGGTTTTTTATCAGTTCTTCGTGAAGGCTACTGCATTTCAGACAGATGATACTTGTATCGGATGCGGTCAATGTGTTAAAAACTGCCCAAAGAATAACATTGCACTTGAAAACGGAAAGCCGATATGGGGGAATCAATGTACTCACTGTATGGCATGTATTTGTTATTGCCCCACAGAAGCAATAGAGTATGGCAAAAAGAGCATAGGAAAGCCGCGTTATCATTTTGAGCAGTTAAAGATGAAATGATTTGTAAAGTGTCGATAACGTGGAATTTAACTGAGAAAACCCCAGTTTGCATTGATGATAAGCAGTTCATCTGAATCCTGTTCAATATATGAATATGAGCAGGATTTTTCTATTTACAACAATATTTTTTAGGGGATGTTTGGTTCTGGCAATAATCATTTTCGGATAAGCATCTCGAATCTGAAGCAGAGGAGAACATTCTCTCTCAAATGTTTCCTGCCCGGAAATGTTGTTGCTGACCTGAAGATAAAACTTCTCGCTACCTCTCTGAGCCACAAAGTCGATTTTCTTTTGATAGAGCTTGCCGACATAAACATCGTATCCACGGCGAAGAAGCTCGATGCAAACGATGTTTTCATATACTCTGCCATAATCCATATTTCTGCTTCCCAGTATTGAATATCGAATACCGCTGTCACACAAATAGAACTTTTCAGAGCTTTCAAGGTATTTCTTTTTTCATTTTTCGAAACCGCTTCGTTGTACTTAGTATACCGTCTGCTAAAAGTATATGAAAGATGTCGCTTTCAAAAACACAAATTTTTTTATTTTTTGAAAGTGGAAACTATGTAAAGGCAACCCGATTCTTTACTGAATTTCAAGTAAAATGCAGAAATTTCAAAAAGATTGCTTTTGACCACTGTAAAACATGCTCTGAGCGTTTCGTTATATGAAGGGATAATTTTTCTTTCATATTTCAAAGAAAAGAGGATAAAGAAATGTCAGAGAAAAGATGTTATACAGTTCAGGAGTTACAGGAAATCTTAGGAGTCAGCAGACCTACTATTTATAACCTTTTGAAGAAAAAGGAATTCCGGTGTATCAATTCTGAATGGAAATCAAATCAAGACACACAGTCATTTAATGAAAATATCGAGAAGGAATACCAGAAACTTTTGGAAACACTGTCTCCGGAACAAGAGAAAGTGCCTACGGAGTACTGTGATGAAATATTTGCCAGCGGAGCAGAAACAGAAGAGTTTTTCTATCGCCTGGGTATAAAGGATGGACTGAGATTAAAAAGTACGGTAAAATCTGTATTAGAAATGATGTCGTGAAATTGGAATTGTAGAAGAAATAGATGATTCAGTTGTCGTAAATTTGCGACAACTGAATAAGACGGTAAAACGAAGTATGCTTTAGAATTATTAGTTCTGGTAAATCCGTTGGTTGTGCGGATTTATGCACTGCTATTTGATGTAAACTGGTAACATCAGAATTAGATAAATCAGAAAAAAGAGATAAAAGAGATAAAAGAGAAGAGATATGTGGCTGCCGGATTTTTTTATTCAAAGACTTTTAAAATCATAGCGACAGTAATCATTAGTGTTGAACTGATAATCATAATTACATTGAAGGTAGTGGATCTTTACTGTGACGAACCGGGACGTAACAGTACGAGCAACAGCTATTCCAGTAAATCCCAAAGAAGTTATTCTTCCGGCAAGAAGAGTAAATACATACAGTAATTCTTATTCATCCAGAAGAAACGATTCTTATGATGTTTATAATTATGATGACCCGGATGATTTCGCTGATGACTGGGCAGAGGAATTTGGTGGAGGAAATTATGATGGCGGATATGATGATGCGTATGATTATTGGGAGGAGAACTACGGGAAATAATAATGCAAGGAAATTGTGGAGGTAAATTTGTTGAAAGAAAGTACATATCAAACTCCTTGTGGAACGATTCATTATTGGTCAAGTATTCTGAGGTTGGATACAACGACGCTTGTATTTCTTCCGGGGCTGACTGCTGACCATAGACTGTTTGATAAACAGGTTGAGCACTTCGTGAAAAAATATAATATTATTGTATGGGATGCACCGGCTCATGCATCTTCCTGGCCATTTCGGTTTGATTTTGACTTGTTTGATAAGGCAAAATGGCTGAATGGGATTCTTGAAAAAGAAGAAATCAGAAAACCGATTATAATCGGCCAATCAATGGGAGGATATGTGGGACAGGCTTATGCACAATTGTATCCCGACCGGCTGGCAGGCTTTATCTCCATTGATTCGGCACCGTTGCAGAGAAACTATGTGACATCAGTGGAAATCTGGCTTCTGAAAAGAATGGAACCAATATATGCACATTACCCATGGAAGTTGCTTTTGAAATCCGGAACTGAGGGAGTTGCAACTTCTAATTATGGCAGAAACCTGATGAAGGAAATGATGTTGGTCTATGATGGGGATCAGCATCGTTATGCACAAATTGCAGGGCATGGATTTCGTATTCTGGCAGAGGCGATGGAAAAGGAGCTGCCATATGAAATTAAATGCCCTTCCCTGTTGATATGTGGTACAAAGGATCATGCCGGTTCATGTATTCGGTATAACAGAGCATGGCATCGGAAAACGAAAATTCCTTTAAAGTGGATTGAAGGAGCCGGTCATAATTCTAATACAGATAAACCGGAGATGATAAATAGTTTACTAGAAGAATTCCTCTCGAAGGTTTTATGAGAGGCAACTTAAAGTTATTTGAATTAAAAAGCGAATAGAGAGAAAAAGTAATGAAAAATATATTGATTATTTCAAGCTCACTTGGTGATCTGAATGGTTTTGTAGAGCATCTGGAAGAATACAGGATTGCAGGAAAAATATATGCAGCAAACGTGATGGATGCTGGATTGGTCAAGAATCAAAGTGTTTTCCAAAAAGCCTACGATATGGGATATTCTATTTAAGCTGTTGAAAATCGAGAAAACCATACACAACCTGATGGAAAATCCATGTAGCCAATATCGAAGAAGTGTAAAGAACCAATTATATCTGTTGGAGAGAGCGGTGAAAAGTTATGAAGCTATTATTTAAACAAAGGCTGTTTTCATGGTTTGACAGCTATGATATCTATGATGAAGCAGGCAACACTGTTTATGTAGTAAAAGGCCAGTTGTCCTGGGGACATAAGCTTGTAATTTATGATGCCTATGGAAATGAAGTAGGAATGGTTGTTCAGAAAGTTCTTACCTTCCTTCCTAAATTCGAGATTTATAAAAACGGCAGTTATATAGGATGCCTGAGCAAAGAATTCTCATTCCTGACGCCACATTATAATATTGATTACAATGGATGGCATATTGATGGAACCATTATGGAATGGGACTATAGCATTCTTGATCGAAGTGGATATTTAATTGCACGGGTCAATAAAGAACTGTTTCATATGACTGATACATATGTCATTGATGTACAGAATCCAGGAAATGCGTTGGATGCGTTGATGTTTGTACTAGCAATTGATGCAGAAAAATGTTCCAGGAATTGAATAGTTGATCTTGTTACTGTAATTATTCGGAGGATGAAGCATGGGAATATTCAAAAAGAAAATCGTGAAAAAAACATATGACCGAGAACATATGAAACCAGTAATTCGTGCAAGCATTTGTACCGGAGAAGAAGTAGCAGGGTTCAAAGACATACGGACCGGAAAAATCGAAGAAATCATGCTGATCAGATCGCCGGAGGACTTAGAAAAATTCAAAGCGATATATGAGATAGCAGAGGAAATTGCAAAAGAATATTAGACATTGGACAAGGAGGAGATGTTGTCATGAGAACTATAGGTAATATCCTTTGGTTTATATTTGGAGGATTACTGGGCGGACTGGCATGGATTTTTGCAGGATGCATGCGGTCAATGTGTCAAAAACTGCCCGATGAATAACATTGTATTTGAAAACGGAAAGCCGATATGGGGGAATCAATGTACTCACTGTATGGCATATAACGCCGATACAGGATTTTTATAATCCTATACCGGCGTTTGTTGGTTACGAGAGAATGTGTTTTACGCTTACTTTCCAAATGTATTGCTGGATTTAGCTGCAGCTTTAGCTGCCATGGTGTTGGTGGACTCAGACAAGGAAGTTGTCGGCGCGACCGGACACATCAGTACTCGTCCTGTTCCACGATAAACATTTACCAGGCCCTCTCCGCTAACTGCAGATCCTACAAGTGTTTTTGTAGATCTTTCTACGGTGAATTCAAGATTTGATGACCAGCATACAGCAAGATTTCCATCAATTTTCAGTTCATCATTTTCCAATATGACTTCAATCAATTCATCTTCAGGAACATTAGATTCCAGTGCAGCTACACCATTTCCCTGCAAACTCAGATTAAACAGACCTTCGCCACCTAGTACGGCTGATGAAAGGTTCTTTCTGGCTACAACTTTACTTTTTACATTTGCATCACAAGCCAGGAACATGCCATCTTCAATTGTCATTCCGGCTGATCCCCACTTGCCAACATCTGCAAGAATAATGTATTTATATGTTGGTTCCAGTACCAGACAGCCTTCGCCAACATATTCCGGTTTAACCGCGGTTTCTTTGGTGACCGCACCCTTGAGTGCCTTTCCAAGGAAATCTCCGATACCTTTTACCCCAGATGTGGCTTGTACATTACCACCCATCCACTGCATGGCACCGGCCTGGATAATAGCAGAATGGTCTTTATCAATATCAATAACAACCTGTCTTCTTCTGACATTCATTTTACTCATGAAATACTCATTCATTGCATTCATAGGTGAAACGCTGGCATCCTGTACATATTCAAGTACATGGAAGTTCCCGATACTTTTCGCATATTTTCTGTTTTCATTTTGTAAGTTTTCAATTCGCATAGCATAATCTCCCTTTTAATAATAATCTATGATGTTGCTCGGATATGCTTATTATAAAAGAGTCAGCATAGATAGAAAACAATTCGTGCAGAGAAATATAAAGACAGAATTCTCAAAATTCGAGAAATATAAAGATGCAATTCCTCATGATGGATGTGTATTATGAAAAATAAATTTGTTATAGTGACAATATCAACAAAAAAACAGAATATAAATGGGGTGATCAGATGGAAGCGGCACAGAGAATTCGATTAATCCGGATAATAGAAAAGATGGAGAAAAATCCGGCATTTAGTAATAAGATTGGTATAAAGAACACATCTGAATATTTATCAGAAAAAGAACAGAAAAAATGAAAGACACATATCAAAATGAGTTTCAGAAGGAGTAATAAAATGTTATCGTTATTATTTACAATTTGTATGATTTGGTTTGTTGGAAAATTTTTTATATTTGGATTAAAAGCATCCTGGGGAATTATGAAACTACTTTGCACAGTTATTTTCTTCCCGGTGATATTGATTGGCATGGTTGTAGGTGGACTGATGTACATTGCATTTCCATTATTGATCATCGGTGGCATTATAGCATTGGTGACATCACGTTCATAATGGATCAGGAGGAGAAAACAGAAAGTATCATCAATCAATTACAGCGTATGTAAAGAAAAAGGCAATGAATCAGAAATGGTTCATTGCCTTTCGTCACGTAATGGCTTATTTTAATTTTTCTTTTTCGGCGTTTAAGAGTTCAAGATTAAGCCCCTGTTCTCCGGCTGTCTTATCTACCCAAAGATTCAAAGAGTCTATGGCTAAAGAAATTTCATCAAGTTTTTTACTGATATAAGCAAAATCTTTCATTTCATCATCGCTGATCTTACCGTCACGGGCAATCTGGATCAGACGACCGGTAAGAGGATTGATTTCATTTAGACTGGCAATTGTCTCCAAAATGATATTTGACAGATCGGTCACTTCAACTTCTGGAACATAACGATGACCGATTTCACATTTGTGAGAACAATAATAATTGCAAAGATCTGGTCTTTTATAGGCATCTGCCATCTGGAGGATATCATAAGGCGTAGGTTCTTGTGTTTCATATTCAAATTTTTCAATTTTTGAATCAGAGACAGCATCCATTTTTTCACTGGCCTCTGCTCTTGTAAGGCCTGCCGCTTCTCGGCAAAGCTGGTAAATTGTCTTGTTTTCCCTGGTGGATTGTTTACCCATGAGAATTTCCTCCCCGTATATCGCCAAACATGAGGATTATCAATATTTAAGTCCTCATGCAGGACGTGTATTTCTCGTATAGAGTTTATTATACTTGAATTATCAGTTAACAACAAGCTCAATAATGAATATGAAGTCAAAAATCAATAGTATTTGTAAGGCGTCAGTGGAGTTATTTCCGCTGGCGTTTTTATTTTTTAAATCTTTTTTCATTTCTCCCTAAACTTTCCCAAACTTTTTTGTATTTAGAAGTTGAGAAGGCTACAGATCAAAAATTTGAATCAAAAAGCCGGATTAGCACTTTGAAAATTAAATGAGCTTGCCAGTCCGCCGGAGTCCTGCCAGATAGGATTCCGGATAAGTTCAAGGACAATCGGTCCGAGGATGAACAGAAACAGAGGTTTGCATTGAAACATTGCTGCGGCAATGGCTTTCTTGGCAAAGCAGCGAATTGATAATGATACTCCCGAATGATGTAGGACGGATTTTGCGGACATTCAAAATAAAAAAGAATGTGGAGGTAACAGACAATGGCAAAATCATTATTTGAGGAACTGGGCGGCAAATACGAAAGGCAAGGGGATTATTTGATACCGTGCTTAACTGTACCCGCCGAAGAAGAACAGGCAATAGGCATCTGGGGGCAACGGCATTTAGATTATCTAAAACAGTACCGTAAAGTTACATACACCAATCTTCTTACAAGCGGCAGGCTAAACGCCTACCTTGCCGACATCAACAGACAGGCACAGGAACGCTTTGAAAGGCTCATAGAGGGTATGAAACAGGCACAGGGCATAACGG
>NZ_QUGH01000028.1:0-3915 GCF_003478985.1 Ruminococcus sp. AF20-12LB | reverse complement strand
AGGCTCATAGAGGGTATGAAACAGGCACAGGGCATAACGGAACAGCTAAAGGCAGAAAACGCCTTAGAATGGACAGGATGCCTCAATAACATAAGGGCTTGTGCGAGGGAGATTGTGGAAAAGGAAATTATTTTTGCATAAACAGATGATTAGTGGCAGGGGGAAATCCTGCCGCTTTTTCTGCTTTAGTTTGTCAGCTTGACAAATAAAGGGTTAAGGAGTATAATTAGATTCAGTATTATACAAGGAGTTAATAAATATGCGGCAAGGTATTCTTAAATAAACTGTCAATTTGATAGTGGGAACAAAAAGTAGCAGTCCCGTTTCACTTTTAATATGGGGCTTAGTTTTTTGTACCCAGTTTAAGAATACTTTTATCATGTAATTTTATATGCCCGAAAACATATAAGTGTTTTGGGGCTATTGGAGTTATTTACCCAGTGATAGGAGTATTTATCACTGGGTATTTTTATGCCCTTTTTTGGGTGTTGATAGGAGGAAAATCACATGAAAATAATTAACTTAGGCATTCTGGCTCACGTTGACGCAGGAAAGACAACATTAACGGAAAGTTTATTGTATACCAGTGGTGCAATTGCAGAACTAGGGAGCGTAGATGAAGGCACAACAAGGACAGATACAATGAATTTGGAGCGTCAAAGGGGAATCACTATCCAGACAGCAGTGACATCTTTTCAGTGGGAGGATGTAAAAGTCAACATTATAGATACGCCAGGCCATATGGATTTTTTGGCGGAAGTATACCGTTCTTTATCCGTATTAGACGGAGCAGTATTATTAGTTTCTGCAAAGGATGGCATACAGGCACAGACCCGTATACTGTTTCATGCACTACAGATAATGAAGATTCCGACAATTTTTTTCATCAATAAAATTGACCAAGAGGGGATTGATTTGCCAATGGTATATCGGGAAATGAAAGCAAAGCTTTCTTCGGAAATTATAGTGAAGCAAAAGGTTGGGCAGCATCCCCATATAAATGTAACGGACAATGACGATATGGAACAGTGGGATGCGGTAATTATGGGAAACGATGAACTATTAGAGAAATATATGTCAGGGAAACCGTTTAAAATGTCAGAACTGGAACAGGAAGAAAACAGGAGATTCCAAAACGGAACGTTATTTCCCGTTTATCACGGAAGCGCTAAAAACAATCTGGGGATTCGGCAGCTTATAGAAGTAATTGCCAGTAAATTTTATTCATCAACGCCTGAAGGTCAATCTGAACTATGCGGGCAGGTTTTTAAGATTGAATATTCAGAGAAAAGGCGGCGTTTTGTTTATGTGCGTATATATAGCGGAACATTGCATTTGAGGGATGTTATTAGAATATCTGAAAAAGAGAAAATAAAAATCACAGAGATGTGTGTTCCGACAAACGGTGAAATCGTCCCGGCTGACCATGCCTGTCCGGGAGAAATTGTTATTTTAGCTGATGATACTTTGAAACTGAACGATATCCTGGGAAATGAAAAACTCCTGCCTCACAAAACACGGATTGATAATCCCATGCCATTACTTCGGACAACGGTAGAGCCGCAAAAGCCGGAGCAAAGGGAAGCCCTGTTAAATGCCCTCGCAGAGATTGCTGATACAGACCCTCTTTTGCATTTTGACATTGATACTGTTACCCATGAGATTATGTTATCTTTTTTGGGGAATGTGCAGATGGAAGTCATTTGTGCCATCCTTGAGGAAAAATATCATGTGGAGGCAGAAATAAAAGAGCCTACTGTTATATATATGGAAAGACCGCTTAGAAAAGCAGAATATACCATCCACATAGAAGTCCCGCCAAATCCTTTCTGGGCTTCTGTCGGGTTGTCCATAGAGCCGCTCCCTATTGGAAGCGGAGTGCAGTATGAAAGCAGAGTTTCACTTGGATATTTAAATCAATCGTTCCAAAATGCGGTTATGGAGGGGGTTCTTTATGGCTGCGAGCAGGGGCTGTATGGATGGAAAGTGACAGACTGTAAAATCTGTTTTGAATATGGATTGTATTATAGTCCTGTAAGTACCCCCGCAGACTTTCGGCTGCTTTCCCCTATCGTATTGGAGCAGGCTTTAAAAAAAGCAGGGACAGAACTATTAGAGCCATATCTCCACTTTGAAATTTATGCACCGCAGGAATATCTCTCACGGGCGTATCATGATGCTCCAAGGTATTGTGCAGATATTGTAAGTACTCAGATAAAGAATGACGAGGTCATTCTGAAAGGAGAAATCCCTGCTAGATGTATTCAAGAATACAGGAACGATTTAACTTATTTCACAAATGGGCAGGGAGTCTGCTTGACAGAGTTAAAAGGATACCAGCCAGCTATTGGTAAATTTATTTGCCAACCCCGCCGCCCGAATAGCCGTATAGATAAGGTTCGGCATATGTTCCACAAGTTAGCTTAACAGCTTGCAAAAGTCATATAAAATGAGATTTGAAAGGAGAATGTAACTTCATGTTTGCTAAAAATTCAAAGGCATATTCTGTCTACCTGCTGTTCCGATTTGTCTGTTCCCTGGCGGTTTCTATGTCCACAGTGCTTTCCATCGTGTACCACCTGGAGGTGGTGCAGCTGGATGCTTTCCAGCTTGTCCTGGTAGGGACGGTTCAGGAGACCTCCTGCTTTCTGTTCGAGATGCCCACCGGTGTGGTGGCGGATTTGTATAGCCGTCGGCGCTCGGTGCTGATTGGAATGTTCCTCTACGGCCTGGGCTTTCTGATGGAGGGTGCGCTACCGTGGTTCGCGCCGGTTCTGCTGGCCCAGGTTGTCTGGGGTTGCGGTGATACCTTCATCACCGGCGCTCTGGAGGCGTGGATTGCCTCGGAGGAAGAGGACAAACCCATAGACAAGGTGTTCCTGCGGGGCAGTCAAATGGGGCAAATCGGCGGCGTTCTGGGCGTGGTGCTGGGCACACTGCTGGGAAACATAAACCTGCAAATGCCTCTCATCTTGGGGGGCAGTTTGTGCTTGTTGTTGGGGCTGGTGATGGTTCGCATCATGCCAGAAACCAACTTCTCCCCTGCTATTGAGGAACGGCAGGGCTTGCTTAAAGACTTTGTCTGCCTGTTCAAGCTCAACCTGGGCTTTGTGAAAGGCGCACCTGTGTTGCTGGCGCTCTTAGCAATCACACTATGCGGGGGACTTGCCAGTGAAGGCTTTGACCGGCTCTCCACCGCTCATTTTCTGGATGACACGGTAATACCCGTTATCGGGCCGCTGAACAGCGTCACTTGGTTCGGTGTTATCAGTCTTATCGGCAACGGCTTAGGTATTCTGGCTTCTCAGTTGCTCATCGCCCGCATGGAGAAAAAAGGGACTGTCAGCCGAACCAGTGTGGTCATGTCCACCAGCGCCGGGTATATCCTGTTCCTGGTTCTCTTCGCGGTGGGGCGGAGCTTTTGGTTCATGTTGTTGGTGTTCCTGCTGGCGGGGCTTATGCGCACCATCAAGGAGCCTGTGCTGGCCGCCTGGATGAACGACCAAGTGGATGAGAAAATGCGCGCCACAGTCTTTTCCACCAGCGGACAGCTGGACTCTTTCGGGCAGATCATCGGCGGGCCTATTGTGGGGCTGGTAGCCCAGCAGGTGTCCATACCCTGGGGGCTGGTCTGTACCGCTTTCCTGCTGTTGCCCGCGCTGTTCTTAGTGCCGGTGGCGGGAAAGAAGCGGGATTGATATGGCATAGTTAAGTTTACTGACGAGCGGGAGATTACTTCCGCTCGTCTTCATTTAGTAGCGCAAAATTTGAGGACTCTTTATTTCCTTATTCGGTATAGCGGAGGCGGCTGTCAATTCGACATAATTTTCTTGTGATACTTTACCGTACATGAGCATTTGTTTCGTATTTGAAAGAACAAACTCACCAAATAAAAAAAACGATATTCGGGTGGGT
>NZ_QUGH01000027.1:0-14296 GCF_003478985.1 Ruminococcus sp. AF20-12LB | reverse complement strand
GGTGATATATGCTCTAAGTGACTTCTTAATCATGATTTTGTCATGGTTAGTGAAGCAATCACTTAGAGCATTTTTGTTTCAGGAGGTACAGCCATGAGAAATGAAAAAATTACCCCACTGTACGAGCGCCTGAGCCGGGACGATGAGTTACAGGGCGAGAGCAATTCCATATCCAACCAAAAGCAGATGTTAGAGGATTTTGCCCGCCGGAACGGGCTGCCCAACCCTACGCACTTTACCGATGATGGTATCTCCGGCACCCGTTTTGACCGCCCCGGATTTCTGGCGATGATGGAGGAAGTCGAGGCCGGACGGGTGGAGGCCATTGTTATCAAAGACATGAGCCGCCTGGGGCGCGATTATCTGAAAGTCGGCCAGGTCATGGAGATTTTGCGGCAGCGCGGCGTCCGGCTGATCGCCATCAACGACGGTGTGGACAGTCTGAAAGGCGATGACGATTTTACGCCCTTCCGTAACATTATGAATGAATTTTACGCCCGTGATACCAGCCGGAAAATCCGCTCTGTGTTTAAGTCAAAAGGCATGAGTGGCAAGCACCTGACCGGCACTGTGATTTACGGCTACTTATGGGACGAAAAACGGGAGCATTGGCTGGTAGATGAGGAAGCTGCCGAAGTGGTACGCCGTATATTCTCCCTCACGCTGGAGGGATATGGGCCTTACCAGATCGCCTGCAAATTATCCACAGACCGGATTGAAATTCCTGTCGTACACCTTGCCCGCTTCAACGAGGGTGTGAACCGTTCAAAGCCGATCAAAGACCCATATGGATGGGGATCATCTACCATCGTGAACATTTTGAAAAAACGAGAGTATTTAGGGCATACCATCAATTTCAAGACCCGCAAGCACTTTAAGGACAAGAAAAGCCACTATGTTTCTGAGGACGAATGGACGATCTTTGAGAATACCCATGAAGCCATTATCGACCAGCAGACCTTTGATTTGGCGCAGAAAATCCGCAGCAATGTACGGCGTTATCCAAACGGCTGGGGCGAAGCGGCTCCCCTCACAGGCTTGCTCTATTGTGCCGATTGCGGCGGCAAGATGTATGTCCACCGCACCAACAATGGCAAGCGGGTTTCTCAATATACCTGTTCCAATTATACCAAAGTTCCGTGTGGGACACTATGCCCTACACAACACCGTATCAATGAGAGTGCTGTCCTGACATTGGTTTCCGACACGCTCCGGGCTATCGCTGAATATTCGAGAAATGACCGGACGGAATTTATTCACACTGTTCAGGAGACGCAGGTTGCTCAACAGAGTGCCGATATATCGAAAAAGCGCAGGCGTCTGGCTGCTGCCCAAAAGAGAGCCGGAGAACTGGAAAAACTGATTTGCAAAATCTATGAGGACAACGCCCTCGGCAAGCTGCCGGATGCACGATATAAGGCGCTTGATGCACAGTATGCCAAAGAGCAGGATGCACTTGAGATTGAAATTGCGGAGTTGGAAAAGGCTGTTACCGGCTATGAGCAGAGCCAGAAATCAGCGGAGAAATTTATAGCCCTGATTGATAAGTACGAGAATTTTGACACGCTGACAAACACCATGCTCAACGAGTTTGTAGAGAAAATCCTTGTCCACGAACGCGCCCGAAAAGGCAGCCAGGACACTACGCAGGAGGTTGAAATCTACTTCAATTTTGTGGGCCGGTATATCCCGCCCGCCTTGCAGCCGGTTCCACTGACCCCGGAAGAACAAGAAGAACTGCGGAAGAAGGAGGAACGCAAGGACAGGCTTCACCAGAACTACTTACGCCGCAAGGCCAACGGCAAGCAGAAGGAATGGGAAAAACGCTACAACGCCAAACGCAAGGCCCAGGTGGAGGCAGCAAAGGCCACAATCCGGGCCGAGGACATGGAGAAGGGCATTTTTACCACCGTCAGCCAGTTACCCAGGCAGGAGCCGCGCAAGGCCACCGTATCGGCCAGTGCCACAGTTTAACCATTACAGTGCAAAGGAGAATGAACATGAGCGAATTGACTTACACCCGCTGCGGAGATTACTACATCCCTGATCTGAAACTTTCCGAGCAGCCGGAGGCCCCCATCGGCAAGTATGGCCGTATGCGGCAACGCTACCTGAAGGAACACCGGCCCGGCCTTTATAGCAGCTTGATTTTGAGCGAAAAGCTGTACCCGCACCTGTTGGAGATTGATCGGGCGGCGCGGGAGCGGATGGACGCCATGCTGCCCCGCATGATGGAGGCGGCGGGCGTCACCGAGGAACTGAAAGCCCGTGACCCCATGCGCTGGGTGGGGCTGATGAACACATTAACGGCACAGATTGAGGAAATTTTACTCAGGGAACTGATTTGCAGCTGAATGGGAGGTGTGGGAAATGCTGACCTTTGAAAAGGTTCTGGAAGTGTTTCAGGCATATCTGGATGATGACCCTCTGTATGAGGTGGTTCAGACCAGCCACGGTTATACATTGATGGCATGGGAACCCCACCGGAATGACTGGTATAGCGCCGAGATACAGAAAACCCCAGAGGATTTACGGAACGCTTTGCTGGGTACATACGCCAACTTTCTGGAAGATAAAATTACCGGAAACGAGCGTGAACTGACTGTGACAGAAACCAGAGAAATCCAGCAGAGGTGTCAGGAACTTTTGGAAAAGTGCCGGGAACCTTGATATAGAAATGCCAGAAGGAGGCCGCGATTATGCGTCCTCCTTCTGCTTCGCAGTCTGTTCCATTTTGAGCGCCCCGTCTATGGCACCTTCGATAATCGGCAGGTATTCTTCAGGGCAGAGTTTCAGCTTGTGGCTGACCCGTTGCCGCTGTTCGCTTTCTTCCCGCATGATCTCCGGGTTAAAATACCGTTCCACGGGAAGTCCGCAGATCTTAATCAATTGGATCATCACAGGCAGGCTCGGAATTGCACCTTGATTCTCAATGTTGGCAAGATACCGCCATTCAATCCCAACCATTTCCGCCAATGTTTTTCGTGCCAGACGCTTTGCCTCTCGTGCGGCTTTGACATCTGCGCCGAAGGTTTCAAAACCGGGACAATCTTCAACTTTCGCCATATAATATCACCCTGTTACATTGTATAATTCATACTTCGCCTGTGGAATGTCACTGTATGCAGGTTAGTTGAAGTTTATAATTCATATCCCGTTTCTTGCATTGTTCGAAAAAGAGAACTATAATGTACTCTGTGGAGGTGCGAAATGGACTATATGACATTGAAAGAGGCCGCCGAAAAGTGGGGCGTGACACCTCGTAGTGCAAATTATTATTGCGCTGGTGGGCGTATCCCTGGCGCTGTGAATATGGCTGGTGTTTGGCTGATCCCAAAGGACGCGGAAAAGCCGACTGATAGACGCAGAAAGGAGTTTCAACATGAATAATGTTTTAATTATCGAAGATGATAAAGAAATTTGCGTTATGATAAAAGACCATCTGGAAAAGTACAATTATCAAGTCTTCTTCACACTTACTGGTGCAAATGCGATTGAACGTATAAAAGAATTATCCCCAGATTTAATTATTTTAGATTTAATGCTTCCTTTTATCAGTGGAGATGAGTTAATTAGAAATATCAGAAAATTTTCAGACGTACCTGTAATTGTTGTTTCTGCAAAAAGTTTAACATTCAACAAAGTCGAACTGCTACGCTTGGGTGCTGATGACTATTTAACAAAGCCGTTTGATTTGGACGAATTACTAGCGCGAATTGAACGCAATTTGCTAAGAAGTCAAAAAGATACTCCCAATCTTTGTTTGACCTTTGGAGAACTTTCCATTAATACATCTTCAAAGATAGTTACTGTTGCAGACGAAATTATTGTGCTTACAGCAAAAGAGTATCAACTTGTAGAACTACTGGCGAAATATCCTGATAAAGTTTTTTCTAAGCAAAATCTTTATGAAAGTATTTGGCAAGAACCATTTGCAAGGGATAATGATGTCATTAACACACATATAAGTAACTTACGAAAAAAATTAAAGGGCGAAGGCTGCCGAATTAAGACCATATGGGGCTTGGGTTACCGATTTGCAAAGTGAGCTTTAGATAATCTTTAGCTTTACCTTTAGATTATTCAAGGAATTGTCTGCGATACTAAATAACAAGAAAGGAGCTGTGAAAAAATGAACGTAACAGTTTTTGAAGCTATCAACATCACAAAAAAGTATCGCAATACACTAGCCCTAAATCAAGTATCTATGTCTGTAATGCAAGGAGATATTTATGGGTTTATCGGAGAAAACGGTGCCGGTAAAACAACAATGATTCGTTTACTAACCGGACTGGCAGAACCTACTACTGGCAAAATTGCTTTATTCGGTGAAAGCAATAAGAAACTTGCAAAGCAGCGTGAGCGCATTGGCTGTATTATTGAGAGCCCTTCTCTTTATCTTGATATGACAGCCTATGAAAATTTGGAGGTACAACGTTTGCAACGCGGTATTCCAGGAAAAGGTTGCATTGATAATGCTTTAGCATTAGTTGGTTTGAAAGATACCGGAAAGAAAAAAGCAAAAGATTTCTCTTTGGGTATGCGGCAGAGACTAGCTCTCGCAATCGCTTTGCTTGGGAATCCTGAATTTCTCGTACTAGATGAACCAATTAACGGACTAGACCCTACTGGAATTATCGAATTAAGAAACTTACTCAAAAGACTAAATAAAGAACGTGGAATCACTATTTTGATTTCAAGTCACATTCTCACGGAACTTCATCAATTAGCAAATAGATATGGTATCTTACATGAGGGGAAACTTTTACAGGAAATTACCGCTACAGAGTTAGACAAACGCTGCAAAAAGCATCTGTTGTTGCAAGTGAATGATGTAGCTGCTGCTAGTGTTTTATTGGAAAGCAAACTGAATACTTCAAATTTTTCTGTTATGCCAGACAAAAGTATTCATCTATATGATTATGTTGAAAATGCCGGAAAAGTATCAGCGTTGCTAAGTGCAAATAACATTACGATTTATCAGTTAGCACAATCTGGAGATAGTCTTGAAACTTATTACACTAATTTGATAGGAGGGTGCCAAAATGATTAACCATTTTAAAGCTGAATTTTATAAATTGCGTCACTCAAAGATATTGATAACTATATTAGGCGTATGTGCGGCGGTTATAATGGTCTCTTTTGCACTTGGTGACATGACTTTTTTTGGAGCCGGAGATGGAACAGAAAGTGTAATCGGATTTCAAGCTAAGTGTTATCTATCTAGTGAAATACCAACGTTTCAAACTGTTGCCCGCTCATCTCTTGCATATACAGCCTTTTTCTGGATTATTGGCATTTTATTTGCAACCATATTTTTTACAAAAGAATATAATACGGGTACAATCAAATTATCTGTTGCATACGGCACTAAACGAACTATTCTCTACTACACCAAAGCGATTACAATATTGGTGGTGTCTCTGATAACGTATCTGATTTTTGTAGCTACATTTTTCGTTATTGAAATCATACAATCCGGTTACATTCCAACTGCGAGTGAAGTAATAAACCTTTTGGGATGGGCTCTTGCTTGCGGAACGGTTTTATTAGCATTAGAAAGCATTTCTATTTTTTTATGTGTCGTTATTCAAAATACAGGGATTGTAACAGGGATTTGCTGCTTATATGTATTCAGTGGAGCGTCTGTTTACTTAATGCTATGGAGTGATATGGAGACGGTTTCAATACCCTTAAAATTTTTTGTATATGGAAATCCTATGTACTATTGGATGAATTTCAGCTCTTGTCGCACAATGGGTATTATTGAGCATTTACCATTCTATTTCATAGGGTGCATTTCTCTTTTGATTGTTGGCGGTCTTATTATGATTAGAAAAGAAATCAAGTAAAAGGGAGGTAGAATATGGGTTGGGCGATTATGTTTCTTGTTCTGATAGCATTGGTCATTATCCTTTCAATTTCTTTAATTAACTGGAAAATACAGATATATAAAGTAATCGTCCAACTAAATGCTATTCTGAATAGAAAAACGAAAAAGTTAGTTACAGTGTCTTTATCTGATAGGCGGTTAGAGCATTTGGTTGAAATCATAAATCAGATTGTATCAAAAGATAATATTTATCTGGGCGAAATTCAAAAAAAGGAGAATGAATTAAAAGAGAATATTTCTTGCCTTTCTCATGATTTACGGACACCACTAACTTCCATTCGCGGATATTTGCAACTTCTATCAAGTGCGCCTGATGAAAAAAGAGCGGAATATATTTCAGCATTATCCGGAAAAGCATTGAGATTAGAACGTCTCATAGATGACTTTTATCAAATCTCTCTTTTAGAAGCAGGACAATATCCATTTTACTATGAAAAGGTTGAGCTATGCTCATTGCTTACTGAAATCCTGCTAGACAATTATTCGATTTTCAGCGTTAATGGAATTGAACCCCAAATAGAAATACCTAATATGGACATCTATCTTAATGCTGACAGAAAGGCGTGTATTCGCATTATACAAAATCTTATATTCAATGCGGTAACATCCACTACAAATAATGTTGTAATTCAACTAATTAATATCGCAGATTCTGTACAACTCTGTATTAAAAATCCTGTTGCATCTATTCCTACAGAAGAATATTCAAAACTGTTGGAACGCTTTTATGTAGCAGATGTTTCAAGAAGTAATGGTACGTCTGGACAAGGACTTTACATTGTGAAAAAGCTATTACTTATGATGAATTGTACAAATCCAATAATTGAAATACATGACCATAATTTTATGATTACGATTGATTTTTCGCCCTTACTCATAAAGAAATAATCTGCCGGACGACGGCAAAAGAAAAAAAGCCGTCGCAAAGCAGAGGTATTTTCACGCGCCATTTCTAAATTACGGCGGCTTTGATTTTCAGAGCCGCCGCTTCTTTTTGCCTATCGGCAAGTCTACGACGACCCTAACACCGTGTAAATCCACGGCGGCATATAGGAGGATTGCCGCCGTGTCTATGCTTGCCTTTTTTCACAGTACCCATGACCTGCACCAGCTAAAAAAAGCCTGTTCCCAGCAGCGGAGCAATGCGGTCAGAAGTATGCACTATACCATGTAACTAAACAGCAAAATATACTCTATTACGCTCGTATGGCTTTATGCCGTCCGGGCGCTTTTTTGTCCCTGTGGAGCCGGAACATCGGGTCAGCATGGCCCGAACTTTATCCCCGGTGCCGCTCCCCGCCGCCCCATGCAGATTTACCCAAAAAATCTGAATGGAGGAAAGGCAGATGGAAGTTACCATCAATTATAACGGACAAGCTGTGGCCGTGGAGGTCACGCTGGAAGTCTATGAATTTCTTGACCAGGCCGATCATAAAACGGAGAATCTGTTCCATGAACAGCGGCGGCATTGGGATGGCCGGGAGTTTGACGAGTACATCATTACCACCGAGGGTGTAGGGGTCTACGGCGAAACGCCGGAGGAATACCTTTGCCGCATGGAAACGCTGCATGAGCTGATGGCTGTTCTGGACACCTGTACCGAGGCCCAGCGCCGCCGGTTCCTGCTCTATGCGCTTGACGGGCTGAGCCTTGCAGAGATCGGTGTGCTGTGCGGCTGCTCCAAAGTGGCTGTTTATCAAAGTGTGGAGGCGGTCAGAAAAAAATTTATAAATTTCTTTGAGAACAGGCTTAACGAATGACCTGTTTTCTGGCTACCAAGTGAAAGGGATTATTTCCCTTATCTCAGCGAGGGGCGGACAGCGGACGAGCTGTCCGCCTCTCCGATTTTCAGGAGGTAAGCCTATGAAAACAATCAATCTGCGGTGGATGTATCCCCACTACCGGCATGACGAGTTTGTGGATGTTACGGACGAGGTATGGGCAGCGATGTATCAGGCCAAGCGGGAGATGGAGAACTATGAGCGTCGGAAAGTCTACCACCGCGCCTACTACTCTCTGGACGCATACAGCTGGCTGGAAAATTACGCACTGGAACACAGCAGATCGCCGGAAGATATTTTGCTGGAACGAGAAGAAATGACCACCCGCCTATACCTGATTGCAGCTCTGCCGGTGGCTCTGGCTCATGCCACTCCGACACAGGCCCGCCGTGTTCACGCCTACTACATTGCTGGTATCAAGCAGCCGGAAATCTCTCGGATAGAGGGCGTCCACAGCAGCAAGGTCAGCGTTGCCATCCACCGGGGGCTGCGGAATATGCGCCGCTGCTATGATGACCTTTTTCAAACAGAGTGAGGGCGTGCCTATGCAGACCATCAATCTCAAACAATATTATCCATTTTGCAAAGAGGACATTTTTGTGGAGGTGTCCGATGAGATCGTCGAAACGTTTCTTCTGGACAAGAGAGCCGAGGCCACCAGAGATCGCAGGATGTTCCGGTATAAGGCGTTTTATTCCCTCGATTGTAACGATGGAATCGAAAATGCCGCCATCGGCTGGGCGCAGCCATCGCCGGAGGACTACCTGATAGAAAAAGAAGAATTAGCCGAATACGAAGAACTGATACGGCGATTGTATGAAGCCATTTCCTCCCTGCCGCCTATGCAGGCTCGCCGTGTTCACGCCCGCTATATTCTGGATATGAAAGTGAAAGATATTGCCGCAATGGAGGGTATCACGCCATCACAGGCGGGAAAATCCATCCATGCCGCACTGCGGAGGCTGCGCCGGTACTTTGCTCGACAGAAATGGACGGTCAATCTATGAGTATTTTCAAAGAAAAGAGGTGCCTGACATGAACGAAAAAATTACAGCCCACCCCCAAAAAGAAGAACGGGAGAAAGTCCTGAAGGAGATTCGGCAGCTTGAAAACCGAAAGAAGATTTTGGAGAACAAGCAGCGGAATGAAGAACGCAGGGTTCGCACCCGCCGCCTGATTGAGCGTGGGGCCGTTTTGGAGGGCATTTTCCCTCTGGCCCCCGACCTTCCCGGCGTAGAGGTCAAAGCGTTCCTGATTGCCCTGTCCCATCTTCCGGGGGCGGAAGAACTGGCCGCAAAACTGCCGAAATCCGGGGACAAGCCGTAAGTCCCTTGTTTACAAGGGCGCACTTATACACCGTTGCCGGTGTCGTGCGCCCTGCCGGGGGCTGTTGCGCTCTCCGAGCGCGATGGGGCGCTACACTCCCCAAACCCCTTGTGCGCCCCGCGCAGCCAGACACCCGCTTCGCGTCTGTCCGGCTCCACGGAGCCTGAATACCCCTTACCGAAAGGAGGTGCCACCCATAGATTTCTGTCATATCCCCGTCAGCATTATCAAGCGCAGCGCAGGCCGTTCCGCTGTTGCCGCAGCCGCCTACCGCAGCGGAACAAAGCTGACGAATGAATGGGACGGCCTTACCCACGATTACACCCGCAAGGGCGGCGTTGTCCATGCGGAGATCATGCTGCCCGCCCACGCCCCGCCGGAATTTGCAGACCGCTCCACCCTTTGGAACAGTGTGGAGCAGATCGAGAAAGCCAGGGACAGCCAGCTTGCCCGCGAGATCGAAGCAGCCCTGCCCCGTGAACTGTCCGGTGAACAGCAGCTTGCCCTTGTGCGCGCCTATGTGAAGGACAACTTTGTAGACAAAGGAATGTGCGCCGACTTTGCTATCCATGACAAGGGAACCGGCAACCCTCATGTCCATATCATGCTGACGCTCCGGCCTCTGAAAGAAAATGGGCAGTGGGGCGCAAAGTGCCGCAAGGCATACGATCTGGACGAGAATGGACAGCGTATCCCGGATGGGAAAGGCGGCTGGAAAAATCATCGTGAGGATACAACCGATTGGAACGATAAAGGAAATGTGGAGATTTGGCGGGCAGCGTGGGCGGCCTACACCAATCGGGCGCTGGAATCTGCCGGCAGACCGGAACGCATTGACCATCGCAGCTACAAGCGGCAGGGCATTGATAAGATTCCCTCTGTCCATCTGGGGCCAGCCGCCAGCCAAATGGAAAAGCGCGGCATCCGCACCGACAAGAGCGAAGTAAACCGGCAGATCGCCGCCGACAACAAGCTGCTCAAGGAAATCAAGGCCCGCATTACCCGCCTTTACAACTGGTCTAAGGCCGAAGCCGAAAAGCCGGAGGGCCAGCAGCCCAGCATGATTGACTTGTGGGAGGCCCAACAGCAGCTCAAGCAGCCTGACACCCGCACCGGCAAAATCCGAGCTTTGCAGGAGAGCGCCGCCCTGTTCAGCTTTTTGCAGGCAAACGGCATCCAGTCCATGCAGCAGCTCCATGAAAAAATAGCAGATATGAACACCCGCTACTATGACCTGCGGGGAAAAATCGTCAAGGCCGAGCGCCGGATCGCCACCCTTACCGAGCGCGGGGAGATGTGGGAACAGTACAACCAGTACAAGTCCATCCACAAGCAGCTTGCCAAAGTAAAGCCGGAAAAACGGGAACAGTTTGAACAGCGCCACAGCCGGGAACTGATTCTGTATGACGCAGCGACCCGGTATCTGAAAGAACTGAAAGACAGCGGCGAGGCAATCACCCCAAAGGCATGGCAGCGGGAAATTGACCAGCTGGCCGCTGGAAAGCAGACGGACACGCTTGCCATGAAATCCATGCGGGAGGATTTGAAAGCAGTGGAACGGCTCCGCAAAACCGCCGAGCAGCTGTCCAGACAGGAACAGGACAAGTCTCACGACCGGGAGCCGGAGCGGTAAGGGCTACCGCGTTTCACGACATACTTTTGCACACAGAAAAACCGCCGTACAGGTTTCCCCATACGGCGGCAGACTGTTTATTTGCCGAACAAGTCGCTGTGTGTGCCGGTGCGGGCCAGCGTCAGCACCAGCACATCATCCTCGATACGGTAAATGAGCAGCCAGTCCGGGAGAATATGACATTCCCGATGGCCTGCCCAATCGCCGGACAGGTCATGGTCACGGTTTTTATCTGGCAGCGGTTCGCCCATTGCCAGCAACGCTACGACCTGCTCCAGCAGCTCGATCTTCAAGCCACGCTTGATGGCTCGTTTGTAGTCCTTTTTGAAACTGGTCGTGTACTTGACGGTATATTTGGTTTCTTTCATCTTTTCAGGTCAGCAAACAACTCGTCAAGGTCATTATAGCCCTTTACAGACGGGTCTTTTGCAATCCTTTCCGCTTCCAGCATGGCAGCAACCGTTTCTTTGTTCGGCTGTTCCAGCCTTACTTCAAAGGGAATGCCGCCTTCACGAAGCGACTGGCGCACAAAGATGTTAAACGCCGTAGTCAGGTTCATGCCAAGTTCAGTAAACAGTGCGTCCGCCTGTGCTTTCAAATCTGCGTCCATGCGGATACTGATGTTTGTGGTATTTCCAGCCATACGATCAACCCCTTTCTGCTGGCAATTATAGTATATGCCTTTTGCACGAAGAAAACAATACTTTGCACGAATATTTAATAATAAATTCATTCAAGGAGGTTACCTGCTTTGTGAGAGAAATCATTTATGAAGAACGACAAGACTGAACCTATCCCCGTCATGGATTACCGCCAGTACCGCAGAGCGCGGAGGCTGGTGCATGAGTGCTGCAACTACATCGACGGAAATTGTATCGCCCTGGACGATGGGGAGGAATGTGTCTGTGTCCAGTCTATTTCCTACTCCCTGTTGTGCAGGTGGTTTCGGACGGCGGTATTGCCGCAGGATAAGGAACTGGAAACGGCGCTGTTCCACCGGCTGAATGCGAAGAAATGCGCCGTATGCGGGGCGCTGTTTACCCCCGGTTCTAACAGGGCCAAATACTGCCCGGAATGTTCCACTCGCATGAAGCGGATCAACGCCGCAAAGCGCAAGCGGAAACAACGGGAGAAATGTCACGCTTTAGGGGCTGAAAAACCCTTGTAAATCAAGGCTTTTTTCGATGGTGTCAAAGGCAGGCTGATAGATTTATCCTCCGACCCCTAAAACGGCCATAAAATGCGTACAGAATCCCAAGAGAAACCCCAAGGAGGAACCCTATGTCAGACAACCGAAAATATTATTACCTGAAACTCAAAGAAAACTATTTTGACGATGATTCCATCGTGCTGCTGGAAAGTATGCAGGATGGTGTGCTGTATTCCAACATTCTGCTCAAGCTGTATCTGAAATCGCTGAAACATGGCGGACGGCTTCAACTTGACGAGGACATTCCTTACACGGCGCAGATGATCGCCACCATTACCCGCCAGCAGATCGGCACTGTGGAGAGAGCCTTGCAGATCTTTTTGAAGCTGGGTCTTGTGGAAGTGCTGGACAGCGGCACATTCTACATGAGCAACATCGAACTTTTAATCGGCCAGTCCTCTACCGAGGCCGAGCGAAAGCGGGCTGCAAGACTCCAAAACAAGGCTCTTTCTGCGCCTCGGACAAACGGCGGACATTTGTCCGACATTCATCCACCAGAGATAGAGATAGAGATAGAGTTAGAGAAAGAGATAGAGATAAAGAGAGAGATAGAGAAGGGACACCCCGCCCACACCTATGGCCGTTACCAGAATGTTTTCCTGACGGATGAAGAACTGGCAGACTTGCAGGCCAGCTTTCCCACTGTATGGGGCCAGTACATCGAAAAGCTGTCCGAGTACATGGCTTCTACCGGCAAGCGTTATCAGAGCCATGCAGCGACCATCCGGCGCTGGGCCAGTGAGGACGCGAAAAAGGCGGCCCCGCCCACCCGCAACCGGGATTACAGCGTAAAGGAGGATGAAACTGTATGATTGAGATTACCGCAGAAATCCGGGCGCTGATCGACAAGGCAGCCGTCGGTATGGAACTGGCCGGGGACGAGTACATAGACCCGGCAGACGGGCTCATTCACTGTAAGAAATGCGGCGGCCAGAGGCAGACCGTTGTGCCATGCTTCGGGAAATCCGGCTACTTTATGCCGCGCTGCATCTGCCAGTGCCAGCGGGAGGCTGAGGAGCAGCGCAAGGCTGCTGAAGAACGGCAGCGCCGCATGGAGCGTATCAAACGCCGAAAGGCACAGGGCTTGCAAGACCGTTATCTGTACGACTACACATTTTCCAATGACAACGGCCAAAATCCCCTGATGGGCAAGGCCCGCGCCTATGTGGAGAACTGGAAGGAGGCATACAGGAACAACACCGGCCTGCTGTTGTTTGGGGATGTGGGAACCGGCAAGTCCTTTTTCGCCGGTTGTATCGCCAACGCCCTGCTTGACCGGGATGTGCCGGTGCTGATGACGAACTTTCCCACCATCCTGAACCGCCTGACGGGGATGTTCTCTGAGGACAGGGCCGACTTTATCGCCAGCTTTGACGAGTACGACCTGCTTATCATTGACGATTTGGGTGTGGAGCGCAGTACCGAGTATGCGATGGAGCAGATGTTTTTTGTCATTGACAGCCGCTACCGCAGCCGCAGACCCATGATAATCACCACCAACCTGAAGCTGGCCGAACTCAAGAACCCGCCCGACCTGGCCCACGCCCGTATCTATGACCGTATTCTGGAACGGTGTGCGCCGATTCTCTTTGACGGGAAGAATTTCCGGGAAGAAAATGCCGGTGCTACCCGACAGGCAGCAAAAGACATTGTAAACAGTAAGCACGATTGATTTTTTACCGAGCGGCACAGACCCGTTCGGAGAAAGGAGCGCCATGAACAAAGAACCCCGTACTATGCAGTCGGCAGACGCCGCTACTGCGTCCAGAGCGCCGGAAAACACGCCGGCGATGGTAAAGAAAATCGGAAAGACAACCTACAAGGTTCATGTCCATTTCAGCAATACCAGCACAGAAACCATGAGCGATAAAATCAAGCGTATGCTCAAAAATGAAATTCAGCAGATGTGACAGACTGATAAACGAAGCCGTCTTGTGCTAAACTGATGATGGTACGCACCAAAATTTTTGTCAAGGAGGACACGAAAATGCTTTACACAGAAAAAGAGAAACATGAAATTGAGCGAGTAAAGGAAGTCTTTGCGGAACATCTGCGGCAAAGCCCTGATTTTGAACTGCTCTGGTCGGACAAGGTGGGCTATGTCTGGCTGACGATTGGCGTAAATCCAGTCTATGTGGATACCGGTATCAGAATCGAATCAGCCGCCGATCTCTGCGGCAGGTGTTTGGACGATGTAGCTTCGGATGTTCTATATATGACGGGCAACGATCACGCGCTGGAAGCAGCCGATCCGCTGGAATTGGCCGAAATCAAGCGGCGCTGGGAGCCATATATCAACCAGCTGCCAGACTATGCGTATCTCTGCAAAGACCTGCTGAACGGAAAAATGTAATCTATCAAACGAGGTGTCAGGAGCCATACGGTGCTTCTGGCACCTTTTTTGTGGATTTTTTGTGAATTTGATGAAAAAGTCCTTGACAATTTGTCTCTGG
>NZ_QUGH01000026.1:4329-16554 GCF_003478985.1 Ruminococcus sp. AF20-12LB | reverse complement strand
GCCTATCTTACAGAACAGGTCATCAAAAACAATATGTCCATGATTTTTCCGATGTGTATCAGCCTAATTGCTGGATATATGATTTCTCGTGAGCAGACGGATGACACATTGAAAAATATTCTGACTGTGCCGATCTCTTTTAAGAAACTGTTGACCGGAAAATTGATTGTGTGCGGCGTATTGTCTATTATTTTCGGGCTGATATGCAGCCTGTTTACAATCATAGCAAAAATGATTGTGGGATTTCCCGGCTTTGAGATTTCCTTAGCTCTAAAAGCAGCCTTGCAGATTACTGCGGTTAATTTCTTTTTATATCTTGCGGTTCTGCCGATTATCGCTCTTACTTGTCGGAGGGCAGGCAGCTTTTTAGTCGGTGTAATCATTGCTTTTGTCTATGGATATGGAGGGATGTTTGCCGCAGGAAATATGACATCAGCAAACCTTTATCCGATTACCGCAAGTCTCGGAATGGTAGGCTACCGTAGCTATGATACCGCAGTCAACTGGAATATCGGAACCTGTTCTTGCAGTCTTGTGCTTGCTGTCGTTATTTCTGCCATCTTGATTTTGTGCATGAAAGAGCGAGAAGCAACCCAAACAAAGAAAAAGGCCAAAAAGGTAGCACCAAAGAAAGGCTGGTGATGATTTTATGAAGAAAATAGTTTTAGCATTAACATTCGTCCTTGTGGGAAGTTTTATGCTTGCTGGCTGTTCAAAAGATGAAATTCTCGACCATTATAATAATATCGTTCAGTCAGCTGGAGCTATAGAGCTTACCGGAAATTCATCCTTACAAGGTACGAAAGAAAAAGGAATTGATGATTATACAGGAAGCTATACAGCCAACTATGAGGATTTTTCAGATACAGAGTATTTGTTCGGCGGAACTTCCATAAAGCGTGAAGCTGGTAAGGAGCTGTCTATTGACTGCGCGCTGGAGGTTACGGAAGGTACTGCAAAAGTATTTTGGATTTCTGGATCGGATGAAGCAGTCACTTTGCTTGAAACAACCGGAACATATAGTGATACAATTACACTTCCTGATGGTGGAAATTATATCGGCATTGCGTGTGAGGACTTTACTGGAAACATTGAATTGAATATTGAGTAACATTCTGCCGGACGACGGCAAAAGAAAAAAGCCGTCGTAAAGCAGACACATTTCCACGCGCCTATGAAGCGGCGGCTTTGATTTTCAGAGCCGCCGTTTCTTTTTGCCCGGCGCAGGATCGGCGGCCCACGGAGGAAGCCGCCATGCTGATACGACTTGATTTTTACCAAAATAGCTTCTTAAAAAAAGACTGTGCCCAGCAGGTGACAGCTCCGGCTACGAGTATGAACTATACCATATAAGAAAACTTCATATTACTTTCATTTTCGCACAGTGGGTCTACAACCTGCCGGGCGAATTTTGTCGTTTCCTGTGGTCTTTCGGTGCGGGCCTGAGTTGCCGCAGCAACGTAGATACCGTGGGCGGCGCAACCGGCCCGGCCTTCTCGCTATCCCGCAGATCGGGGGTGAGAAAATGAAATACATCCCTGACGATTATGGAGAACGCTGCCGGTTTGACGCGTTCTGTAAAACTGTTCTCCGCCATGAGGCTATGAACTATTTCCGGGAACTAAATCGTCAGCTGAAACGGGCAATCCAGTTCAGTGCCTTGTGCCAGTATGAAATGGACAAACTCTGCTCGATGGACGAATACCCAAGCGACAGCTTTGTGTCCTCGGCCTTTGGCTATGCCCTACATATCCGGGACGAGCTGGTGGCTGATACCTTTGCCAGCCTGCCGGAACGGGAGCAAAGCATTTTGATCCTGTATTGTGTGTTGGAACTGACAGATGGGGAGATAGGTAGTATTGCAGAAATGTCCCGCAGCGCCGTCCAGCGGCACCGTACCAAAGCCCTGAATGAATTGCGGAAACGATTGGAGGACGACGGAGGGAGGAAAGCGAAATGAAGCATCCAACTTTCTACGGGCGGGAACTGTTGCCCTTGTCTGTGATCGAGACGGCTCGCGCCGGTGATCCGCTGGCCGTGGAAAGTGTCTTGCGATATTATGACGGCTACATGAATAAACTGTGTACCCGGACACTCTACGATCTGGACGGTTTACCTCATGTGATGGTGGATGAATACATGAAACACCGCTTACAGGCAAAGCTCACGGAAGTCATCGTAAACAAGAAATAGCAAGTCATGACCCCCGGCTAAGCCGGGGGTTTGTGTAAGCCCTAGAAGGGCATAATACGGACAACGCCCCTCAAGGTGCCTCGAACGGTTCGGCCAACTGCATTGCCGACTCGTGGCAGGCCCCTTAAGGGGCGTTGTCTTATGCCTTGGTATTCTTGCTACCCGTAAACGGGTCAATGAACTCTTTCAGGCTCATTTGATCTGCTATCTGGTCTTCGTCAAGCTGATGCTTGATGTACTCCGCAATCTGCTTTTTGTTGCGTCCTACTGTATCCACATAGTATCCTCTTGCCCAAAAGTGCCTGTCTCCATACTTATATTTTAAGTTTGCGTGTCTATCGAATATCATCAGGCTACTTTTCCCTTTGAGATATCCCATGATTTGTGCTACACTATATTTGGGTGGAATACTAATTAGCATGTGGATATGATCCGGGCAGGCTTCTGCCTGAATGATTTCCACTCCTTTTTGCTCGCACAATTTTCTCAGAATCACTCCTATATCCGTTCTGATTTGCCCATATATTGCCATTCTGCGGTATTTGGGAGCAAACACTACATGATACTGGCATCTCCACGTTGTGTGCTGCAAACTCGCTATATCTTTTTCCATCTTAAAAGACCTCCTGGTGTTTTTCTTGTGCAGTTGGCCGACCGCACTTTCATTATACCAGAAGGTCTTTTCATTATATAATCTTTTTTACTCTCCCCAGCAAAGCTGGGGGTTGTCGCTTCGCTAAAGCTTACCAAGACAAAGGAAGCCGTCAAGGGCGCGGAGCGTTCATCTCGACCCTTGACGGCTTCCTCTGTATTTGCTGTGTGGTAACCAAGCAGAAATTCGCTTGAGCCCGCTGTTATTATGACATTTGTGCCTACGCATTTAGAGGTTAAAAAAGCCCGATACACGGGGCTTTTTCAGTGTGATTGGACTACCCAGAAAGGATTATATTCAAGTTCGCATAAGTATGGTTTAAAATGCGTAGAAGTCAACAAGAAATGTCAATTACGCTATAAATACTTGTTTTTGAGATATTCCGAGACACACTCAATTTCAGGAAAAAGAGAAGCGCGATTGATAGAAAAAGTTTCTAACTGCTCAAGGATTTTTTTCTTCTTATCAATCAATACAACTACTTTTTTGTTATGTTCTCTATAACGAAATTTTTCTAGAAAACCATATTGATTATCAAGCCCGCAAAGAATAAACGCACCATCTTGTTTCACAATTCTGTTATTGTTTTTAAGTGCGTAAACAATGTAACTATTAAGAACATCATTTTTGTTTATTTCTGGTTGGAAAGCTGGTTTCTCTAATCTAACTTCATGAATCAGTCTCGCTATCTTAGTGTTAAATTGTGAGCTAGAAATATGCGCATCACTCGCTAGCGAAAAGAACTCACGCTGTTTCTGCGCTGAAAAAACGGGAAGGCTAGCCAAAATAGAAACTGTATCACTTTGTGGATATTTGATTTCCTGATGGTTAGCAGCAATCAATATCAATTCTCCATAGGTTTCGGGCTGGCTTTCGCACGCAAAGAATAAGGCTACCAACAAATTTCTAGTAATGTCTAGTAATCGCGTTGGCAAACCATAGTGTTGCATCTTAACTAATTTTTCTAAATGGGTATGACACTTCTCAAATTCCTCAGGGCAGTTGATTAGCAATTCGTTATACAACGCACTCTCATTTTCTTGCAAGCTAGTCGTACGCATAATTGATGGGCGCAGAATATAATTGGGATTTGCGTGTCCTCTATAAAAAATTAACGTGTCGTTACGCTTCTTTAAAGAAGAAATAAAAGAACTTACACCAGAAACAGATGAAAAGAAATGCAACTCTACTTTGGCAGCATTATATGCCACTCCATTTGAAAAACGGACACTATTTTGAATGCCATGAAATTCTTCTATTCTCCGCAGAAGCTCTTGAGTAAAATTCTCCCTTTCCTGAGCGTTTCTGAGCGATCTATATACCCAGTTGACTATGGCACTTGCCTCTTCATAAGTAAGTTCAATTTTTTGCTCATTATCAACACTTTCTTGCTTTTGGACTTTTGAATTCCAAACAGAACGTGCATTGTCTTGATTAGGATATGCTCCCCGGTACAATACAGCGTATTTTGACTTGCGCGCAACAAGTTTTGCATACATTTCATCTTTCTTGATACGACCATAGATATATATGCTCATATCAAAGTAACCGTCGGATAGCATCTTATCCATGCAAATCATTTTAAATGCTTGTTGCACTTCTTCAACCCAATACAGGTCATCAAAGAAAAAATAAAAGAAGAAGATAATCGCCTCCTATCAACAGCAATCCCCAATAATATCCTGTAGATAATTGTAACAAAAACAAGAAATAACTGCAAGAATATTTTCCTATATATAACTTTGTGTTAAAAATGGTGTGTCAAATATATGCCACACCATTTTGCACCTGTTTGTCAGTCGTTAAGTTAATTTGTTTCTGCTACTTCCTTATCGGCGTTCATCCAATGGTAGGGCAGTTTTTCTTTTTTCTGTGTGCGAAAGTATGTCTCTGTGGCGGCAGAAACAGGGAATTACCGTTTTTTTTTGCATTCCGGAAATAACTTTATCTATTTAATAGGTTGAAATCCGTCGAAAAGTGCGTTATGATAATAACAATTATCCACACCAGTGCGTTAAAATTTTACAGCACAGGGGAAATCGGAGGAGTGAATAAAATGGAGTACAAAATTGCCCTGATTCCGGGAGACGGAATCGGTCCGGAGATTGTTGCCGAGGCCAAAAAAGTTTTAGACAGAGTATGTGAGAAATACAGTCATAAATTTTCATACACAGAGGTTCTTCTAGGAGGGGCATCCATTGATGCTCACGGAATACCTCTTACAGAGGAAGCCATTGCCCAGGCAAAAGCTTCTGATGCAGTACTGATGGGTTCCATTGGCGGTGATGCCAAGACATCCCCGTGGTATAAGCTTGAGCCATCCAAACGTCCGGAGGCAGGTCTTCTTGCGATACGTAAGGCACTGAATCTGTTTGCAAATCTTCGTCCGGCTTATCTTTACAATGAGCTTCGTGATGCATGCCCGCTCCGTGATGAGATCATCGGAGATGGTTTTGACATGATCATCGTAAGAGAGCTTACAGGAGGTCTTTATTTCGGAGCAAGAAAGACTACTGAGGAGAACGGAGTCCGCACAGCAGTAGATACTCTTTCTTATAATGAGAATGAGATCCGCCGTATTGCAATTAAGGCATTTGAGATCGCACGTAAGAGAAGAAATAAGGTTACAAGTGTAGATAAAGCCAATGTTCTTGATTCTTCCAGACTCTGGAGAAGTGTAGTGGAGGATGTGGCAAAGGATTATCCGGATGTAACACTGGAGCATATGCTGGTTGATAACTGTGCAATGCAGCTGGTACGTGATCCGAAGCAGTTTGATGTTATCCTTACAGAAAACATGTTTGGAGATATCCTCTCTGATGAGGCAAGTATGGTGACCGGTTCTATCGGAATGCTTTCCTCTGCAAGCTTAAATGAAACAAAGCTTGGTCTCTATGAGCCGAGCCATGGTTCAGCACCGGATATCGCAGGCCAGAACAAGGCAAACCCCATCGCAACCATTCTTTCCGCTGCCATGATGCTGAGATATTCTCTGGATCTTGATAAAGAAGCAGATGCTGTGGAAACAGCAGTACAGAAGGTTCTTACAGATGGTTACAGAACAGGAGATATCATGTCTGACGGATGCAAGCTTGTCGGAACCAAAGAGATGGGCGATCTGATCGCAGATGCTATCGCATAAATAAAGACGAACAAAACGAAACAGAACAAAAAGAACCGATATCAGGTAAAAGAAGACAATAAGCAGATACCGGATCATATCGTAAAAAATAAAAAGGAGAGACCCTGAAAATGAGAAGTGATACCGTAAGAAAAGGCACACAGCAGGCACCACATCGTTCCCTGTTCAATGCCCTTGGAATGACAAAGGAAGAAATGGACAAACCACTGGTAGGAATCGTAAGCTCTTATAACGAGATCGTACCGGGACATATGAACCTTGACAAAATTGTAAATGCTGTGAAACTCGGCGTTGCAATGGCTGGCGGCACACCGGTTGTATTTCCGGCGATCGCAGTATGTGACGGAATCGCAATGGGACACGTTGGAATGAAATATTCCCTTGTAACACGTGACCTGATCGCAGATTCCACAGAGGCCATGGCACTGGCTCATCAGTTCGATGCTCTGGTCATGGTTCCCAACTGTGACAAAAACGTACCTGGCCTTCTGATGGCAGCGGCAAGAATCAACGTTCCTACTGTATTCGTAAGCGGCGGTCCGATGCTTGCCGGTCATGTAAAAGGACATAAAACCAGTCTTTCCAGCATGTTTGAGGCAGTAGGCTCCTATGCAGCAGGAACCATCACAGCAGATGATCTGGAAGAATTCGAAAATAAAACCTGCCCGACCTGTGGATCATGTTCCGGTATGTACACTGCGAACAGCATGAACTGCCTGACTGAGGTTCTCGGTATGGGACTGAAAGGAAACGGTACCATCCCGGCAGTATACTCTGAACGTATCCGTCTTGCAAAGCATGCAGGAATGCAGGTAATGGAAATGTACAGAAGGAACATCCGCCCAAGAGACATTATGACAAAAGAGGCAGTTTTAAATGCACTTACCGTAGATATGGCACTTGGATGCTCCACAAACAGTATGCTTCATCTTCCGGCTATCGCACATGAGATCGGAATGGACTTTGATATCAGCTTTGCAAATGAGATCAGTGAGAAGACCCCGAACCTTTGCCATCTTGCACCGGCAGGCCCGACCTACATGGAAGATCTTAATGAGGCCGGCGGTGTCTATGCGGTCATGAATGAGCTGAACAAGCTGGGACTTCTCCATACAGAGTGCATGACAGTAACCGGAAAAACAGTAGGTGAGAATATCAAAAACTGTGTAAACCTGAATCCGGAGGTTATCCGCCCTATCGACAATCCGTATACAAAGACAGGCGGACTTGCCGTACTGAAAGGAAACCTTGCACCGGATGGTGGTGTTGTAAAACGTTCTGCAGTTGTACCGGAGATGCTGGTACATGAAGGTCCTGCACGTGTATTTGACAGCGAGGATGACGCAATTGTTGCCATCAAGAGCGGTAAGATCGTAGAGGGAGATGTTGTGGTTATCCGCTACGAGGGACCAAAGGGTGGCCCTGGAATGAGAGAGATGCTGAATCCTACATCTGCCATCGTGGGAATGGGACTTGGTTCTTCCGTAGCCCTGATCACCGACGGACGTTTCAGTGGTGCATCCAGAGGAGCCGCTATCGGACACGTATCACCGGAGGCAGCAGTAGGCGGTCCGATCGCACTGGTTGAGGAAGGCGATATCATCAGTATCAATATTCCGGAGCTGAAACTGGAGATCAAGGTTTCAGATGAAGAGATGCAGGCCAGAAGAGAAAAATGGCAGCCAAGAGAGCCGAAGGTGACAACCGGATATCTGGCAAGATACGCTGCTATGGTAACATCCGGAAACCGTGGCGCGATCCTGGAAGTACCGAAAGCAAAATAAGGAGGAACGAAAGATATGCAGCTTACAGGTGCAGAGATCATCGTAGAATGTCTGAAGGAACAGGGCGTTGATACCGTATTTGGATATCCGGGCGGCGCGATCCTGAATGTTTACGATGCCTTATATGAATACAAAGATGAGATCACACATGTACTGACCTCCCACGAGCAGGGTGCATCCCATGCTGCTGACGGTTATGCAAGAGCGACCGGAAAGGTAGGTGTCTGCCTGGCAACATCCGGTCCGGGAGCAACTAACCTGGTAACAGGAATTGCGACTGCATACATGGATTCCGTACCGATGGTAGCCATTACTGCAAACGTAGGAAGACCACTCCTGGGAAGAGATTCTTTCCAGGAGGTTGATATCGCAGGTATCGTAATGCCTGTAACAAAATACAGTTTCATCGTAAAGAATATCGAAGATCTTGCAGATACGTTAAGAAGAGCATTTTATATTGCAAAAAGCGGAAGACCCGGTCCGGTGCTTGTGGATGTCCCGAAGGATATCACAGGAATGAAATATGAATATGAGCCATGTCATCCGGCTACTGTTAACCGTGAGATCAAAAGTATCCGTAAAGAAGATATTGATCAGGCACTGGAAATGATCAGAGAGGCAGAGAAACCGTTTATTTTTGTTGGCGGCGGATGTGTGATCTCCGGTGCTGACCAGGAAGTACGTGAGCTGGCTCGCAGGATCCAGGCTCCTGTCTGTGATACTCTGATGGGCAAGGGTACTTTCCCGGGAGAAGATACTCTCTATACAGGTATGGTAGGTATGCATGGAACCAAGGCTTCCGATCTTGGCGTAACAGAGTGCGATCTTCTTATTGTTCTTGGTGCACGCTTCAGTGACCGTGTAACAGGAAATACAAAAACTTTTGCACATAATGCAAAAATCCTTCAGATCGATGTGGATGCTGCGGAGATCAATAAAAATATCAAAGTGGATGCCAGTGTGATCGGTGATGTGAAGGAAGTGTTGAAAAGTCTTCTGGAGGAAATCCCGAAGAAAGAACATCCGGAGTGGATCGCACATATCCAGGAGCTGAAAGAAAAATATCCGCTGAATTATGATCACACACAGCTTACAGGTCCGTATATTATAGAGAAGCTTTATGAGCTGACCAACGGTGATGCGATCATCTCCACAGATGTTGGACAGCACCAGATGTGGGCGGCACAGTATTATAAATACAAAGAGCCGAGAACTCTTCTTACTTCCGGCGGCCTTGGAACTATGGGTTACGGCCTTGGCGCTGCAATTGGCGCGAAGATGGGCAGACCGGAAAAAACAGTTGTAAATATAGCAGGTGACGGATGCTTCCGTATGAATATGAATGAGCTGGCAACAGCTGCACGCTGTGGCAGACAGCTGATCCAGATTGTTATGAACAATCATGTACTTGGAATGGTGCGTCAGTGGCAGACGCTCTTCTATGGAAAGAGATACTCTTCTACAGTACTGGATGACGCCGTTGATTTTGTGAAATTATCAGAGGCGCTGGGTGCAAAAGCCATTCGTGTGACAAAGATGGAGGATGTGGAGCCTGCACTTAAGATGGCACTGGCAGCAGAGGGACCTGTCGTTCTGGATTGCTGGATCGATCAGGATCTGAGTGTGTTCCCGATGGTACCGGCCGGTGCGAACCTTGATGATGTATTTGATGAGGAGGATATGAAGAAACATGAGTAGAGTGTATAATTTTTCTGCCGGACCGGCAGTGCTTCCGGAGGAAGTACTCAAAGAAGTAGCTGATGAGATGATGGACTATAACGGCACAGGAATGTCTGTTATGGAAATGAGTCACAGAAGTGCAGCTTTTCAGGAGATCATTGATACTGCAGAGAAAGATCTCCGTGAGCTTATGAACATTCCGGACAACTACAAAGTACTTTTCCTTCAGGGAGGAGCATCCCAGCAGTTTGCCATGATCCCGATGAACCTTATGAAAAACAAGGTCGCAGATTATATCGTAACAGGACAGTGGGCAAAGAAAGCTTATCAGGAAGCTCAGAAATACGGAAAAGCAAACAAGATCGCATCTTCTGAAGATAAAACCTTCAGCTATATCCCGGACTGCAGTGACCTGCCGATCAGCCCGGATGCAGACTACGTATACATCTGTGAGAACAACACCATTTACGGCACAAAATTCAAAAAACTTCCAAACACAAAAGGCAAGACTCTGGTAGCAGATGTATCCTCCTGCTTCCTGTCTGAGCCGGTGGATGTAAGCAAATATGGTATTATCTATGGCGGTGTTCAAAAGAACATCGGACCGGCAGGTATGGTTATCGTGATCATCCGTGAGGACCTGATCACAGAGGATGTTCTTCCGGGAACCCCAACCATGCTTACTTATAAGACACATGCAGATGCAGGCTCTCTTTACAATACGCCGAATGCTTACTGCATCTATGTATGTGGAAAAGTATTCAAATGGCTGAAGAAGATGGGCGGTCTGGAAGTGATGAAGCAGCGCAATGAGGAAAAAGCAAAAATCCTTTATGATTACCTGGATTCCAGCAAGCTGTTCAAAGGAACTGTAGTTCCGGAAGACAGATCTCTTATGAATGTACCGTTCGTAACCGGTGACAAGGAAATGGATGCCAAGTTTGTCAAAGAGGCAGCTGAAGCAGGACTTGTAAACCTGAAAGGACACCGTACTGTTGGCGGAATGCGTGCCAGCATCTACAATGCCATGCCAAAGGCCGGCGTAGAGGCCCTGGTTGCATTCATGAAAAAATTCGAGGAGGAGAATGCATAATGTTCCAGTATCATTGCCTGAATCCTATCGCTGAAAAAGGTCTGAAATTTTTTGGCGATAATTATAAAAAAACAGAGACAGCTGACCAGTGTGATGCAATCCTTGTAAGAAGTGCAAAAATGCACGACATGGAGCTTGCGAAGAGCGTTTGCGCAGTTGCACGTGCAGGTGCAGGCGTCAATAATATTCCGGTTAAGGAGTATGCAGAGAAGGGTGTTGTTGTATTCAACACACCCGGAGCTAACGCAAACGGCGTAAAAGAGCTGGTACTTGCAGGTATGCTCCTTGCATCCAGAGATATCGTAGGAGGTATCGAGTGGGTTGCACAGGAGAAAGATAAAGAGCACATCGGCAAGCTTGCCGAGAAGCAGAAAAAACAGTTTGCAGGATGTGAGATCAGTGGCAAAAAGCTTGGTATCATCGGACTTGGAGCCATTGGAGCCATGGTGGCAAACGCAGCATGCGGTCTTGGTATGGAAGTATATGGCTATGACCCATATCTTTCTATTGATGCGGCATGGAACCTGTCCAGAACCATCAAGCACAGCAAGAGCCTGGATGAGATCTACAGCCAGTGCGATTATATCACCATTCATGTGCCGCTTCTTGACAGCACTAAGAAGATGATCAACAAAGAAGCTTTTGATAAGATGAAGGATGGCGTGGTTCTTCTGAATTTTGCAAGAGATCTTCTTGTTGATGAGGATGCGCTGATCGAGGCTGTTGAGAGTGGCAAGGTTAAGAAGTATGTAACTGACTTTGCAAATGAGACAGTTGCAGGACGCGAGGGTATTCTGGTAACTCCGCATCTTGGCGCGTCTACAGAGGAATCAGAAGAAAACTGTGCAGAGATGGCTGTAAAGGAGATTCGCGATTACCTTGAGAATGGTAATATCAAAAATTCAGTTAATTATCCGAACTGTGATATGGGTACCTGTGTGGCTGTCGGAAGAATCTCTCTTGCGCACAGCAACACACCGAATATGATCAGTCAGGTTACAAAGATCCTTGGATCCGAGGGATTGAATATTGCGGATATGACCAATAAGAGTAAAGGGGAGTTTGCTTATACTCTTATTGATCTTGAGAGTGCGGCGTCTGCTAAGGCGTTGGATGAACTTAAGGAGATCGAGGGCATGTACAGAGTACGTGTTGTTAAGTAACAAAATGTAAAAAAATACTTTTGAAAAATACTGTGTTTCGTTCGGGTTGGCGAACGGACGCAGTATTTTTTTGCGAAAATAGGAAAACCGCAAAGGGGCCGCAAAGCCGCGGCCCCTCTGCACACCCCTCGGGCTTTTTTTTGAGTGCTTGGTTGTGGAGGGTGGGAGTTTTGTTGACTTGTGTCTGTATGCTGCGGTATTGGATACGGAAGGTTGAGCCGATGGAGGAGAACGGCCTGAGGGGTTGTTGGGAGTGAAATAGTCTTGAGGCCGTTATATGTATGTGACGGTATTGGATGTGGAAAGTTGAGCCGAGAGTGAGGGTGGGTGGGGGTTGGTAGGTCTCGATGTGCGGGGCACATCTGCGGATTTTTTGGAATATTATAGAAGTGAATTTGAATGGTAAATATATCAAATGGGAATATATTAAATGGGAATATATTAAATGGGAATATATTAAATGGGAATATATCAAATGGGAATATATTAAATGGGAATATATCAAATGGGAATATATT
>NZ_QUGH01000026.1:0-4319 GCF_003478985.1 Ruminococcus sp. AF20-12LB | reverse complement strand
AAATGGGAATATATCAAATGGGAATATATTAAATGGGAATATATCAAATGGGAATATATTAAATGGGAATATATCAAATGGGAATATATTAAATGGGAATATATCAAATGGGAATATATCAAATGGGAATATATCAAATGGGAATATATCAAATGAGAATATATCAAATGCGAATATATTAAATGCAAATATATCAAATACAAACATAATGTGTAAATATAATATACGTAATGGTATTGGATATAAATTTTTATATGATAAGATATTAATAAAAATATATGATATAACAGGGAAAATACGTAGAAACTTCAACAATTGGCGGACAGGCGCGAAGCGCCGCCTCCGCGGTACGTGCCCGGAAAGAGGGGGTGCAGGGGGAGAAAAGCGGGCTTCGTAACTCCGAGTGCTTTCTCCCCCTGCGGTTTTCCTCAGCTTATCAAAGCTAATAAATAAGAACTATAAGAAAAAATAAAAACTAATTACTTGCGAGATGCGATGAAGTCAAGAACTTCATCCCTTGCAGGCATCACGCGAAGCGCGCCCTTCTTTGTTGTGATAAGAGAAGCTGCCGCATTTGCAAAAGTAAGCAGTTCTGCAAGGTTCTCGTCTGCGAGATCATCAAGCCCGTGCTCAAGTACATAGTTCAATGTGCTTGCGCAGAAGGTGTCACCGGCGCCGGTGGTTTCGATGGTGTGTTCCTGAAGGAACGGAGCAGCCTCAACCTTGCGTCCGCGATAATAAGCACGGCTTCCGTCTTTTCCCATTGTGATCAGCACAAGCGGGATATGATATTTTTCTTCGATAAGGGCAGCACCCTTATCATAATCTGTTGTGTCAAAAAGAAATTCCACTTCATTATCAGAAATCTTCAGTACATCACAGCGTTCCATGCCGTATTCGATCTCTTCGCGGGCATCGTTCAGATCCTTCCAGAGTGGAGGGCGTAAGTTCGGGTCAAAGGTGATGATGCATCCGGCTTCTTTTGCCACGTCAAGAGCATAACGGGTTGCTTCACGGACACCCTCATGTGTGGAAGAAAGTGTGCCGAAATGGAAGATCCTGGAATTGCGGATCAGATCAGCATCTACCTCATCCTTTGTCAGCATCATATCTGCACCTGGATTACGGTAGAAAGAAAAATCACGGTCTCCGTCCGGGTAAGTATGTACAAAAGCAAGGGTAGTGTGAATTTCATCGTCCATGACAAGATTTCTGGTATCAATGCCGCATTCTTCTACGGCAGCCTTCAGCTGCTTGCCGAACATGTCGTTTCCGACTTTTCCGATAAATGCAGTTTTTTTGCCAAGACGGTTCAGCATGGCAAGAACGTTACAGGGAGCTCCGCCCGGGTTTGCCTCAAAAGTAGGATTTCCCTGGGAACTGTCACCGTTTTCTGTGAAGTCGATCAGAAGCTCGCCGAGAGCTGTTACATCATACTGTCTGTTTTCCATTGATGATTCCTCCTGATAAGTTATTCGTTTCATATTCTGCTTCATATTATAATCGTTACACATGATTTTGGGAAGAACCAAATCGAATTATTTTCTGTTCTGTTACCGGTTACTTGTGGTGCTTTTTGCGAAGATTAGAACTGTTATCTTTATTTTTCTGTAAAATAGTGGTAAACTTAGTCTATAAAACAACAAATATGATGGAGGAGACGATTATGGCTGATAAAGCGTATGAATATATGGATTGGCCCCGGATCGAGGCGATCGTTTACGGGGAGGAGGCATCACCTCGTGATGTGATGCAGCCAAGGGTAACAGAGGATGGCGTTCTGATCCAGGGATTTTTTCCGGGAACGGATGCTGCAGAGGTTGTTGTAGGGGAAAAGAGTTATCCGATGATCCTGGAAGATGAGGCTGGTTATTATGCTGTAATGCTTCCGCTGAAAAGGATTCCGGAATATCGTTTCCGTGTGATAAGAGGAAGCAGGAAAGAGACTTTTTACGATGCTTATGAATGTCCATGCCAGATCACGGAAGAGGAGGAACGAGCTTTTTGTGCCGGTGTCTATTACAAGGCATATGAGAAGCTGGGAGCGCATCCTGGGACCTGTGGCGAGGTAGAAGGAACATATTTTGCTGTCTGGGCACCAAATGCGATCAGTGTCAGTGTGGTCGGTGATTTTGACAGGTGGGATGGAAGGCGTCTTCCGATGCATCGGATGCCAATGTCCGGAATTTTTGAGATTTTTGTTCCAGGTGTACAGGCAGGGGCCTCTTACCAGTATGAGATCAAGATCAAAGGCGGCAAGGTACAGAGGAAATCGGATCCTTATGGAAATGGAACCCAGGGAGCACCGTCTGTGATTTCTGTTGTAACTGAACTGGGAGATTTTTCCTGGCAGGATGAAGCGTGGATGAGGAAACGTGAAGGGTTTGCCAGTCGTGAAGTTCCGGTTTCCATTTATGAAACTGATGTAACAGAGTGGAAAAACAGTGGCGAACTGGTGGAGTTTCTGAAGGAAACCGGTTATACGCATGTAGAATTTCATCCGGTGATGGAGTACCTTGACCGAAGTTCAGGAGGATATTCTACGTCTGCGTATTATGCTGTGACTACCCGTTTTGGGACTGCGGCAGATTTCCGGACACTGGTGGAGGATCTTCATCAGGCAGGGATTGGTGTGATCCTGGACTGGACACCGGCTCAGTTTCCGCGGTTTGATGCAGGGCTTGAGAAATTTGACGGAACTCCTCTTTATGAAGTACAGGATCCGGCTATGGCGGTTCATCCGATGTGGGGCACCATGCTTTATAATTATGGAAGTCCTATGGTCAAAGATTTTCTTATTTCCAATGCGTTTTTCTGGCTGGATGAATTTCATGTGGACGGATTTCGGATGGATGATGTAGATGCGATGCTGTATCTGGATTTTGGAAGAGAGGCGGGACAGTGGACGGCTAATCTTTATAGTTCCAATGAGAATCTTCAGGCACTGGAGTTTCTGAAGCATCTGAATTCTATTGTGAAGAAGCAGTATCCGGGGATTCTTCTGATTGCACAGGAGGATGGTTTATGGCCGCAGCTTACAGACAGTGTGGAGAATGATCATCTGGGATTTGACTATAAATGGAGTGGTGGCTGGACAAAGGATCTTCTTTCTTATCTGGAAGCAGAGCCTTTGGACAGACGAAATTATTATGATCAGCTGACTCTTTCCATGATGTATGCATACAGTGAGCATTATGTGCTGACGCTTGGTAAGAGAGATGTGGGTACGTTAAAAGAGTTTCTGGAGAAGCTTCCGGGTTCTTCCAGACAAAAGGATGCTCAGCTGCGTGCTGCGTATGGTTATCTGATGCTTCATCCGGGTGTGAAAATGACTGCGCCGGATGGAGATGTAGGGCCGGAAATGAAGGCGTATCTTCATGATCTGAATGAACTTTACAGGAATCATCCGGCGTTGTATGCAATGGATGGTAATTCGGATGGGTTTGAATGGATTCAGTTTACCAGCTATGATGAGAATGTGGTTGCGTTTCTTCGCAAGACGGAAAAGTCGGAAGAAACGATTCTTGCGGTGTGTAATTTTTCGCCGGTGTCTTATGACAGTTATCGGGTTGGTGTGCCTTTTGCGGGGAAATATAAGGAAATTTTCAATAGCGATAGTGAAAAGTTTGGCGGACAGGGTGTGGTGAACGTACGGGCGAAAGCAGCTGTTCATATGGAGTGTGATAACAGGGAGTTTTCTTTGAAGCTGAAGCTTCCGGCTTATGGTGTGGCGGTATTTGGGTGTACACCGGAGAAGGGGGATGTGAAGAAAAGCTCTGTGAAGAAAGGAAATGTGAAAAAGACTGCGGGGAAAAGCAGTGGAAAGCGTATGGATAAGGCGAGAATGACGGTGGTTGAAAAATCTGCGGCTGTAAAGGATGCGGTAAAGGTTGTGAAACGGGTGGCTTCTCGCAGGAAGGGTTCTTCCGGGGATGAGTGATGGTTTGTGAACATGGGAACGTGTTTGTGGATGATCGGTGTGATGAGGATTTAAACGGATTGTAGGAAAAAGGGCTTGCATTTTTTGTAAAATACGGTATAATATCAGTTGTGTTTAGCACAAGCTGGAATAGCTCAGTCGGTAGAGCACTTCACTCGTAATGAAGGGGTCGTGAGTTCGAGTCTCATTTCCAGCTTATATATGACTGATGGGAGTCCGGTGTCTTTGGAATATGAAGATGCCGGGCTTTTTTTGGTGTGTATGGATGTGGTTGAGGGACGCCAGAGGAAGGTGGCATCGCTCCGGGGGGATGTGGTCGAGGGACGCCAGAGGAAGGTGGCATCGCTCCGGGCAGGGACTCCGTCGGGGGATACTACTA
>NZ_QUGH01000025.1:16111-17217 GCF_003478985.1 Ruminococcus sp. AF20-12LB | reverse complement strand
ATTTGATTAGTTTAAGCAATTCCTTCGCCCCCTGTCACACGCTTGAAGTAATCTTCAAGACTTTCTTCACAGGTATGTGCTTCTGATACCTCCAATCCGTTTTCTACAAAAGCAGTTACAATTTTCCCCACGGGTAGCTCCATATTGTGTAGACGCAGATTGTGGTCGTCTTGTATGGAAAAATGGGTTTCATGGAAATTGCGTTCCAAAATTCTTGCCGCCTGTGCAGTATCAGAGAGCGTAAACCGGATATGTTTACTGCTTTTTTGCTCCAACTCAGCAAGGCTTTCTTCTTCCAGCAATGCACCGTGGTCAATAATTCCAATATCGTCAGCCAGCAAGGAAATCTCCGAAAGAATGTGACTGGAGATTAGAATGGTTTTTCCTCTTGTGTCGCAAAGCTCACGGATAAAGGATCGCACTTCTGCAATACCGATGGGATCGAGACCGTTGATCGGCTCATCCAAAATCAAAAGCTCCGGATCGTGCATGACTGCAAGGGCAATCGCCAACCGCTGCTTCATGCCAAGAGAGTATTGCGAAAACAGCTTTTTATCCTTGTAAGGTAGCCCGACCAAATCCAGAGCGTCTTTGATGGCATGATTGTTTGGTACTCCACGCAGGGTAGCAAAGATACGCAGGTTCTCCGTACCGGTCAGATTGGGATAAAAACCAGGGGACTCAATCAAACTGCCAATGCGGGGCAGCAACTTCTTTTCATTTCCTTGCAAAGACTTTCCCCAGATTTTGACCTCACCGGAAGTAGGCTTCGTTAAACCCAACAGCATTTTCATAGTTGTGGTTTTTCCGGCTCCGTTTCTACCCAACAGACCATAAATTCTCCCACGCTTGACATGGATATTTAAGTCAGCCACACTCTTTTGTGAGCCGTATTGCTTTGTCAGATTTTTTGTTTCAATGATATAATTTGTATCCATATTCAAAACCTCCTGTTCTGTAAGGTATTCTATCATGCCAACCTTGCATTAACCTTGCCGCAACCTTGCATTAACCTTGCAATTTGAAATCCAGTAAAATGACAAAGGCTCCCGCCATAAAGACGGGAACCCGCTTAACTCTCCAAAGGAAAAAGCAACATAAATTCA
>NZ_QUGH01000025.1:0-16101 GCF_003478985.1 Ruminococcus sp. AF20-12LB | reverse complement strand
ACTCTCCAAAGGAAAAAGCAACATAAATTCAGTTCCTTTTCCCGGCAAACTTTCAACTGTTATACTTCCACCCATCTTTTCTACAAGCTGATGGACAATAGAAAGACCAAGTCCGCTGCCTTTTTCAGAGCGTCCTTTATCACACTTATAAAGCCGTTCAAATATGTGTTTCAAATCTTCTTTCTCAATTCCCACTCCATTATCCGCCAGCAGCAGCTCCATGCTGTTTTCCTTCTTCGATAGGGAGATTTTAATTTTGTCCGCATGGCTATGAGCGATGACATTTTGAATGAGATTATTGATGATTCTCATATAGCTGTCTATATCCAATCTTACCCGGACAGGCTGTTCGGAAATATCAATGTCATAATCAACCTGTTTATCCTCAAAAATCGGTATCCAGTCAATCAGGATATTCCTTGTAAACTCTGCGGCCTCAATGCTCTGAATTTCCAAAGCAAACTCGTTGGAATTTAACTTGAACCAGTCAAAAAGCACATCAATATATTCTTTCAGATCGTGGGCTTTCCGGCGAGCAGTTTCAATATAATCATCCCGGTCTTTTCCCGTGACAATACCTTTGTGTGCAGCATCAAGATACCCGATCAGAGTGGTAAGAGGCGTCCGAACATCGTGAGAAAGGCTCGTCATAAGCTGGCGGTTGGTTTCTTCCGTCTGTCGCACAGCAGAAAGCCTGCTTTCATAAGCCACAACGATCTCATTGATTTCATATGCAAGAGGGGCTGTTAGTTCATTTGTTGCAGACAAAATACGCCGATTGCCATTTCCATTTTTCACATCAACCAATGCATCGGTCATTTCTGCTATTTGTTTTTTTATACGCCGAACGAGAACGATGGAAGTCAATACAGCCACAACAGCAATCACAATGGACAAGAATACGATGATTTCCATGCTGACTACACCTCCTTGTTAAAGCGATAACCGATCCCTTTGACAGTTTGGATGTACTTTGGACTGGAGGGGTTGACTTCTAATTTTTTACGAAGCCGACTGATAATCGCCATAATGTTACTGTCATCATAGAAATATTCTTCACCCCATACTTCTTCATAAATCTGCTGCTTTGTTAAAATCCTTCCTTGATTTTTTACACAATAGAGCAGCAAATCAAATTCCTTTGGTGGAAGTTCAAAAGTGCCGTTTCCCGTAGTAACGGAACGATTTTCAAGGTCAATTTGTAATCCATCAAAATTCAGCTTTTGCATCGTTCCGGCTTGCTGATTAAAGCGAGTGTAACGGCGAATGAGGGACACAATACGGGCAATCAGCTCATCCATATCAAACGGCTTTGTCAGATAATCGTCCGCTCCGGCCCGTAACCCCCGCACCTTAGAAATGCTGTCATTTTTGGATGTGAACATTAAAATTGGCAAACTATGCTCTTTGCGGATTTCTTCCAGTGTTTCAAACCCATCCATACCGGGCATCATCACATCCAGTATTACAAGCTGATATTCCTGCTCTTTTAATTTCTGCAAGCCCTCTTTTCCGGTATTACAAAAATCGGCTGCTATATTTTCCGTTTGTACGCTGCGCTTAATTAAGGCACACAGTTCTCTGTCATCATCTATAATCAAAATTCTATTCATGGTACAATTCTCTCCCTTGTTTTGTCCGACCATCCACAGGTTTTTATGCTGATTTTGGTATCAGCCAAACCATTCCCATCTTTACAGGTCCTGGAATACGTCCACCAGAGCAAAAATAATTTATCCAACGAGGTGTTACTCCCCATTTTGCACTAGCTTCTTTTAATATCATATAATCCATATCCATTCCTCCGAATATTATTATAATTCGTTCTTTCGAATAATACAATCATATGCCTTCTACATTGGCACATCCTTCGGGAGTGCATGAAAGGATACCTAGCAAACACTTCCTATGTCATGACACAGACGAAATTTCCCACACTTTCCTAACGTCTGTACGATTAAATTTCCATAGGAAAGTCTTCCTGACATTCTTCTGATTTTCTTTAATTTTCCGCTAGAATATCTTGACTTTTCACGCCGTCTGTATCATTAGTTAAATTTTTTCATGTATCTTGTGAATATCTCTTGGGTGTTAAAAAGGAAAAATAAGCAGTGATCTGGAATATTTTCACAGACCACTGCTTAAATTTTTATTAAAGCGATACCCAACTCCCCACACTGTCTGTATGTACATTGGTTTACTTGGATTATCTTCTATTTTCTCACGTAGGTTACGGATATGACTCATAACAATATTATAATCGCCAAAATATGGTTCTTTCCAGACACAATCGTAAATCTGCTCTTTACTGAACACTATTCCGGCATTTTGTGCTAATAGCAATAAGATTTCAAATTCTGTATAAGTCAATTCAATTTCAGTTTCACCATGGATCACTACTCGCCTATATTTGTCTATACTTAGTCCCTCAAAGCACAGGTTTTTATTTTCAACAATGTCTTGTTTGAAAATTTTTGTTTTTTCATCTACGCATGATAATATCTGATGTGTTCCTCTTCCATCGTATCATTTCGGTTGCCTTTATCAAACATTGCGGTCACTAAACATTCGTCTGTATCAAAGTTCATTGCCAGATCCATCATAATTCTACATCCCCCTTCTTATGTGCTTTAGGTTTTTCTGCTTCTTTATTTTTCTGCTCCTGTGCTTTTGCCCTTGCCTGAAACTCTTTTAACGACTGCAGCACAGATTTTTTCAGTTCCCCTTTTTCACCCTTTGCAGGCTCTTTGTTTTGTTCCCGGTTCGGTTCTACTGATACGGATTCTTTCTTGACTGGTGTTTCTGAAACTTCCTGTTTCACTTCCACGGTCTGTTCTGCTTCCTGCACTTTTCCATGTTTCTCATTCAGATACTTTTCCATATCGTTAATTGCTTTCTGTACCAATGGGCTTTCCTTATAATGAGGAATCATATCTATCAGTTCCCTGTCCACTCTATCCCAACACATCAGTTCATATTCCCCGGAATAATCCTTATCCCCGTCCTGCAGGTCAAAACCAATCCCTTTGCCTCCATGTAGTCGATCTGCCGGAATACTTTCATAAATCTTAATCGCTTCTTCCAGAGTAAGATTATTATGGTACTCACCCATGACCGGGAACTCCATGCACTCTGCTACATAGAAACTGATCGTAGCTTCTGGCTGTTCCTGCTCAGGCTGTCTGGTAAAGATAGAAAGGGTTTCTGCATTTTCCAGACGGGAAAGTAATGACCGGGCAGTTATCACATCACTGTCTATATCAGATTCTTCCGATACTTCAACGAGCCAGTCCTTTAAACACTCTGTTTTCTTATTCAAAATGTCCTCTGTGATTTTCTCCACCTGTTCTTCCCTGTTCTCAACGGTATCTTTATATTCGTAAGAGTCATATTCATAGCTGAAATTATCTAAATCAGCCGCCAGCTTTTTGATTTCCTGCTGATCAAGGTAAGCATCTGCTTCCTTCATATATTCTGCCAAAGTGATTCTTTCTTCAGCAATAGGATTGATGTCCACCTTAATACCTGCCATTGCTATACCATGAGCATTTAATTCATTGAAGAAACTGTCCTCCCGGATATTGCCACGATAAGAAAGCACCACATCAAGGTCAGAATCATCTCTGTAAAGTTCCTCTCTGCTTCTGGAACCATGCACCCTTGCTGCAAGTAGCTCTACTTCATTTTCTAATCCCATTTCTTCCAGAATACCCTGTGCATGATACAAGACACCCTGTTCCACTTCTGCCCTGCTAAGACCATTTAATGCTACTTCATCTCTTCCAATCTCAGAAGTCGCACGAAGCTCACCTGCCTGTAGTAAATCCTTTGAATGTTGGATGGTCATTGCCTCAAATTCTTTATAGTCCACTTTAACACATTCCATATCATCCATTCTTTCACTTTTCAGGATTTCATAAGTAGCTTTCTGAATGGATGCGTCTGGATTATCGTAATCACCACTCTGGATTTCATGCAAATCAGAGTCATAAAAAATAAAGGAATATCCTTCTTCTGTTGCCTGTATGCTCAGATACCCTTTGCTCTCGGTAAACTGCATTGCGATTCCTTCATAGGTTTGCAGTGCTTTTTCCCTGTGAAATCCTTCAAAAATACTTGCCGGGCAGTTTTTTTCTAATTGTATCCGCTGCATCTGTTCTTCCTGAACTTCTTCCACATCTGCCATCAATTCTTCATAATCCACTACTTTTGCGTCTTCCAATGAGTACCCTTTATCTTCCAAAATATCACTGGCAGCTTCATCTACATAAATTGTCGGATTGTCATAGATTCCTCCATCATCCTCCTGATAATCTTCATTATAAAATGTATAATCATAGCCATCTTCTGCAGTCTGGATTGTAAAGTATTGTTTTCCAATCTGATATGCAATCTGTACCTCATTCCAGTCCAGCATGTTTTCCATTTTATTTACCGCTTCATATATTTCTGGATTCAGCCACCCTCCGATCTGTTCATACGCATGGGTCAGCCGATCTATCCCGTTTTCACATCGGATAAAATCCATGCTCTCCTGCATCGTTTCCGTATTCTGGATACCAAGCACTTTTTTCTGATGATTTGGCAGACGTAAATATTCCTGCATCGCTTCATCCAGTGATTCATACCGGTTTACTTTTACTACACCCTCTGCATTTACATCTTCCATCACATAAAAATTATCAATGTAATGAATCTCTGGCATTTTTAACTTTATGCCTTCCGGCAGCTGCACCTCACTGACTGCATGAAAATTAAACCGGACATCTGTTCCCGATTCATTTTTTCCTGCCATCGTTTCTTCCCATATGTCTTTCTGTACTGCCTGTATTTCTTCGATTGTAAGTGTCTGTCCACTCCGCAGGGTTACAACAGAATCTTTCGGGAATTCCGTCAAGTCATAGAGTGTTGTTCCATTTTCCTGCAAATATTCCGATACAGCTTCTAACGCTCCTGCATCAAACCCATTCCATAAGTCCTCCGCTACAAGCTGTCCATTTTCTGCTACGATAATGCCCGCCACGTTGGCGCCAAATTCATCATGTTCCATTAAGAAAAACTTCTCCCCCGCATATTCCTTTTCATCAACCGTATGCCATGTCCCATTATGTCCTTCTGCTTCATATCCTCTTGTCTCTGCCGTAATCGTCACTTCATTTTCTCCTATCGCCTGTTCTATCCTCTGCATCCGGATCTCAGCTCTTGCCATGTCAATAAACCCATCTAAAACTGCCGGGTGGCTTTCGATCACATAATCCAGGTTCAGATTTCTGCCCCGGCTGACATTTTCCGGGACTTCGATATGCTCCGCCCAGTCTTTGTTCTGTCTGGAAAATCTTCCATCATGGGAAAGTTCACGGATGGTATTTGCCATAACAAAATTCATACGTTCTTCCCCGAAGCGTTCCACGACTTCTTTTGCCGCATCCTGCTTTAAGTGCAGCCCGTCAAAATTCTCCCGGATGGCTTCTTCGATTGCTTTCTTACAGTCCAGGTTTAACTTTCTGGAATCCAGATAAGCATCCACATCCCGTTCTCCCATTGCCTGTTCCAATGTTCCTTTATAAACTGGCGGATATGCCCTGACGGAATTATGTTCCAGCATGTTCATTCTCTGCTGGACAAACTCTGGAAGTTCCTGAAATCCAAAAGAATCTACATAATAGGCTGTAATCTCTGCACCCCTGTTTATCACGATCACATCACTTACCGATAAGGAATGACCACGGAAATCTTCCGGTCGGTCAATGTTAAAGCGTTCAAATATATTGTCTAACGTGATCGTTGGCATCCACGGTGCTGCATAAACCATCCGGTAATCCTTTCCGTCAATGGTATAGCCCAGACTCTTTGCGGATTCTATTCCCATAAACTGATAAGTATGCTCATCTCCACTATCCATCTGATAAATGGCAAACCTTCTGCTTTCTCCATGCAGAAGAAGTGTCTCATCAATCTTTTCCGCACTGTCCTGTTCCAGTTTTTCCTGTCTGGCGGCAGCTGCTTCTCTTTCTTTATGTACTTTCCATTCTGCTTCCGTAATACCAAAAATACCGTCATGTCCCAGGATTGCATTTTCTGTTTCTGCAAGAATCTGTCCTGCCTGCTCTGGATTGTCTGGATTTCCATGTAAAAGAAAAACTTCCGCACCCTCACGATACAATTCTACTGCCCTGTTTTTTTCAAGAGGATACATGTGTTCCAGTCGGATTCCTGCTTCGTGCATTTCTGTAAAACCGATCATGCCATCTGGAAAATTGTCAATCTGTGCCTGTGTTTCATTCATAAGGCTTCTCGTATATTCACTTCCCGGTCTGCGGATTGCAGTCATCATACGGTTCACCAGTCCAAGCACTTCGTCTTTGTCATCCATCTTATATGCAAAATTCACAATAAGATTTCTCTGGGAATCTGTGAAGTTTCCCGTATTGGCAGCTTCTGCCGTTTCAATCAGACGGTGGGCATACTGCATTGTTGTTTCTTCTATATTTTCAAGACTTGCATCTTCGATTGGTCTTTCCATTTCCAGCTCATGCATCTGTGTTTCGATATTCCCAATGACTTCCGCAGATGTTTTCCGAATGGTATCCATAGATGCCCGGAGTGCTTTCATATCCTTGTTCTCACACCAGCTGGCAATATAGGTAAAAGAGTATTCTGAAGTATCCAGACCAAAGTGGTTGCAGACAATATAGGCGATACTTTCTGCTTCTACTTCTTTTGTTGTCCGGTCTTTTAAAATCCCTTCCGCATCCATTACCTCCCGGTCATGCAGCAATGCGTGGCTCACCTCATGGACTCCGGTTTTCATGGTCTGGAGATTGCTCATATCTTCCTGAATTGCGATATACTTTTCTGTCTGATGGTAATACCCCTTTGCTTCCCCTTCTATCTGCATCATGCGGATTGGCACAGGGGAAATGTTCTGCAATGCTTCCATGAACATGTCATAAAACTGTACGCTCCCGGTAAGTTCCGGTACTTCCAGTTCTGCAATCGGCTCTCCCTCTGTCTGGCTGACATCAAATACTGTTGTCACACGAAACCTTGGAATGACCATCTCCACAATTTCTGTTTCCGGCTGACCGTCATCCCCGATCACTGGCTCTTTTGTTACAGGGTCAATCTTTTCAATCTCCTGTTTCTCACGGATGGGTGCCGGTGCGATAATCTGGATTCCTTTTTCCCCTCTCTTTACATGGCGGTTAAACTTCTTCTGCCATGCCTGATAGCCTGCCACCAGTGTTGCTTCCGGTTTCTGCATGGTGATCAGTAACGTGTTATTAAAGCTGTAATTGTGGAACTTTGACATGGTATTCAGATATTCGGTATATCTCTCCGAAGTAAAGATTTCTTTTACTCCCTGCTCCAGCCGTTCCGATATTTCTTTTAACTGTTTTTCTATATTATTTGCCATAAACAAACCCTCCATTTTATGTCCCCGCCAGAGAAAACTCTGACGGGAAATCTTTTATAACTCCTGTTCGTGTTTTTTCTTTGCAGTTTTCTGTGTAACGGTCGATTCCGCTGTATTCTGCTGTGCCTTCTCCTGCTTTAAGCGTTCCAGAATAGATGGCTTATGGATTCTGTCTGCTGTTTCCGGAAGTTCTTTTTCTTCTACGGCATCCCTGCTGTCTGTGTTACTTCCTTCTCTGCCAATATCCTCATCTGCCATAATCGTCTCATTGCCCTTTTCATCCATGTTCAGCAAGGCATTTAACTCGGATAACCGTTCTATCTTTTCATTCAGCTCTGCTTCTTTCGGAAATGGTTTCTTTACCTCTTCCTGTGCAGTAGCAAGCTGCTGTTGTACGGTTTCCAATTTCTGCTCACTTTCCGTCAGCTTCCTGTCGATAGAAGAAAGCGTGTTATGGATACGCTGCATATTTCCTACCGGGTCTTTTCCGATCTCCAGCTTATAAGAACATTTTCCTTTAATCGTCAGTTCAAACGCATTGGAGAACATATTGTAGGAAGCAGATAACGTGAACCCATGATATTCCCCGACCTTTCCGCCGGTGCTAACGGCTTTTAACCCTGCACAGGCAGCGATCAACGCTTCGCCTGCTTCTTTCTTATCTTCATAAAGGACATTCCCTACTGTCATGGCAAACGTGTCATTATCCTGTAAATCCACACTTTTTACTACCTGCGAATCCACCTGCATTCCGGCAATCCGCTCTTTCAATGCACTGATCTGTACTGGGTATCTCTTTGCAATATCTGATTCCAGGCGATAGATCTGACTGGTATGGTTTGCCTTCAAAAGTTTCAGCTTACTTACCTGCACATCCAGATCCATTTTTTCCTTGATGTACTCGTTTCCTGTTGCCAGTGCTTTGATCTCTGCATAGGACAGAGCTGTATCATCTACATCTTCACAGGCACGAACCGGGGATTTACTGGTCATGATCTGCGAAATAAACTTCTGCTTGTTTTCCAGAATCTGCCACATGTACGAATCGAATGTATTTTCCGTTACATACCGGAAGATTTTTACCTTGTCATTCTGATTTCCCTGTCTGAGAATACGTCCCTCCTGCTGTTCCAGGTCAGTCGGTCATTTTTTGCGGACAGTTCAATACATGCCTGTCTGTTTCGCTCCCTGCTCCTGCGTTTGCTCTCGTTTGATTTCTCCCTCTGTATCTTCTTGGCACAAGCAGGACAATACTTCGATATGCCAGAGCGGGGAACATATTCAACACCGCACACCGTACAATTCTTAGGCTTTAACGCTGTCCACCGCTTTGTGGGCGTGATATGTAATTCACCGACAAAGCCGATGAATTTATAATAAATCTTGATTTCCTGTCTTACTGTCCCGTCTGCAAGTTTCTCACGTTCCGAAACAAGTATCTTGTCTATGAGTGCGTTTATGATGGTTGCGTCCAGTTCCTTAATTCCTTGATAGTTGCGGATTAGGGAGAGGAAATCACGGACACCCTGCGACTTCTCATAGCTGTCGCCTAGCGTTTCCGTTACCTCTTTCAGCCTTGCTACAATTTCAAGCTGTTCTTTCTGGTATTTCCCCGACATCATCTCAAAATTCCGCTCCGTAATACGCTCCATCACCTTATCTTCATAAAGGGAAGAAAACAGCCTGTCCAGTTCCGCAAGGCGTTTGTTCAGCTTTCTCTGCTCCTTTTCCAGTGCCTTTGCCCTGCTATGGTCTGTTTCCGTGAGCCGCTTTTCAATCGCCCTCACCGCCTTTTCATCATTGACCGCCATATCCGCAAATCGGTTGATGTCGGTGAGGACAGCGTTGAACAAGTCCCTCGCTTCAATGCTGTGTGCGGTACACATGATATTACCGTATCTGCCATAATTATTGCAGGAATATTGTACGCAGTCGATGATGTCGGGGCGTTTCCTCCTGTTGGCACTCATAGCCCGCATGGCATAACCGCAGTCCGCACACTTAATAACGCCTGCAAAGATGTTCTCAAAGCCGCCCTTGTTTTCTGGTAATCTGCGGCTTGTAATAAGCTGCTGTACGGTATCAAATTCCTCCTGCGTGACTATCCCCTCATGGGTGTCTGGTATCACTTCCCATTCTTCGGGCAGCTTAGAGGGGCGTTTCTTGCTTTTCATGTTGGCGGCAATCCGCTTGTAGCCTGCAAGGTTTCCCGCATATATCGGGCTTCTTAAAATGCCCCTTACGCTGTTCTCGCTCCAAATATAACGGTTTTCCTCGTTACCCTCAAAGTACCGCTCATAGCCTGTTGCCCCTTGCTCCACTGCATAAGCGGCAGGGCGTAGGATATGCTGTTTGTTGATGTGCTTGCGGATTTTGGCGATTCCGTTGCCCGCTAATGCAAGGTCGAATATCTCCCTTACCACATGGGCAACCTTGTCATCTATCAGCAGGTGATTATGGTCGGCGGGGTCTTTGACATATCCGTATGGTGCTGTCGTCCCCATGAATTTCCCCTGCTGAAACCTCGCTCGGTACGCCGATTTTATCTTGACCGACACATCGGCAGAGTACATTTCGTTTAGGATGTTGCGGAAAGGCGTGATGTCCATCGCTGATTTATTGAGCGTGTCCACGCCGTCATTGACCGCTATATACCTCACGTTATGCTCTGGAAAAAACACTTCCAGATACAGTCCGCAGTCAAGATAGTTCCTCCCCAGACGTGATAAATCTTTCGTAATCACGCAGTTTATCAGACCGTTTTCAATGTCCTTAATCATGTTCTGGAAACTTGGTCTTTGGAAATTCGTACCAGAGTAACCATCGTCCACATACGTTTTTGCTAAGTGCCATCCCTGCTTTTTCACATAATCCGTGAGGATGGATTTCTGTGTCGCAATGCTCGCACTCTCGTTATCCGTGCCATCGTCCTTTGACAAGCGGCAGTACATGCCGACTTCATAAATCTTGTTCTCCGTTCTTATTCCTGCCATACTGTAAAACCTCCGTATCTGTCCTATCTGTTTTCATGTCCCATTGCGTACATTCTAAGCGGATATCCCCTCATTGTCGAAGGTGTCACCCTCGGCAATCTTCTTCCGAATATCCTCGGAGATAATCGGGATAAATGCTTCTGTGACTGTCTGTGTGCCGACATATTCACGGCTGATTATCATCTGCACTGGTGCTTTCGGCACGACACGCTTTCTCTTTTTATCTGTTTTCTTATCCTCACCCATACTTAAATCTTCCTTTCCAGACAGGGCAGGAGAACGTCTGGAAACGCCCCGTCCTGTCAATCAGATACCATCAATCCCCGCTGTTTACTTCCTTCTGTAATGCTTTAAGGAGTGCCGCCGCTTCATCAGCGTTCAACGTGATACCCTTTCCGCACTTCTCACGGTTCGGTGAAAAACTGCGGATGTCATATTTCGGCTCTCTCCCGTTCCATGAGATAAGATTGATTTCCTTTGTGTATCCGCTGTCACTCGCAGACAATACGGCGATTTCCTTTACAATCTCATATTGGATTTCTTTCATTCCCTGCCCCTTTTCTGTCTTGGCTTTCTGGTTTTTATCCGTCCAGAGTTTCATATTTACTTTCCGAAAAGAGAAGATTAGCGGCTGTCCCTGCCCCGTTTCCTCTGCAACTCACGCTCCAAAAGTTTGATGATGGTTTCCTCCATCTGTTTCGGCGTTGTGTTCTTCGGAAAATACTTTTTCAGCTTGCTTGTGTTGATTTTCAATGTTTCTTTCTGGTTTCCCTTTTCCTCGGTCATAATCGCAAATATCGTATCCATGTCAAGCTGCCCGCTCTGGCTTAACTGTTTCATCCGCTGTGCCTGTGAGAGTGAGGGCGTTGCTTCTTCGCTCTCCATCGTGGCAAAGAGGTTTTCCTGCTCGTCTTTCTTCAAAAAGGACAGCTCCACCGCAGGAGTGAGGGCGATTTTCCCCTCGTCCACCATCTGCAAAATCGGCGGTATCAATTCCGTCAAGCGGATAAATCTTTGTACGGTCATCCTGCCCACGCCGAAGCCCTGTGCCACTTTGTCGTCCGTCCGCAACTTCGTCACAACTTGTGACGAGGTTAAATCCGTGCGGAAACCCTGCCGCTTCATGGCTTCGGATTTCATCTTGTAGGCAAACGCCCGCTCGCTCGGCAGGATATTTTCACGCTGTAAATTGCTGTCTACAAGGGTAATGATGGCTCGGTCACGGTCTAAGGGCAGGACAAACGCAGGCACGGTATTTGTCCCTGCAAGCTCAGAAGCACGGACACGCCGCTGTCCTGCAATCACTTCATAGCCGTTCCCGTCCTCTTTCGGGCGTGTGATTATCGGCGTGACAATGCCAAATTCCTTGATGCTTTCCGCTAACTCTGACAACGTTTCATCCTCTGCCACATGAAACGGATTGTCGGGAAACGGGTACAAGTCTTTGGTCTTTAACACCTTAAAATCCTGTTTCTTCATTCACATATCTACCTTTCTTTCACTCTGCTTTTATGGTTTTTCTGCAATTCTTCCAACACTTCTGGCGGTATTTTTGACAGCAGCCGCCCCATCTGCTCGTTGGTTCTCTGCAACTCAAATATCTTCTGATTCGCTTTCTGCACCTTTAGTTCCTGCTCATACTTTTCATCACGCATACGCCCCGCATAGTCTGATTCCTGTCCGATTTGCTCCTTTAGGCTGTCGATATAGGCACTCTGCTTACTGATTTCCTTTGAGAATTTCTCCACGTCTGGGAGCCATGCCGCAATCAGTTCCAGTGCCTTGTCACGCTTCTTCCCTGCATTAAAGGCGTTGATGTCGGACAGGGCAGACACGATTTCCTCATACTGTTTATCAAGCCTGCCGCCCAACTTATAGAGCCATGTGGGGACGTGTTTCCGTTTCGTTTCCATTGAGGACTGACCCCGTTCAAGCTGATTCCACCGTGAGGACATCCGCTTATGGTAGGCAGTCTGCCACTCGGATAATGATTTCTGGTTGCCTAAAATAGACTTTGCTGACAGCTTGTTGTCTGGCGTAATCGGCACAAAACAGAGGTGCATATGCGGCGTTCTCTCGTCCATGTGGACAACAGCGGAGAGGATATTTTTCTCCCCGACACGTTCCGAAATGAAATCCAGAGCCATCGTAAAATACGCTTTCTGTTCCTCTGGCGGCAGGCTGTTCATAAATTCTGGTGAAGCCGTGATAAGCGTTTCCACCATCATCACGCTGTCTTTCCTCGTCCTGCACCCCGCTTCGGCTACCATGCGGTTAATCTCTTTCTTGTAGGTGTAACGTGGCGGTTTTACAAGGTGGTAGTTATTTTTCGAGCGTTCCATATCTATATCTGGATTGCTTTTATAGGCTTCTTTCTTCCGCTCATTGTGGCGTTCGCAAGCCGCAACGCCGCCCGCTTTGCGTTTCTGGAAACGCAGGATTGCATAGGGCATAATCCATCATCTTCCTTTCTTCGGCGAGTAACTGCCCTTTGGGTGACAGCGGTGACGGCGGTGACAGCAGTTTTGGGATACCCCCTTATTGCCGTCACCGTCACCCCGATATTCTTTTATCCGAAGCCGCAAGGCGCAGGATAGCAGGGCGACAGCCCTGCTTTAAGGGAGTCCAGAGGGAACGTCTGGCACACGACTTTGCAGGGCAAAGTGTAGTGTGTTACACCCTGCAAACGCAGTCGGAAAAATCGGAGAGATTTTTCTGACCGCAGGGGTGGTTTTACACGCCCGAAAAGGGCGGGTGAATCCCACGCCTGCATTTTGCGTTTGCGGGGTGTTCTCCCGCAGGGATGACATCGGCGGGGTATCCTAAAATCACTGTCACCGCCGTCACCGCTGTCACCCGCAGGGCAGAACCGCCAACTTTACATGGCTTTAAGCGTCAATGACAGTAACAGGGGGTATCCCAAAACTGCTGTCACCACCGTCACCGCTGTCACCCGCCCTCCTTGCAAGGGCAATCTGCCTGCCGTCTTTCCTGCGGCTGTACTGGTAGCAGATACGGTTCTCGCTTAAAAATGTGGTGCGGTATTCATTCAGCCATTTCGTAATCACTGTGGGTATGGTTTCCGTTTCCCCCATAGCGGCTAACAGTTCCGTTGCCGTGCCTGCCCATTCTTCCTTATCCCTCATAAAATCCACCAACCGAAAAAGGACGTCTGGTATCGTTTCTTTCGCAAGCTGCTCCTGTGTTTTTCTCTCCACAAGTTCCCAACTGCAATCACGGAAACGCAGCGTGTATTCCTGATAAGGCGTGTCCCTGCCCGTCACATACAGCTTGGCGGTGTCGGATGCCCGTTTCTCCTTTTCCAACACAAAGGTAGCGTCTGCACTCCCCGTTAAGCCTGTCGTCCCAGACACCTTGTTGAACACGTCGCTGTCATTCTGCTTTCGGATGTGGTGTACGACAATGACCGCCAGAGAGTGCCTGTCGGCAAAATCTTTGATTAGGGAGATGTCCCCATAGTCGCTTGCGTAGGCATTGTCTTTGGATGCGGTTCGGACTTTCTGCAAGGTATCAATCACAATGAGCCTGCTGTCTGGATGGTCTTTCAGATAATCTTCCAACTGCACGATAAGACCGTCTGACAGCTTGCAGCTTGCCACGGCAAAATGAAGCCGCCCGCTTGCTTCATCCGTCAAGCGGAATAATCTGTCCTGTATGCGGCAGAACGTGTCCTCAAGGCAGAGGTAAAGCACATCGCCCTCCATTGTCGGCATGTTCCATAAAGGGATTCCCTGCGACACGCATAGGCATAGCTTCAGCATGAGCCAGCTCTTGCCTATCTTCTGTGAGCCGCAGAACAGCGACAAGCCTGTCGGGATAAGACTGTCCACCACAAAGGACGGCTTCTCAAGCGGCTCATAAAGGAGCGTTTCGGCGTTGACTGTCTGTAACTTCTGCATGGCTTTCCTCCTTTCGGGCAGTTATCTTGTTGTTGCACATAAGCGTTGACCTCCTTAAAAATAGATTTACTCCCATGAAAAAAATGAGAGTATGTAATGCCGCCAATCCCGTACAAATAAAAAACGGATTTCTTTTTCGGGCGGTGTCGGTCACGGTTGGAGATACTTTTTCATTTCCGCCTTTACTTTCTCCTTTGCAATCGCAACAGATTTCTGTATTGCCGAAGCGGTGCAATGCTCCATCGCAGCGATTTGATAAAAATTAAATTCGTACTCGTAGTAGAGCAGGAAACGCCGCCTTTGTATCTCTGGCAGTCTGTCAACCGCTTTACAAAGCAGTTCCGCCCGTTCTGCTTCAATCATTTGTTCCTCAATGCTCTTAGGCAGCTTTAACGCCCGCCTGTTCAGCGTTTCGTCCCATACTTCCGAAAACTCCCTGTGCCGCTCGTCCCATTGGAGAAGATTCCTGTTCCTGCGTTCCATTTGCCGAAACTCCATAAAGAACTGTTCCGACACTTCCAACTCGTGGGATTTGCCCTGCCCGTCCTTAAAGCTGATAAAATACCTTGTGCTGCTTTCCGTAGATTCCTCCCGAAGCGTGTATGCCTTAACTCTGTATGTCATCCTGCTTACCTCCTGCAAAAAATGAGTGAGGGGATTTCCATCCCTCACCCAGTAGCCCGCAGGACGGCAGGCTGTTTTAGACGCTATAAAATTTTCGTAGCTTCTTCCGCAGATGGTCTAACCTTGCGTAAATAGCACCAGTCGTCAAATGCACGAGCGGGGCAATTTCTTTTGTGGAATACCCCTGCATTTTCAGCAGGACGATTTTCAAGGTACGTCCGTCCACCGTGACTAATACTTGATAAAGATTTTCGCTCTCAATCTCGTCCAGTAACTCCGCAACCGTACCCACCTCCGTCTGCCGCTCCCTGTCTGCCATGTCCTCAAGGTATTCCGCAACGTCATTCGTCCATCGGTAAAACCGCCTGTTGGAATTGAAGTCTGCCCTGTCCGCCATGCGTATCTGCTCAATGGTCGCTTCATCAACGCCGCACTCACGCAGCAGCTTTTCCTCCGCTTCTTTCCAGATACGCCATTTCCTGTCCTCCCGTCCGTGGTTATATGCCATGCTTCTTTTCCTCCAATCAGAATTGATTGAGAGGGCAGAGAAAAACCCCCTCATTTTCCCAAAGGAAAAAACAAGGGGGCTGAACGCCTTAAATTTTAATTTTCTATTATCTTTCTTAGTTTTCTTAGGATTCTGGCTTTGCGTTTGTTCACAACGCTCTGGGTTATGCCGAACCTCGCCCCGACTTCACGCTCAGAAAGTCCGTCAAAAAAGATTGCCTGTATCAATTCCTGTTCACTATCCGACAGCAAAGGCAGGGCGGCTTTCAGCCTGTCCACCATAACCGCATTGACAACGGTTTCCGCAATGTCCGCCGCTTCATCAGCGATAAAGTCTAAAGGCTTCCCCTCGCTGTCCGTAAATCCATCCAGAGAAAGCAGGCTGTTCTTCGTATCTAATTTTTTCAGATAACGCCACCGTTCCTTATCTCGGTAGAAGTCCGTGTATTGCTCCCTCACGACTTCAAGCAGACAGCCTTGAACGGGAATAAACAGCTTGTCCATGTAGGTCTGGTCGGATTCCCTGCGGCGGCAGAAATCCATGTAGGACAGTTCCACATATCTGCCGCTTTCTTTGATAAATACCTTTCTTGGTGCATATTTCACCATAAATACCTCCCATCTGAATTTTTGAAATGTA